>NZ_CP084506.1:2427121-2730511 GCF_003113495.2 Edwardsiella tarda ATCC 15947 = NBRC 105688
GGATATCGCCGACTATGTCGCCAGTAACCTGCAAGATCCCATCAGCCGCATCGAAGGCGTGGGCAGCGTCGATGCCTTCGGCTCCCAATACGCCATGCGCATCTGGCTCGACCCGATTAAGCTCAACCAGTTCGCCCTGACGACCCAAGACGTCGTCCAGGCCATCAAGAGCCAGAATAGCCAGATCGCCGTCGGCCAGATCGGCGCCACCCCGGCACTGCCCGGCCAGGCGCTCAACGCCACCTTGATGGCGCAGTCTCAGTTGCAGACGCCGAAGCAATTCCGCGCCATCACCCTGCGGGTCAACAGCGACGGCTCGCTGGTCACGCTCGGCGATGTGGCGCAGGTCGAGCTGGGCGCGGAAAAGTACGACTATCTGTCACGCTTTAACGGCAAGCCAGCCACGGGGATGAGTATCAAGCTGGCCTCCGGCGCCAACGAACTGGCCACCGACGCCCGCGTGAAGGCCAAGCTAGCTCAGTTGGAACCCTACTTCCCTCACGGCCTCAAAGTCGAATACGCCTACGAGACCACGCCCTTTGTCAAAGCGGCGATCCAGGATGTGGTGAAGACCCTGTTCGAGGCCATCCTGTTGGTATTCCTGGTGATGTACCTCTTCCTGCAGAACCTGCGCGCCACCTTGATCCCCACCATCGCCGTGCCGGTGGTCTTGCTGGGGACCTTCGCGGTGTTGCTCGCCATGGGCTATAGCATCAATACGCTCACCATGTTCGCCATGGTGCTGGCGATAGGGCTATTGGTGGATGACGCCATCGTGGTGGTAGAGAACGTCGAACGCGTGATGAGCGAAGAGGGGCTCTCAGCGCGCGAGGCGACCCGGAAGTCGATGGATCAGATCCAGGGTGCCCTGGTCGGGATCGCCCTGGTGCTGTCGGCCGTCTTTGTGCCGATGGCCTTCTTCGGTGGGACTACCGGGGCGATTTACCGCCAGTTCTCCATCACCATCGTCTCGGCGATGATCTTCTCGGTGCTGGTCGCCCTAATCCTCACTCCGGCACTCTGCGCGACCCTGCTACGTCCAATCGACAAGACGCAGTTACACGGCAAGAAAGGCTTTTTCGGTTGGTTTAACCGCACCTTCGAGCGTAGCGCCCTGCGCTATGAGAACGGTGTCGAGCGCGTGGTACGCAATGCCGGGCGCAGCATGTTGCTCTATCTATTGATCCTCGCTGGCCTGGGCACGTTATACCTGCATCTGCCCACCTCCTTCCTCCCGTTGGAGGATCGCAGGGTGTTTATGACCCAGATCCAGTTACCGGTCGGTTCGACCCAGCAGGAGACACTGAAGGTGGTGGAGAAGGTGGAACACTATCTGCTGGTCGACGAGGGTAAGGATGTGCAATCGGTGTTCTCCATCGTCGGCGCAGGCCCTGGCGGCAACGGCCAGAACGTCGCCCGGATGTTCGTCCGCCTCAAACCCTGGGAGCAACGCCCGAACGATAGCGACAGCGCGGCCGCCATCGTCGAGCGTGCCAGTAAAGCGTTTGCCCAGATCCGTGAGGCCCGCGTCTTTGCCAGCAGCCCGTCGGCGATCTCTGGCCTGGGGAGTACCGCCGGCTTCGACATGGAGTTGGAGGACCACGCCGGTCTCGGCCACGACGCGCTGATGCAGGCACGCGACCAGTTGCTGGCCGCCGCCGCCAAGCAGCCGGCGCTGACCCGCGTACGTCACAACGGCATGGACGATAGCCCACAGCTCCAAGTCAACATCGATCAACGCAAGGCGCAGGCGCTCGGGGTCAATATCGACGACATCAACGACACTTTGAAAACCGCCTGGGGCTCCACCTATGTCAACGATTTCCTTAACCGTGGCCGGGTGAAAAAGGTCTATGTGCAGGGCGAGGCCGCCTACCGCATGTTGCCGAGCGACATCGACAAATGGTATGTCCGCAACGCCCAGGGCGCGATGGTGCCTTTCTCTGCCTTTGCCAGCACCGATTGGCGCTATGGTTCGCCGCGGCTGGAGCGCTATAACGGCGCGGCAGCGGTCGAGATCGTCGGCGAGGCGGCGCCCGGCATCAGTACCGGACACGCGATGGATATCATGGAGCAGTTGGTTAGCGAGTTGCCCAGCGGCTTCGGGTTGGAGTGGACCGGCATGTCCTACCAGGAGCGCCTCTCCGGCGCCCAGGCACCGGCGCTGTATGCCCTCTCCCTGCTGGTGGTATTCCTCTGCCTGGCGGCCCTGTACGAGAGTTGGTCCATCCCCTTCTCGGTCATGCTGGTGGTACCACTTGGCGTGCTGGGCGCGGTCTGCGCCACCTGGCTGCGGGGACTGGAGAATGACGTCTATTTTCAGGTTGGCCTGTTGACCATCATCGGCCTGTCGGCCAAAAACGCCATCCTGATCGTCGAATTCGCCAATGAGCTCAACCGTAACGGCAAGGATCTGCTGGCGGCGACATTGCAGGCCTGCCGCCTACGTCTGCGGCCGATCCTGATGACCTCGCTAGCCTTCATCTTCGGGGTGCTCCCCTTGGCGACCAGCCACGGCGCCGGCTCCGCCAGCCAACATGCCGTCGGTACCGGGGTGCTGGGTGGCATGGTTGCCGCGACCCTGCTCTCGATCTACTTCGTCCCGTTGTTCTTTATCTTGGTTCGTCGCCGCTTCCCCGGAAAACCGAGCCACCACGCCTGAGGCCAAAACGACGCCGCCCCCTTAACGGGGGCGAGGGATCGGCTACTCCTGTTGTTGTTCCCGTTGGTTCAAAATAAATTCAATAAATGACTTCCAGGTATCCAATTCTTTATCAATCATTTTCGTATCTTTATTAAGTTATAGGGAAAATAGCGTCTGCATAATAACTCGCCATCCGCCGGTGGTGAAGTTTTCAGCGGATAAATTTCGTGCTGTGTCACGCGAGCGCGTGACATCCCGCCGCGCTCCACCGCCATCCCCGCGCCTAACGTCTGGCCGAGCGAGCGCATAAGCCGCATGGTGCGAAGGGGGCGAGACGCGGAAAGCAAGGGGGACGGCGACGCCCCAGGCGGTGCGGCAAGGGTAGATCCCACGGCAGAATTACCGCATTATGGAGCCTTCGCACAGCAAAGGTAACAGTATCATGACCACTCCGTCATCTTCCCCTGCGCCGGTGATCTACGGCATTAAGAACTGCGATACGGTAAAAAAGGCCCGCAAGTGGCTGGATGAACGGCAGATCGCCTACCGCTTTCATGACTACCGCAGCGATGGCCTGGAAGCGGCGCTGTTACACGGCTTTATCGCCCGGCTGGGGGTCACGGCGCTGCTGAATACGCGCGGCACCACCTGGCGGGGGCTGGATGAGGCCACCCGCGCCCAGGCGCAGCAAGCGGAGGGGGCGCTACAGCTCATGCTGGCTCACCCGGCGCTGATCAAACGCCCGCTGCTGCAACAGGGCGAACGGCTGTTATTGGGCTTCAAGGCCGAGACATACGCGGCCTTTTTCGCCGAGGAGGCGCTATGACGCTCTGCCCCGTTCTCGCCTTGGCGCAACAGCTGATCCGTTGCCCTTCGCTGAGTCCCGACGATGCCGGGTGCCAAGAGATCCTGATGGCGCGCCTGCGCGCCCTGGACTTCCATATCGAAGCGATGCCGCACGGTGAGACGCGTAATCTGTGGGCCTGGCGTGGCGGTGAGGGACCGGTGTTGGCCTTCGCCGGCCATACGGACGTCGTGCCGCCCGGCGATGAACGCCAGTGGCGCCATCCCCCCTTCACCCCGACACTCGAAGACGGCCTGCTATATGGTCGCGGCGCCGCCGATATGAAGGGCTCACTGGCGGCGATGATCGTCGCCGCCGAACGTTTCGTCGCCGCCCATCCTACACACGCCGGTCGCCTGGCCTTCCTGATCACCTCCGACGAGGAGGCCAGTGCCCGCGACGGTACCGTGCGCGTGGTCGAAACCCTGATAGCGCGCGGCGAACGCCTCGACTACTGTCTGGTGGGCGAGCCCTCCAGCGAGCAACGCCTCGGCGACGTGGTCAAGAATGGTCGACGCGGCTCCATCACCGCCGATCTGACCGTGCACGGCATTCAGGGACATGTCGCCTATCCGCATCTGGCCGACAATCCGGTACACCGTGCCGCGCCGATGCTGGCCGAACTGGTCGCCATCGAATGGGATCGCGGCAACGATTTCTTCCCCCCCACCAGCCTGCAGATCGCCAACCTCGCCGCCGGTACCGGCAGCAACAACGTGATCCCCGGCGAGTTGTATGTGCAATTCAATCTACGCTTCAGTACCGAGTCGAGCGTCGAGTCGATCCAGCAACGGGTGACGGCGTTGCTCGAGCGCCATGGGTTGCGCTACACCCTCAACTGGTCGCTCTCCGGCCTGCCCTTCCTCACGCCCGGCGGCGCGCTGGTCGAGGCGGTCGTCGATGCCGTCAACTGTTACGCGGGTCAGGCGCCACGCCTGTTAACCACGGGTGGCACCTCCGACGGGCGCTTTATCGCCCGTATGGGGGCGCAGGTGGTCGAACTGGGGCCACTCAACGCCACCATTCACAAAGTCGATGAATGCGTCAGCGCCGCCGATCTCCAGCGCCTCTGCCGTATGTATCAACGCATCATGGAGCGACTCCTCGCATGATCACCCCCGCGATGTTAACCGGCCAAAGCAGCGACCATCTGGTGGCGCTGTGCGGCCATCACCGCCTGCAACGGCCAGCTGCCGAGGCATTTCTCGCCATGCAACGGCGGGCGCAAGCGGATGGCATTGATCTCCAGCCCGCCAGCACCTTCCGCGACTTCGCCCGCCAACAGCGCATCTGGAACGACAAGTTCCATGGCCGCCGTCCGCTGCTGGACGCCGACAGCCGCCCGATCCAGGCCGACACGCTCGCGCCCGACGCGCGCTGCCAGGCTATCTTGCGTTGGTCGGCGCTACCCGGTGCCAGCCGCCACCATTGGGGCAGCGATCTCGATGTCTATGATGTCGCGGCGCTGCCTTCGGAAGCACGACTCCAACTGGAGCCGTGGGAGTACCAAGCCGGTGGCTATTTCCTTCCGCTGACGCGCTGGTTGGACGCGCACATGGCCGAGTTCGACTTCTACCGCCCATTCACAGGCAACGCGCCTGCCGGCGTCGCCGCCGAGCCCTGGCACCTGAGCTATCGGCCGTTGGCGCAGCAGGCCGAAACGCAACTCACGCCGACGTTATTGCTGGCGGCCTGGCAGGATCACGAGATCGCCGGGCGCGACTGGCTCACGGCGAATATGGCGACGATCTTCGCACGTTACATTCATACCCAGGAGGGGAAACAATGAGTTGGCTGGCAGACTATTGGTGGCTGATCTTGCTGGTCTTGATCGGGATGATCTGGAACGGGATCAAGGCGCTGATGCGCCTCGATCCCAAGCGCTATTTAGACCATCGTCCCCCCTTGCCGCCTCACCGCGACAATAACGCCCAGTGGGATGCGGATGACGACTGGCCAAAGGCGGATAAAGGGCGCAAGCCACGCCCGTAACGTCCGCACGCCTCAGCGGTAGGCCACGATCTCCCCACGCTTACCGCTGAGCGCCTCGTCCCAGTAACGCTGAGGGATGTAACTCAACAGGCGACTCATCGCCGCCTCCATCAAGTCATCATTGATGGCGTGCCCCACCGACGCCGTATCCAGCGTCACATCGGTTCCTGTCGCGCGCAGGCGCGCCTCCATCGCCTGAGCCTCGGCGAGCGCGACTCGCTCATCCTCGCTGCCGTGTAGCAGGTGGATCACCGTATTCCCCAGCTTATCCTGCGGCAAGGTCGCGAATCGCCCGCTGAAGGCGATCACCCGTCCGGCCAGATCGGCTTCGCAACGCACCGCCTCCAACGCCATGATCGCTCCCTGGGAGAAGCCGACCAAGGCGGTAGCCTGGTAACCGACGCCGCTCACTCGCTGCCAATGACGTACCTGTGCAATAAATGCGGCATCATCGCCGCAATGCACTGCGCCTCGTCCTCCGCCTGCGGCGCATACCACTGCCATCCCGCGCCATCGGGACTCACCTCGGGTGAGCCGAGGCTGACCACCAACGCCTGAGGAAAGGCGCGGGCGAAATACCCGCCGATCTGCCCCATCGCCACCGGATTATCGCCCGCGGTGTGAAACAGTAAGATCAGTTGCTGCGGCGCCCCATCGGGCTGCTGCACCACATGATGATGTTCCATAATCGACTCCTTCGGCGCGCCTGGCTTGCCGTTGGTATACGACGCTAGCGCGAGCGGCGCGCGTAATCACAAACTCGCACTTATCTTCTCTACGTTATGACTATACGCTCAGGTCGACGCCGATGCCTAGTGGCCGTCGGCACCGCCTTTGTGGTGTCAAGATGACGCCTGCGCCGCCAAGGCCTCGGCCACGGCGCGACGCAGAGCGGCGATCAGGCCACGCCGCCCACAGACGCCAGATGGTGGGGATAGACGCGCCAGATCGCCCTGCTGTTGGCGCAGCTGTAGCAACAACGGCGGCAGGGCCGACGCAGGGCTCGCCGCCAGGAAGCGCAACAGGGCAGGACAGACGCTCTCATAGGGGCGCGCATGGTGCGCGAACCCGATTAGCTCACGCCGGTCGGCCTCATCGGGCGCCATGGCCGCCAAGGGCGTCAGCGGCAACGACAACCCGGTCTGCGCCATCAACCAGTGAGCATCACGTGCCAGGCGTAGGGCCAGACGCTCAGCCAAGGCCCGCCCCGCCGGGGTCAAGGGGTAGAGCGCCATGGCGCTATAACATCCGCTACTGGCCTCGCGTTGCGTCCCAACACGCACCAGCGTAAAACCGCAACGCTGCCAGAAGGCCCATAAGGAGGCGGTATAACCGAAGCTCACGGAGAGAAAATCCATCGCCTGCCCACGCGCCTGCGACACCGCCTCACTCATCAGCGCCGTCGCCACACCGCGCCGACGCATTCCCGCCCGCACCGCGATGCGGCTAACACGCCAGGAGCGTAATTGCGGCGCGATAACCTCACCGCCATGCGCGGCCAACGACTGCGCGACCAGGCTACCACGCGGGCGCCGTTCACCGGCCCACACCGCCTGTGCCAAATCGGCGCTCAGCCCCCCCTCCTCCACCAACCACAGCGCCCCCTGCACCCGCTCCGCGCCCAACGCCGCGCACAGATGCTGGCCGGGCGCATCCATCAGGCGACGGAGGTCGAGCGGCGAAGTGCGATAGTGCGCACTGGTTAGCAACATGTAGAAGTCACGCATGCGTGGCGCGGCCGTCTGCCATTGCGCCTGGTTCAGCCAACGCAACGCCGTCACCGGCGCCACGGCCTGATCGTCGACCTCGCTAAACAGCAACGCCGCATTCAGCCACGCCTCCAGCGGGTCGCTGGCAGCCCAGCGCAACGGCTGATCCAGATGATGGATGCGACAGTCGGGTAATGCCGAGCAAAATTTGAGCAGGAAGCCGCGTCCCGTCCCCTCGTACCCCTGCACGGTGGTGGTCATCAACACCCGGGGAAAGGCGGCGATCAGCCGCTGTAACAGGGGCGCCGGGATCGCCGCCGCCTCGTCGATCAACAACCAGTCAGGCAGCGACTCCCCCGCCTCGATGCGCAGCAGCAGCGCATCCGGTGCGACGAAGGGCAACGCCGCCAGCGCCTGCTGCACCCGCGCCGCCGAGACCCGCGCCGGTGCCGTCAATAGGCAGCGCCCCGCGAGGCGCGTCGCCAACATGCCGCTCAGGGTGGATTTACCCCGACCACGCGGCCCCAGCACCACATTCACCGCCGCCGGATGCGCCAAGGCGGTGAGGATCGCCTCTTGCTGTGCCGTCGGCGCACCATCCGGTGGCTGCCAATCCGCACAGGCCAGCGGTGCCGGGGGCGGGCACGCCTCCCCCTGGCGCCACAGCGTCACCCCGGAGGCCTCGCTCAGGGTACGCTGGAGATGGTAAACGAAATGTGGCGTCGCGCTAGGCTGCTCGCCCTCACTCCAGCGCAGGCTGTCCGGGTCGGCATGCTGCGGCCACGCCGACCAGGGCGGCGTCAATAGGATCAGCCAGCTCCCCGCGCGTAAGGTTCCGGCGAGCGCCGCCAACGCCTCCGCGTGGCAACCGCTATGCCAATCCAACAACGCGTGACCCAACTCGCGTCCTAGCAGGGTTCGTATCTGACTAAACGACAAGGCTTGGCAACCCGCGGGAGCCGGGCTGCCGCACCAACTCACCTCAGCGAGCGAGGCGATGGCGCGCAAGGCTTGGCTACGGCACCAGTCGGCGTCACCGCTGATCACCAACAGGCGGCGGATACCGGCACGACGCATGGCAGGAAGCGAGGCGGAAAGAGGCATGGTGCGATCACGTTCACGTTAGTTTCACGGGAGAAAGTGCGGAGTATAACAGCATTTCCCCCTAACCCGTGTCGGATAGACGGGAATGGAGGGGATGGCGAGTGTGGATGAGATCAGGCCGCCGTCACGTCGCCAGAAGGCGTGCCAGCAATCGGAGGACAGGGCGAGAAGGCGGCGTAGCGATAACGACGGCAGGGCCCACCCCGATAACCCTCGATAACCGATACGCCAAAGGCACAGCCACGCTCAGGAGCGGCGCGCCCAATCCGCGCCGGAAACAGCGACGGGGCCTCACACCCCGTCGATCGTTAGGCTCAGTCGAGCACTACACCCAAGCGATGCGCGACCTCTTCGTAGGCCTCGATCAACCCGCCCAGATTCTGGCGGAAGCGATCCTTATCCATCTTCTCCAGCGTCACCTTATCCCACAGTCGGCTACCATCCGGGGAGAACTCGTCGCCCAGCACCACTTCCCCCTTGAATAGGCCAAACTCCAGTTTAAAGTCGACCAGGATCAGCCCGGCGTCATCAAACAGTTGACTAAGCACCTCGTTGGCCCGATAGCTTAGCGCCTTCATCTGAGCCAGATGCGCGTCGCTGACCCAACCGAAGGTACGGCAGTAGGATTCATTCACCATCGGATCATGCATCGCATCGTTCTTCAGGAACAGATCGAACAACGGCGGGTTCAGCACTTTCCCCTCTTCGATGCCCAGGCGCTTCACCAGCGAGCCCGCGGCGCGGTTACGGATCACGCACTCCACCGGCACCATCTCCAGCTTCTTCACCAACACCTCGGTGTCGGACAACAGACGCTCCATCTGCGTTGGGATCCCGGCCTCCTCCAGCTTGGTCATGATGAAGTGATTAAACTTGTTGTTCACCATCCCCTTGCGATCAAACTGCTCAATGCGCTGGCCATCCAGAGCTGACGTATCGTTACGGAACGACAGAATCAGCAGATCCGGATTATCCGTGGCATAGACCGTCTTGGCTTTGCCACGATACAACTCAGCGAGCTTTTGCATTTTGCGTACTCCATAGGTTAAGAACAGAATAAACCGAAGCGTTCGGAGGCGGCGTTACCGCCGGATGAGGGGCATTATACGCCAGCCAAACGATTGCGTGGAGAAAAAAATGCAGAAAAAAGGGGGCCGAGGCCCCCTGATGCGTGATCGTCGCAGATTATGGACGGGCGAACGCCGCCTGGAATACCTTGACCAACGCGTCGTTACGCGCCTGCGTCAACGGTTGTCCCTTGCTATCGAGGAACTGCAGGCTGGTGCGGTTATCCAGATCGCCGACTTGGATCTTGTAGTCGCCATTAGCCAGATCCGGGGCGCTCACACCCAGGCTCTCCCAAGTGCTGCTACTCGGCTCCTTGTATTTCACCGCGATGGTGCCCTGCGGACGGCTGCTGTCGCTGATCGTCATCCCCAGACGCGTCAATACCGCCGGCGCGCGCTCCCAGACCTGCGCATAAGGCGCACGCACGATCAGCAACGGCAGGCCGGTATCATCCGCCCCGCTCTGCACATCGATCTGACCGATGGTGCGATTCGCGCGGGCATCTGCCAGCTCACCCTGGATCTTATCCAGATTGCTAACCACATCGTTCAATACATTAACCGCATAGCGCTGGATCTCACCGTTCGCCGTCACCGGCGAACCACTCTGCTCCAGGGCTAGAGACTTGACCACGATCGCCGTCTGATACCCCTGCGGCTGCACAGAGATCTGATAACGCCCGCGATACTGCTGATCTTCATCGGCACGATTAAAGGCGATCCAGTCCGTCGTCAACGACTGGCTGGCGTCCTGGCGGTTGGCGATCGGGAAGTTATCCGCCTGTACCGCACGCACCACCTGCCCCCACAACCCATGGGTGCCCGCGGTGTTCTCCACCAGCATGATGGCGGCGCCGTTACTATACTGGGCGCGTGAGCCATTCAGCAGTGCCAACGCCTGAGCCGGAGGACGGATATCCAGCGCCTTGCCAATAGCCCCTTTATCATTGCCAAAACGAATATCGTAGGTGCTATTCTGCAGCGGCAGGATCATCCCCGCCGGTGCCTTTAGCTCCTGCAGCGCCGGCGTTTCCAGGTACGCTTCGTCCCCGCTAACCTGACGCTTGTAGCGCTGGTCGCTGGAGCAGGCGGAGAGCATCATCGCCAAAGAGACGCCAACGAGGGTGGCAATCGTCGACTTTTGTACTGAGTAAGCCATTCAATCTCCCTAAGAGTTACAGCACACCGGCATGGCGCAGTGCGCGTTCTACCACCGGGCGCGCAGCGTCGCTCAATGGTGTCAGCGGCAGACGCAGGGTGTCGGTCGCTATCAAGCCCAATACCTTGGTTGCCCATTTTACGGGTATCGGGTTTGCTTCTATAAATAGGTCGTGATGCAGCGGCATCAGACACTGATTCAGTTTACGGGCGGCGGCGATCTCACCGGCCAGCGTCAGGCGGCACATCTCTGCCATCTGGCGTGCCGCGACGTTCGCGGTAACCGAGATAACCCCCTGCCCGCCCAGGCGCATAAAATCCAATGCCGAGGCATCATCGCCGCTTAGCAGGATGAAATCCTGATCGTTGACCAGTTCTTGGATCTGCCCGACACGGCTTAAGTTCCCGGTGGCCTCTTTAATTCCGACGATATTTTCAATCTGCGCCAGACGCGCCACGGTGGCCGGCAGCATATCGCAACCGGTACGTGACGGCACGTTATACAGGATTTGCGGCAGATCGGTACAGGCGGCGATGGCGCGGAAGTGCTGGAACAGCCCCTCCTGAGTCGGTTTATTATAGTAAGGCGTCACCGACAGGCAGCCCACCACACCGCTATCATTAAAGCGCTCCGTCAGCGCAATGGCCTCGCTGGTGGCGTTGGCACCCGCACCGGCGATCACCGGGATGCGTCCATCGGCCAGCTCGAGCGTCTGTAAGACGACGTTAACATGCTCGTCATGATTCAACGTCGCCGACTCACCGGTGGTGCCCACGGCAACGATCGCCGACGTACCGCTGGCGACATGGTAATCCACCAACTTTTTCAGGCTTGCGCGGTCGACATGACCCTTGTCATCCATCGGCGTGACCAGCGCGACAATACTTCCCGTGAACATACTCCATCCCCCTCTAAAAACAGGCGTCTCATGGTACGTTTTAAAGCATTGCCAACGCAAGTAGACATCTGAATGCTAATTGCTTGTCGCGTACTTTTTTTTATGATTACCTTGGTACACCCGATCCCCATTACAGGAAGAACTCTTTTGCCACAGCCCAATCAACACTATTTAGTCATCACCGCCCTTGGCGCGGACCGCCCCGGTATCGTCAACAATATTACCCGCCACGTCAGTAGTTGCGGCTGTAACATTGAAGACAGCCGTCTGGCGATGTTGGGCGAAGAGTTCACGTTCATCATGCTGCTCTCCGGCAGCTGGAACGCGATAACCCTGATCGAATCGACCCTGCCGCTGAAAGGTGTCGAGATGGATCTGCTGATCGTCATGAAGCGCACCGCCTGGCACGAACGCCCCACCATGCCAGCGACGGTCTGGGTGCAGGTGGAGGTCAAAGACTCGCCACACATCATCGAACGCTTCACCGATCTGTTCGACTCGCATCAGATGAACATCGCCGAGCTGGTTTCACGCACCCAAACCCGTGACGGCTCGGCGGAGCAACAGCTCTATATCCAGATCACCGCCCACAGCCCAGCGAACCAGGATCCCAGCCTGATCGAGCAGGCCTTCAACCAGTTATGTGACGAGCTGAACGCCCAGGGCAGCATTAACGTAGTGAATTATTCTCAGCATGACGAATAAAAGAGATGGAGAGAATGGTAATGAGTCCATTGCAAGCCGGTAGCCTCGCCCCCCAGTTCACCTTGTTGGATCAAGATGGTGAGCAGATCAGCTTGGCCGACTTCCAGGGCCAGAGAGTGTTGGTCTATTTTTATCCCAAAGCGATGACCCCGGGCTGTACGGTACAAGCCTGCGGATTGCGCGATAACATGGCGGAACTGAAGCAGCTTGATGTGGAAGTGCTCGGCATTAGCAGTGATAAGCCAGAGAAACTGTCACGCTTCGCCGAAAAAGAGTTGCTCAACTTTACCCTGCTGTCCGATGAGGATCACCAGGTTGCCGAACAGTTTGGCGTCTGGGGCGAGAAATCGTTCATGGGCAAGACCTATGACGGCATCCACCGTATTAGCTTCCTGATCGACGCTAACGGCCGCGTAGAGCATGTGTTCGATAACTTTAAGACCAGCACCCACAGCGAGGTGGTGCTGGCCTACCTACGCAGCCATCCATAAGCGCGCGTAATCCCGCGGCGCCACTCGGCGCCGCGTTACTCTTACTTCGCCGTGTCGCCCGGCGCCTCATTACCAAAGTCGTCCGGCCAGGCATGGATCACCGCCTTGACCAGGGTCGCCAACGGGATGGCAAAGAAGACGCCCCAAAATCCCCACAAGCCGCCGAAGATGATCACCGACAAGATGATCACCAACGGATGCAGGTTGACAGCCTCCGAGTAGAGCAAGGGCACCAGCACGTTACCATCCAATCCCTGCACCACCAGATAGGCGATAAACAGCGTCCAAAAGTCCGCCCCCATCCCCCACTGGAACAGCGCCACCAGCACCACCGGGATAGTGACCAACACCGCGCCGATATAAGGGATCAACACCGAGACGCCGACCAGGACGGCCAATAGCAGGCCATAGTTTAACCCCAGTATCAGGAACACCAGATAGGTGGCCACACCGACCACGATCATCTCCACCACCTTGCCGCGGATGTAGTTGGTGATCTGCTGATTCATCTCCAACCACACTTGCCCGGCCAGCCCACGTTCACGCGGCAAGACCCGGCGCAACGCGTTGAGCATCTGCTCCTTGTCCTTCAACAGGAAAAACACCATCAACGGCACCAGCACCAGATAGATGGCCAGCGTCACCATCCCCACCAGCGAGGCTAAGGAGAACTTCAGCACCGACTCGCCCATCAGCGCCATGCGCGCACGCAGATTTTCCACCACCACGTCGATGATGCCGGCGTCCATCAGTGCCGGATAGCGGCGTGGCAGGGTGGCGGCATACTCATAGAAACGGGTGACCATCTTCGGCATGTCACCCATCAGCCCCAATCCCTGCTGCCAGACGATGGGGATCAACACCAACATCGTCACCAGCACGATGCCGATAAACACCAGCAGGACCACGCACACCGCCCAGATCCGCGAACAACCGATGCCCTCCAGCTTATTAGTCGGCCACTCCAACAGGTAGGCCAGCACGATGGCCACCAGCAACGGCGCCAAGATGCCGTTAAAGAAATAGATAATGCAAAAGCCCACTAGCAGTATGGTCAGCAGGGCAATCGCCTGCGGGTCGGTAAAACGACGCCGGTACCACTGCATCAGCATTTCAAGCACGGTTATACTCCCTCATTCTGTGCCATGACGCGATCACCTATAAATAGGGTTACATAACAATAGGATAAATAAAATCTAACAAGCTTTGGCACGGCCGGATAATAGTGGCAGAATGATAAACCTCAATTATTGCAGGACACGTTCCTCTCGCGCGCCTAGTGTAATAGAGAGCGGGAGCGGGAAGAAGAACTCTTCGCCGCGATCAGCGTCAAATGTCTATCGTTGCCTTGGAAGCGTTACTTATGACTTTACGGTTTCACAGATCGCTTATCGCTCTGCTGCTAACGGGCGGACTGTTCGGTGCGACACCCTCGTTGTACGCGGCCCCGTTCCAGGACCAGCAGCTACCGGACATCGGTACCACCGCCGGTAATATCCTCAGCATCAACCAAGAGTTGGCCATGGGGGATTTTTACGTGCGTCAGTTACGTGCCAGCGCACCGCTGATCAATGACCCACTCCTCGACGGCTACATCAACCGCCTGGGTGAGAGGCTGGTGGCCCATGCCGACGGGGTGCGCACCCCGTTCCACTTCTATCTGGTGCGTAACGACGAGATCAACGCCTTCGCCTTCTTCGGCGGCAACGTGGTGCTGCACAGTGCCCTATTCCGCTATACCGATAATGAGAGCCAGCTGGCCTCGGTCATGGCGCATGAAATCTCACACGTCACCCAACGCCACCTGGCGCGGGCGATGGAGGAACAGCAACGTACCGCGCCGCTGACCTGGGTCGGCGCGCTCGGTTCGATTCTGCTGGCGATGGCCAGCCCTCAGGCGGGTATGGCGGCCCTCACCGGGGCCCTGGCCGGGACCCAACAGGGGATCATCAGCTTTACCCAACAGAATGAGCAGGAGGCGGATCGCATCGGGATCCAGGTGTTGCAGCGCGCGGGGTTCGATCCGCAGGCGATGCCCAACTTCCTGCAGAAGTTGGCCGACCAGTCGCGCTACTCCTCTAAGCCCCCGGAGATGCTGCTGACCCACCCGTTGCCGGACAGCCGTCTGACGGATACCCGTAACCGCGCCAACCAGATGCGCCCGCACCCGGTACAGTCGTCGCTAGACTACCTGCTGGCCAAGATGCGTACCCTAGGCATGTATAGCGGCAACGATATCGATGGCGGCTACCTCAGTAGCGACATGCTGGACGCGATGGCGCGCGGCAATGTGCGTGAGCAGGCGGCGTCACGCTATGGCCAAGCGATTCTGTTCTCTCAGGCCAACAAATTCGACGATGCGCGTCGCACCCTGCAACCCCTACTGAGCGCCGATCCTGACAACGTCTGGTATATCGACCTGATGACCGACATCGATCTCAACCAG
Source organism: Edwardsiella tarda ATCC 15947 = NBRC 105688 (assembly GCF_003113495.2). Lineage (NCBI taxonomy): Bacteria > Pseudomonadati > Pseudomonadota > Gammaproteobacteria > Enterobacterales > Hafniaceae > Edwardsiella > Edwardsiella tarda. The sequence continues at coordinate 2,442,181 of NZ_CP084506.1, forward strand.
AAACAGGCCGCCGCCGCCATCGCCCGTCTAGAGGCGGCGCTCGCGAAAAATCGCAACGATGCCGTCTTGCAGATCAACCTGGCGAATGCCTACATTCAGGGGGGAAAGGCCGCACAGGCCTCCCGCCTGCTGTACCGCTATACCTATAGCCACCCCAACGACGTCAACGGCTGGGAGTTGTTAGCCCAGGCCAGTGGCGCCCAAGGGCTGCGTGATGAGGAGCTGGCCGCCCGCGCCGAGCAGTTGGCGCTGACGGGCGAACTGCAACAAGCCATCGGCTTGCTGGGCAATGCCAGCGCCCTGGTCCCACTCGGCAGCTTGAAGCAGGCGCGTTATGACGCACGCATCGATCAACTGCGTCAACTGCAAGAACGCTTCAAACAGTACCAACGTCGTTAATTCAACGGCGCTCCCGGCATGCTACGGTCGGGAGTCGCCCCGCTCACCCCAGCCAGCAGGAGCCGCTATGTCTGCCGTCGTCATCTACCACAATCCGCGCTGCTCCAAGAGTCGCGCCACCCTGCAACTGTTAACCGAGCGCGGTATCCAGCCCGAGGTCGTGCATTATCTGGAGACCCCGCCGGATGCCGCCACCCTTCGCGCGCTGCTCCAGGCGCTGGGCTTCAGCTCGGCACGCCAACTAATGCGTCAGGGCGAGGCGCTGTATCAAAGCCTGGGCCTCGATGAGGCGAGTGTGGACGAGGCGGCGCTGATCGCCGCCCTGGTGCAGTATCCGCAACTGATCGAACGCCCGATCGTGGTCAAAGATGGACGTGCACGTCTCGGCCGACCGCCGGAGCAGGTCTTGGCGCTGCTCTAACGCCAGAGGGGAGCGAAGACAACGATAACGGGCAGCCATCGCCGCCCGTTATTGCGATGCGCACCACGATGCGCATGGAGATCTCGTCAAACCCGCGGCTAAAGCAGCAACGTCTCTTTGACGAAGGGAATGGTCAGCTTACGCTGTGCGGTGATCGAGGCGCGATCGAGTTGATCCAGCGTCATAAACAGCGTACGCATCTCACGATCCAGGCGCTTCAACAGGAAACGCCCCACATCCTCCGGCAACTCGAAGCCACGTAGCCGGGCGCGCAGTTGCAGCGCCTGCAGCTTCTCTTCATCCCCCAGGGGTTGTAGCTTATAGATCTGCCCCCAGTCCAGGCGCGAGGCCAGATCGGGCAGATGCAGATTCAGCTGACGCGGCGGCCGATCGCCGGTGATCAACAGGCGTGAGCGCCCGCTCTCTTGAATGCGGTTGTACAGGTTGAAGATGGCCATTTCCCAGGCCTCATCGCCGGCGATGCATTCGATATTGTCGATGCAGACTAAGGCCAGCTGCTCCATGCCATCCAACACTTCCGGCACGAAGTAGGCGCGTTTATCCAGCGGCACAAACCCCACCGCCTCGCCATGTTGCGACATCTCGGCACAGGCCGCGTGCAACAGGTGGCTGCGGCCGCCGCCCTCGCGCGACCAAAAGTAGATGTAGGAGGCGTGCTCCTGACGTAATGCATTCTGCAACGCGGCGAGCAGCGCGGCATTCTCTCCCGCATAGAAACTGGCAAAGGTTTCATCGTCGGGCAGATAGAGCGGCAATGAAAGCTGGGTGGGCGTGTTCAGAATCACCTCAGACATGAACTTGCAAAAAACGTTTTCAGTTTAACACAGAAATTCGCCCTGGCATGCGCTAATCCGTCTGCCGAGCAAAAAGCCGCGCCGGCAGTAGGACGGCGCGGCTCCCAGGGAAAAGCGGCCTGTCCGCTGGCCGCCTCATTCCAACGATCAGATATCCTCGGGCAGTTCGATGATCTCTTCTTCCTTACGCAGCAGGCTAAACAGCTTGAACAGCAGGCTCATGCCGATCCCGACGATGGTGGCCAGCGCCATCCCCTTCAGCTCGGCGGCGCCGATGTGTACCTTCGCGCCGCTGACACCGATGATCAGGATCACCGAGGTCAAGATCAGATTTTGCGCCTTGTTGTAGTCCACCTTGGAGTCGATCAACACGCGGATACCGGAGGCCCCGATCACCCCGTACAGTAACAGCGAGACCCCGCCCATTACCGGCACCGGGATCACCTGGATCGCCGCCGCCAACTTACCGACGCAGGAGAGCAGGATCGCCAAGATCGCCGCCCCACCGATGACCCAGGTGCTGTAGACCTTGGTGATCGCCAGCACACCGATATTCTCGCCGTAGGTGGTGTTCGGCGTCGACCCGAAGAAGCCGGAGATCATGGTGGAGAAGCCGTTGGCGAACATGGAACGATGCAGTCCCGGATCGCGCATCAGATCTTTCTTCACAATGTTGGCGGTCACCACCAGATGACCGACATGCTCGGCGATCACCACCAGCGCGGCCGGCAGGATGGTGAGAATGGCGAACCACTCGAAGCGCGGCGTATAGAAGGTCGGCAGGGCAAACCAGTGCGCCTCTTTGATCGGCGTAATATCGACGACACCCAGGTAGAAAGAGAGCGCATAACCGACCAGTACCCCGATCAGGATCGGGATGATGGCCAGGAAGCCCCGAAACAGCACCGAACCGAGGACCGTCACCGCCAGGGTCACCATCGAAATGGTGATGGTCGTCGTATCGGCATGGCTACCGTCGGCGGGCAACAGACCGGCCATGTTGGCCGCGACACCGGCCAGCTCCAGACCGATCACCGCCACGATGGCCCCCATCGCCGCCGGTGGGAAGATCACATTCAACCACCCTGTCCCCGCCTTCTTGACGATTAACGCCACCAGGCAGAACAGGGCACCGCAGATAATGAAGCCGCCCAAGGCCAACTCATAGCCCAACGGCAACAGCAGCATCACCGGCGAAATAAAGGCGAAGCTGGAACCGAGGTAAGCGGGGATCTTCCCCTTACAGATGAAGAGGTACAGCAGGGTGCCGATACCATTAAACAGTAATACCGTCGCCGGGTTGATCTTAAACAGGATAGGCACCAGCACGGTGGCGCCGAACATGGCGAACAGATGCTGGAAGCTCAGCGGAATCGTTTGCAGCAGCGGCGGGCGCTCGCTGACACCGATGACGCGACGGGTCATGTCAGTTTCCTCTAATAACGTTGAAGGGTGTTATGCTCTGGCAAGGCATGGCGGTGAAGCGCCGCCACGCCAAAAAAAAGCCGACTAACGAGTCGGCTCACGGGTCATTTGGTACCAAATATCTTATCGCCGGCGTCGCCCAACCCCGGGATAATGTAGCCTTTATCGTTCAACCCCTGATCGATGGAGGCGGTATACAGCTCGACATCCGGATGCGCCTGCTCCAGCGCGGCGATACCTTCCGGTGCGGCGACCAGCACCAACACCTTGATCGCACGGCAACCGGCGTTCTTCAGCAGATCGATGGTGGCGATCATCGATCCCCCCGTCGCCAGCATCGGATCGACCACCAGCGCCATACGCTCATCGATATTCGATACCAGTTTCTGGAAGTACGGCACCGGCTCCAGCGTCTCTTCGTTACGGTAAATACCGACCACGCTGATACGGGCGCTCGGCACATGCTCCAGTACCCCTTCCATCATGCCCAACCCTGCGCGCAGGATCGGCACCACGGTGATCTTTTTCCCTTTAATCTGTTCAACTTCGACCGGGCCGCACCAACCATCAATGGTTACTTTTTCTGTTTCGAGGTCTGCGGTCGCTTCATAGGTCAGCAAACTGCCCACTTCCGAGGCCAGTTCGCGGAATCGTTTGGTGCTGATGTCATTTTCACGCATCAAACCCAGTTTGTGTTTCACAAGCGGGTGTTTCACTTCAACGATCTTCATTTTTTTTCTCCCATGTAGCTGTTCTGCGCCCAAAAAAATCGCGAGATTATACCGCCTTTTCGCCGGGATGCCAGAGGAAAAATTATGATCTTCGTCAATGAAGGAACACTCTCTATCTAGCACGACGAAAACGTTCACGTCGGCGATAAGGGGATAGCAAACGATTGCTTTGACTGCTAGAATTGCGCCGCCTGACATTTTCCGCAGGGTTCGCCAGCGTCCAGACACGCCCGGCGGACCACGCCTAACCGCCATGGGGATTTACGCAGTGACCGACAAAACCACGCTCAGTTACAAAGACGCCGGAGTAGACATCGATGCGGGCAATGCCTTGGTCGACCGGATTAAGGGAGTCGTCAAGGAGACTCGCCGTCCCGAGGTGATGGGAGGACTCGGTGGCTTTGGCGCGTTGTGTGCGTTGCCGCAGAAATACCGCGAGCCGGTACTGGTCTCCGGCACCGATGGCGTCGGCACCAAGCTGCGCCTGGCGATGGATCTGCAACGCCATGACACCATCGGCATCGATCTGGTGGCGATGTGCGTCAACGATCTGGTGGTTCAGGGCGCCGAGCCGCTGTTCTTCCTCGACTACTACGCCACCGGCAAGCTGGATGTCGATACCGCCGCCAGCGTGATCAGCGGGATCGCCGCGGGGTGTAAGCAGGCTGGCTGTGCGCTGGTCGGGGGGGAAACCGCCGAGATGCCTGGGATGTACCACGGCGAAGATTATGACGTCGCCGGTTTCTGCGTCGGGGTCGTCGAGAAGTCAGAGATCATCGACGGCAGCCAGGTACGCCCCGGCGACGCCCTGATCGCCCTGGCGGCCAGCGGCCCCCACTCCAATGGCTACTCCTTGATCCGCAAGATCTTGCAGGTTAGCGGTTGCGACCCGCGTCACACCGAGTTGGCGGGGCGTGCGCTGGCCGACCATCTGCTCGCGCCGACCAAGATCTACGTCGCCGCCTGTCTGGATCTGATCGCCCACCATCACGTGCACGCCCTGGCCCACCTGACCGGCGGCGGCTTCTGGGAAAATATTCCCCGCGTACTGCCTGCCGGCAGCAAGGCGGTGATCGACGAGAACAGCTGGCAATGGCCGGCGATCTTTGACTGGCTGCAACAGACGGGTAATGTCAGCCGCCACGAGATGTACCGCACCTTTAACTGTGGCGTCGGCATGGTGATCGCGCTGCCGCAGGAGGAAGTGGAGAGCGCCTTGCTGCGCCTGACGCAACAGGGCGAGCAGGCCTGGCTGTTGGGTCACATCGCCGAGGCACAGGGCGACGAGCCGCAGGTCGAGATCTTGCGTTAAGGGGAAGGCGATGAAACGTATCCTCGTCCTCATCTCCGGCCAGGGCAGTAATCTTCAGGCCTTGATTGCGGCCTGTCAGGCGGGACGCATCCCGGGGCAGATCGTCGCCGTCTTCAGCAACCGCGCCGATGCTTACGGCCTGACGCGCGCGCGTCAGGCGGGCATCGATGCCCACGCGTTGGCGCCCGCGGATTATCCTGACCGTCAGGCCTTCGACGCCGCGCTGGCGGAGCGTATCGCCGCCTACCAGCCCGATCTGCTGGTACTGGCCGGCTATATGCGCATCTTGTCGCCCGACTTTGTCCGCCGCTTCCACGGGCGGATGCTCAACATTCACCCCTCGCTACTGCCGCATTATCCTGGCCTAGACACCCACCGCCGCGCCCTGGCGGCGGGGGATCGTGAGCATGGCGCCTCGGTGCACTTCGTCAGCGAGACGCTAGACGGCGGCCCGGTGGTGCTCCAGGCACGGGTGCCGATCTTCCCCGACGACAGCGTCGAGGAGATCGCCGCCCGAGTGCAGGTGCAAGAGCATGCCATCTATCCGCTGGTCGTCGCCTGGTTTTGCCAAGGCCGCCTGCAATACCACGCGCCACAAGCCTGGCTAGACGGTCGCCCGTTACCGCCGCAAGGCTACGCCGACGACTAGCCCCCTGCTGTAATCGATAAACAACAGTTATACTATCGCTCCTACTCGGCGGCCCGCCGGCCGCCCACCATCTGTGACGAGAGGAACGATCATGTCCAGCACCAGCCACGTCAGGCTCCATCCCCTGGAACGGGAAGACCTGCCCTTTGTCCATCAGCTCGATAACAACGCCAGCGTGATGCGTTATTGGTTCGAAGAGCCGTATATCGCCTTCGTCGAGCTGGCCGAACTGTACGATAAGCATATCCACGACCAGAGCGAACGCCGCTTCGTGGTCGAGCAGGATGGCAACAAGATCGGGCTGGTCGAGCTGGTGGAGATCGACCACATTCATCGCCGCGCCGAATTCCAGATCATCATCGATCCCGCCCATCAGGGCCGAGGCTACGCCAGTAAGGCCGCGCTGCTGGCGATGGAGCACGCCTTCGCGGTGCTAAACCTGTATAAGCTCTATCTCTTGGTCGATAAGGAGAACCACAAGGCGATCCATATCTACAGCAAGCTGGGCTTCGAGATCGAGGGTGAGCTGGTCCACGAGTTTTTCATCAATGGCGAGTATCGCAACGCCATTCGCATGTGTATGTTCCAACACCGTTATATGGCCATGTACCGCGCCAACGGCGGCGAGACACCGGGCGTCTAGCGCGCCGGTTGGACTTTCTCCCCTGAGACTCGCCATAATAGTCCGCATCATGGCCCGTCGTCGGCGGGCCACTCCGGTCAGGACAACACCGGGGCGGATTGTTTTTGCTTGGCTACTGGAGTCATCATGGGGCAGGAAAAGCGCTACATCGACAAAGAACTCAGCTGGTTATCCTTCAATGAGCGCGTATTGCAGGAGGCCGCCGACAAGAGTAATCCGCTGATCGAGCGCATGCGCTTCCTCGGCATCTACTCCAGTAACCTGGATGAGTTTTACAAGGTACGCTTCGCCGAGCTGAAACGTCGTATTCTGATCAGTGAGGAGCAAGGCACCGATAATGGCAACTCACGCCACCTCCTCCAGCAGATCCAGGCCAAGGTGCTAAAGGCCGACCAGGAATTCGACTCGCTCTACAACGATCTGTTGTTAGAGATGGCACGCAATCAGATCTTCCTGATCAACGAGCGCCAACTCTCGGAAAATCAACAGGTGTGGCTACGCCAATACTATCGTAACCATCTACGCCAGCATATCACGCCGATCATGCTCGATGAGGAGACCGACCTGGTCTCCTTCCTCAAGGATGATTACACCTACCTGGCGGTCGAAATCATCAACGGTCAACAGACCCGCTACGCGTTGCTGGAGATCCCCTCGGACAAGGTCGAGCGCTTTATCACGCTACCGCCGGAGACGCCACGCCGTCGCAAACCGATGATCCTGGTGGACAACATCCTACGCTACTGCCTGGATGACATCTTCAAGGGCTTCTTCGACTACCATACCCTCAACGCCTACTCGATGAAGATGACCCGCGACGCTGAATACGATCTGGTGACGGAGATGGAGTCCAGCCTGATGGAGCTGATGTCCTCCAGCCTCAAGCAGCGTCTCACCGCCGAGCCGGTACGCTTCGTCTACCAGCGCGATATGCCCGACGAATTAGTCGCGCTGCTGACCCGCAAGCTGGGCATCTCCTCCTACGACTCGCTGATTGCCGGGGGGCGCTACCATAACTTTAAAGATTTCATCAAGTTCCCCAATGTCGGTAAGGCCAATCTGCTCAATCGCCCGCTGCCACGCCTGCGTCACGTATGGTTCGATCGCTTCCGCAACGGTTTCGACGCCATCCGCGATCACGACGTGTTGCTCTATTACCCCTATCACACCTTCGAACATGTGCTAGAGCTGTTGCGCCAGGCCTCTTTCGACCCCAGTGTGTTGGCGATCAAGATCAACATCTACCGGGTGGCCAAGAACTCACGCATCATCGAATCGATGATCCACGCCGCCCACAACGGTAAGAAGGTTACCGTGGTGGTCGAGTTGCAGGCACGCTTCGATGAGGAGGCCAACATCCACTGGGCCAAGCGGCTCACGGAGGCCGGGGTGCATGTGATCTTCTCGGCGCCGGGGTTGAAGATCCACGCCAAGCTATTCTTGATCTCACGCCGCGAGGGCGATGACATCGTGCGCTATGCCCATATCGGCACCGGCAACTTCAACGAAAAGACGGCACGCCTCTACACCGACTATTCGCTGCTCACCGCCGACGCGCGCATCACCAACGAGGTACGCCGGGTGTTCAACTTCATCGAAAACCCCTATCGTCCGGTCAACTTCGAGTATCTGATGGTGTCGCCGCAGAACTCCCGTCGCATGCTGTATCAGCTCATCGATCAGGAGATCACCCATGCCCAGGCCGGGCTGGGCGCCGGCATCACCTTGAAGGTCAACAACCTGGTGGACAAGGGGCTGGTCGATCGCCTGTACGCCGCCTCCAGCGCCGGAGTCAAGATCCGTCTGCTGGTGCGCGGCATGTGCTCGCTGGTGCCGGGGATCCCTGGCGTGAGCGACAACATCAGCGCCATCAGCATCGTGGATCGCTTCCTGGAGCATGCGCGGGTCTATGTCTTCGACAACCACGGCGATCCGCAGGTCTTCCTCTCTTCCGCCGACTGGATGACGCGCAACATCGATTACCGCATCGAGGTGGGGGTACGCCTACTCGATCCACAGCTGCGGCAACGGGTGCTGGAACTGCTGGAGCTGCAATTCAGCGATACGGTCAAGGCGCGCTACCTCGATCGCGAACTCAGTAACCGCCGGGTGCCGCGCGGCAATCGCCGCAAGGTGCGTTCGCAACTGGCGATCTACGACTACATCCGGGCGCTGGAATCCGCCGACGCTCAACGGGCGCAGGCACTCCTCGCTGCCCCAACTCATGACTAAACCGGACTGCCGCCTATGCCGCTGATTCCCTCTTCGCCCCGTCCGCAGGAGATCGCCGCCGTCGATCTCGGCTCTAACAGCTTTCACATGGTGATCGCCCGCGTCGTCAACGGCGCGCTACAAATCCTGGGACGGCTCAAGCAGCGCGTCCACCTCGCCGATGGCTTGGATGATCAGCAGCGACTGAGTGAGGAGTCGATGGCACGCGGCTTGGCCTGCCTGGCGCTGTTCGCCGAACGCCTACAGGGCTTCCCGGCGGAGAACGTCTGCATCGTCGGTACCCATGCCCTGCGGCAGGCGGATAACGCCCAAGAGTTTCTTAAACGCGCCGCCAAGGTGATCCCCTACCCCATCGAGATCATCTCCGGCCATGAGGAGGCGCGCCTGATCTTTATGGGCGTCGCCCACACGCAGCCGGAGAAGGGCCGCAAGCTGGTCATCGACATCGGCGGGGGGTCGACGGAGATGGTGATCGGCGAAGACTTTGATCCGCTGCTGGTCGAGAGCCGGCGTATGGGCTGCGTCAGCTTCGCCCAACAGTTCTTCGCCGGTGGGGTGATTACCCCCGCCAACTTCCAGCGTGCCCGTCTGGCGGCGGCGCAGAAGCTGGAGAATATGGCCTGGCAGTATCGCATTCAGGGGTGGAATGCCGCGTTGGGTGCCTCCGGTTCGATCAAGGCGGCCTATGAGGTGCTGGTGGCGATGGGCGAGAAGGATGGGTTAATCACCCCGGCGCGGCTGGCGATGTTGTGCGACGAGGTGCTGCGCTACCCACGGGTCGATGCGCTGCGCCTACCCGGCCTCTCCGAGGAGCGGCGCCAGGTCTTCGTCCCCGGCCTCGCCATCCTCTGCGGCGTGTTCGATGCCTTGGCGATCAAACAGTTGCGCCTGTCTGACGGCGCACTGCGCGAAGGGGTGTTGTATGAGATGGAGGGGCGCTTCCGCCACCAGGATATCCGGAGCCGTACCGCGCATAGCCTGGCGGAGCACTACAACATCGATCGCGAACAGGCGCAGCGCGTCCAGGCCAGCGTTCGTCAACTGTACGCGCAGTGGATGGCGCAAAACCCGCGCCTGGCCCATCCACAGCTGGAGGCGTTGCTCAACTGGGCGGCCGCGCTGCATGAGGTGGGCCTGAGCATCAACCACAGCGGCATGCAGCGTCACTCCGCCTATATCTTGCAATACACCAACCTCCCCGGTTTCACTCAGGAGCAGCAGTTGATGCTGGCGACGCTGGTTCGCTGCCAACGCAAGGCATTGCGTCTGGCGGATCTGCCACGCTTCGCCCTGTTCAAGAAGAAGCAGTATCTGCCGCTGATCCAGATCCTCCGCCTCGCGACCCTACTCAATAACCAGCGTCAGGCCACCACACCACCCCAGACTCTCCAATTAGAAACCAGTGGACTCCAGTGGGTGCTGCGCTTCCCCGCCCATTATCTGCGACAAAACAGCCTGATGCAGTTAGATCTGGAGAAGGAGCAAGCTTATTGGCGCGATGTCGAAGGCTGGGGGCTGATCATCGAGGAGTTAACCCCCGCCTAGACGCCGCCGCTGCGTGCACCATTGCCCAGCGAGTCGGATGACGGCCAGCGCCGCTCCCCCCGCCGGGCAGAAAGGGAGGCGGACGCTGAGCCCGCCAAGAGCAAGAGAGGGATGAACCGGCCTCGCCCTGCGGCATCAGCGCGGATCGGCGCTCACCACCAGATGGCTCGGCAGGGTGAAGGCGAAACAGCTCCCCTGGCCTACGATGCTGCTGATCTCCAACTGTGCATCGTGATGCTGCAAGGCATGCTTGACAATCGCCAGCCCCAATCCGCTACCGCCGGTACGGCTCGAGCGGGAACGATCGACACGGTAAAACCGCTCGGTCAGACGGCTCAGGTGCTCGTTGGCGATCCCCGGGCCATTATCACGGACCGTGAAGCGCGCACCCTGCGGCGTACGCTGCCAACTTACCGTGATCTCACTGCCCGGCGGCGTATGATTCAACGCGTTATACACCAAGTTGGAGACCGCGCTACCGAGCTGCTCTTCGTTGCCGCGTACCCGTAGCGTCTCGTCGATGATAAAGCGCAGGGTGTGACGACCGTCGCTGAGGGAGTGCGCCTCGCGCTCCAGCAGATGGAGCCGCGCCGGTACATCCACCAGCGCGTTGAGGTCGATGTGCGGCGCCGCCTCGATACGCGACAACACCAGCAGTTGCTGTACCAGACCATCCATGCGCCGCGTCTGCGCCTGCATGGTGGCGAGCGCCTTCTCGCGCTGGGCCGCCGGCATCTCGTCGCTACCGAACATCTCCAGATAGCCCTGTAACACCGTCAGCGGTGTACGTAACTCATGGCTGACGTTGGCGAAGAAGTTACGCCGCGCGCCCTCCAGCTGACGCGTCTGCGTCACATCACGCGCGATCATCAACAGCTGCCCCTCGCTATAGGGCATCAGCCGAAACTCCATGTAGCGTCCGCTATTTAGGTGCAGCGTCAACGGCTGGCTATAGTCGGCCGAGGTCAGATACGCGCTAAACTCGGGATAACGCAGCAGGTTGCGGATATTCTGACCGTTGTCCTCCGGCCAGCGAAAGCTGAGTAGGTGTTGGGCCAGTTGGTTACACCAGAAGATATTGCCCTCATCGGTCAGCATCACGATGGCATCGGGCAGCGACTCCGCCCCACTACGGAAGCGTTTAATCAACAGCGTCAACTCACGCCGCCGCCGTCGATTGCGCTGCTGCATCTGATACAGCCCATAGAACAAGGGCTCCCAGCTGCCGCGTCCACTCGGGGGGGTCATGCTGCGATCCACCCATAACCAGTGCGAGAGGCGTAATTGGTTCCACCCCTGCCACAGCCACAACAGGCAGAGCGCCAACAGCAGGAACCAGGACCAGTAACCGAACAGCGCACCGAGCAACAAGGCCGGCACACAGCACAAGAGCAGCTCGGCGAGCAGCGTCTTCCAGGATAGTTTATCAAGCACAGTCAGGACTCCATCGCCTGCGGCAATCAGAAACGGGCGGAGAAGCGGTAGCCAGTGCCCCGCACGGTCTGTACCATGCGATCGTGGCCGCTGCTCTCCAACGCCTTACGCAAGCGGCGAATATGGACATCGACGGTACGATCCTCTACATACACGTTAGTGCCCCAGACATGATTGAGCAACTGCTCGCGGCTATAGACGCGCTCGGGATGTGTCATAAAGAAGTGCAACAATTTGAACTCGGTCGGCCCCATCTCCAGCGGCGCCTCATCGGCCATCACCCGATGCGAGACCGGGTCGAGGCTCAACCCCTGTAGGGTGATGGTCTCCTCCAGCGCCATCGGCGAGATGCGGCGCATCACCGCCTTGATACGCGCGACCAGCTCCTTGGGCGAGAACGGCTTGATGATGTAATCGTCGGCCCCCACCTCCAGGCCCCGCACCCGATCCTCCTCCTCGCCGCGCGCCGTCAGCATCATCACCGGAATATCACGCGTGGCCGGTTCACGCTTCAGATGCTTAATCAACTGAATGCCGGAGCCGCCCGGGAGCATCCAATCCAACAGGATGAGGTCGGGATAGGGTTCGCACAGCCGGCTCAACGCACCGTCGTAACTCTCCGCTTCCAGCGGCTGATAGCCGTTCTGCTCTAAAACGAAACTCACCATTTCCCTGATGGGGGTTTCATCTTCCACGACTAAAATGCGTCTGGCCATATCGACTTCCCAGGTAATTGTCATTCGTCCGCAATTATGCGTCATTTTTATGACAGATTTATGAAAAAAGCGTAATGCCGTGTGCCCTCGACGAGGGGTGCCTTGGCGCGCCCCATACCCACCGCGTATACTGAGCGCCATCGCTTCCGCCCGCCCACGCGGGCACGCCACCCGTTGCCAAGGGACTCCATGCGTCTACTCCATACTTCCGACTGGCATCTTGGCCAGCACTTCTACGGCAAGAGCCGGGCCGATGAACACCGGGCATTTCTCGACTGGCTGCAGCAACAGGCCGAGCAGCATCGCGTCGATGCCATCATCGTCGCCGGTGATCTGTTTGATACCGGCACGCCCCCCAGCTACGCCCGCGAGCTGTACAACCGCTTCGTGGTGGCACTCCAGGCGAGCGGTTGCCAACTGATCGTCCTCGCCGGTAACCACGACTCCGTGGCGACCCTCAATGAGTCGCGCGATCTGTTGGCCTGCCTACATACCCAGGTGATCAGCCATGCCCAGCCTGACGACGCGCCGCTGCTGCTCACTCAGCGCGATGGCTCGCCCGGCGCCATCCTGTGTCCGGTGCCTTTTCTCCGCCCGCGCGATCTGCTACGTAGCCAGGCCGGTCAGTCGGCAGACGATAAACAGTTCGCGTTACAGCACGCCATCAGCGAACACTACCAGAACCTGTATCAACGCGCCGTGACGCTACGCCAGACGCTGGGACAGGATCTGCCGATCGTCGCCACCGGTCATCTGACCGCCATCGGCGCCAGTCGCTCCGAATCGGTACGCGACATCTACATCGGATCGCTGGATGCCTTGCCGCTCAGCGCCTTCCCGCCAGCCGACTATATCGCCCTGGGGCATATCCACCGGCCACAGCGTGTCGGCCGCGCCGAGCACATTCGCTACAGCGGCTCGCCGATCCCGCTCAGTTTCGACGAGTTGGGCAGCGCCAAGAGTGTCTGCCTGGTTGAGCTGAACGCCCAGGGATTACAGGCAATCACCCCTCTGGCGGTTCCCCAGAGCCAACCGATGCGCCTGCTGAAGGGGAATCTGGCCGAGATCGGCGCCGCCCTGGAGGCATTACGCGACCAGGCGACGGAGAAACCGATCTGGCTAGACATCGAGATCGATAGCGACGGCTGGCTCAGCGACGCCGAGCGCACCTTGCAGCAGCAGGCGGCGAGCCTACCGGTGGAGATCCTGCTGCTACGCCGCAGCCGAGAGCAGCGCCAACGCGCCTTAACCATGCAGGCGGGTGAAACCCTGAGTGAACTGACGCCCGACGAGGTCTTTAATCGCCGCCTGGCGCTGGAGTCAGAGGGCGATGCGACACAGCAGGCACGCGCGCGGCAACTGTTTCAGCAGGTGTGTCACGAGATCGAACTGGCCCAACCTGGGGAGGCGTCGGCATGAGGATCCTGAGTCTACGCTTTAAAAACATCAACTCGCTGCGCGGCGAATGGAAGATCGACTTCAGTGCCCCACCATTCTGCGACAGCGGACTGTTCGCCATCACCGGCGCCACCGGTGCCGGGAAGACGACGCTACTCGACGCCATCTGCCTGGCGCTGTATCACCAGACGCCACGCCTGGACACCATCTCCGCCAGCCAGAATGAATTAATGACCCGAGGCACCGCCGAGTCGCTGGCCGAGGTCGAGTTCGAAGTCAAAGGGGTCGGCTACCGAGCCTTCTGGAGCCAGCGCCGCGCCAATCAGCGCCCGGATGGGAAGCTGCAGGCCCCCCGTGCCGAGCTGGCTCGCCTCGATGATGGCACCATCCTGTGTGACAAGATCAACGACAAGCTAAAACGCGTCGCCGAACTGACCGGCCTCGACTTTGGCCGCTTCACCAAGTCGATGATGCTGTCCCAGGGGCAATTCGCCGCCTTTCTCAATGCCGATGCCGGTAAACGTGCCGAGCTGTTAGAGGAGCTGACGGGTACCGAGATCTACGGCCAACTCTCCAGCGCCGTCTTCGAACACTTTAAGCAGGCTAAGCTCGAACTGGAAACGCTGCGCGAGCGGGTGGCCGGCGTCGCGTTGCTCAGCGAGGAGCAACGTGCCGCACTGCAAGGTGAGCTGCAACAGGGACAACAGCAGGAGCAGCAGTTAGGCGCTCAGCTCGCGCAGGCGCAACAGCAACAGGCCTGGTTACGGCGCCAACAAGAGCATCGGCAGGCGCTGAGCCAGGCCGAAGCGTTAGCGGCACAGGAACAGCAGCATTGGCTATCGATCCAGCCGCAACTGACACGTCTCGCGCAAGCCGAACCGGCGCTGCGTCTACACCCGCACTACCAAGGGTGGACTCAGGCCGAACAGGATCTACGCCAAGCCGTCGAGCATCAACAGCAACTGGCCGACCAACTCGCGGCACTACACCGCCAGCAGGCCCCCCTGCAGCAGGCATTACAGCAGGCACTCGACGAGCAGCAGTGCTTCCGCCAACGGCGCGACGCGACGCAGACGTTGATTAACCAACAGGTCGTGCCGCTCGATCACGCGCTCGGAAAGCTGGAGGAGGCGGAGCGGCAACGCGCGCAACAGTGCCAAGAGAGCCTCGAGCAACAGCAGCGTCTACACCAGCAGCAACAGCAACTCGCGGCACAACGCCAGGCGTTACAGCACGAATATGATGCCCTGCAACGGCAACGGGCGGCGACGAGTACACATGCCCAATGGAGCGAGCGCCTCGCGCGCTGGCAGGTGTGGTTCGAACAGCGCGCCACCCTGAGCGCCGAGGCACAGCGATACGCGGATCTCCTAGCCCGCCAGGCGGCGGAGGCGAGCGAGATCCAGCGTCAACACGCCGCGCAGCAACAGGCGCTGCACACCCAGCAGCAGGCCGAACAGCAGCTACGCCAGGCTCACCAGGCGCTGGAGGCCGAGCTACAGGCCTGGCAACGGCGCTATCCGCCTGCCCGGCTGGCCAGCGAGCGAGCCGCCCTGCAACGGGGGGATGATGCCCGTCAGCAGTTGATCGCCCTGCAGCCCCTGGCGCAGCAAGAGATCGCCCAAATCGCGACACTCACCTCGCGCCTGGAGGCGCTGCAGCAGGAGCAGCAACAGCTGGCGCAACAGTTGGCAGAGAAACGGCGTCACTACGGCGAAAAGCGCCAGCATCTGCTCGATCTGGAGCGACAGATCGCGCTCCAACAACGCCTCATCACGCTGGAGGCCGAGCGTGCCCATCTGGTCGACGGAGAGCCCTGTCCGCTGTGCGGTGCCACCGAGCATCCCCTGGCGAGCGATGCCCCGCGCCCCTCGCTCGACGAGAGCCAACAACGGCGCGATCGCCTCAGTCAGGAGGTCGAGCGTCTCGGGCAAGAGGGGAGCGCGCTGAGCGAGCGCGACCGTCAGATCAGCGCGCAACACAGCCAGCTGAGCGCCGAACGCCAGCAGCTCAAACAGCGCCTGACGCAGCACCGGGCGCGCTGGCAACAGCACTGCACCGAGATCGCCGTGACGCTGCCTCTCGATGAGGCCACGGCGCTCGCTGACTACCTACAGCAATGTAGTGCTCAGGCGCGCGAGCTGGATCAGCGTCAACACCAAGGCGAGACGCTCGAACAACGCCTTCGCCAGGCACACGATGGTCTGACTCAGGCAAGCCTAAACGTGGCTCAGGCGCAACATGCATTAGGGTTATTGGCCCAACAGCAGCAGGCGTTAACCCGCCAGCAACAAGAGAGCACACAGCAACGACGCACGCTGGCGCAGCAACTGGAGACGCTGCAACGACAGATCAGCGCCGATCTGGACGAATGCGATCTCGAGGTGCCCACGGCGCAGCAGAGCGAGGCCTGGCTGGCCGAGCGCCGGGCCGAGCGACAGCGCTGGCAACAAGGCGAGGCGCGCGAACAACAGCTGCAACAACAACGCCTGACCTGCGACGAGCAGTGGCGCCAACGCCAACAACAACTCGACGAGCTGCAACAGCGCCACCAGGTGTTGCTGCGCGAGCATCAGGCGTTAGTCGCACAACACGCGTCACAGCAGGCGCAACGCCAAACCCTGCTCGATGGCCAGTCCGTCGCTCAGGTGCAAGCGGAACTGCAACGCCAGGAACACGCGTGGGAACAGCGCGTCAGCGAAGCACAGCACGCCAGCCTACGCTGGCAACAACAGCATGAGCGACTCAACGGTGAGCTGGCGGCGGCCCAACACCACCACCACACCTTGACGCAACGCCTCGCGACATTACAGCAGCAGTGGCAGACGGCGCTCGCCGCCTCCCCCTTCGACGATGAGGCGGCGTTCCTCGCCGCCAGATTGAGCCAGGAGGAGTCGCAGCGCCTCGGCGCCCTGCGCGACGACGGCCAACGCCGCTGTCAGCAGAGTGCGGCGTTACTGGCGGCGGCACGCCAAGCCTGGCAGGACGGCGAGGCGACCCGCCCGGCGGCGCTGTGCGTCACCGAGGACGACCCCGATCTGAGCCAACGCTGCGCCGATCTGGCCCAACGCCTCCGCCAACTTGGCCGCACGCTGGGTGAGCGACAGCAACAACTGCACAGCGATGAACAACGGCGCCTCAGCCTACAAGGCTGGCTCGACGAGATCGGCCAACGGGAGCGGGCGTATCAAGAGTGGGGCTATCTGAATCAGTTGATCGGCTCCAGCAGCGGTGACAAGTTCCGCAAGTTCGCCCAAGGACTGACGCTGGATCACCTGGTCTATCTCGCCAACCGGCAACTGATGCGCCTGCATGGACGCTATCAACTGCGGCGGCGCGAAGGCGACACCCTGGAGCTGGAGGTCGTCGATACCTGGCAGGCGGATGCGCGGCGCGACACGCGCACCCTCTCCGGGGGGGAGAGTTTCCTGGTCAGCCTGGCGTTGGCATTGGCGCTATCGGATCTGGTCAGCCACAAGACCCGCATCGACTCGCTGTTCCTCGACGAGGGCTTCGGTACGCTCGATGCCGAGACGCTGGATACCGCGCTGGACGCCCTCGATACCCTGAACGCCAGCGGTAAGACCATCGGCGTGATCAGCCATATCGACGCGATGAAGGAGCGTATCCCGTTACAGATCCGGGTGAAGAAGATCAATGGGCTGGGTTTCAGCCGCCTAGACAGTCGCTACCGGGTGGCGGGCGACGCCGCCGACTAAGGCCGGGGGCCGCTGGCGCGTTCACTGCGTGGGGGCCTCAGAGCCCCCACGCCCTACAACAACCAACGCCCATACAGGCCATACCACAACGCCAGCAACAACAGGAGATTGGCCACCACCGACAGCATGAAGGCGTTCCGGAATGCCGCCTTGCGCGTCTTATGACGAAACAGCCACTGGCCGAGCAATCCGCCGGGCCAGCCCCCCACGACGCCGAGTCCCAGCAGGGTACGCTCGGGGATCCGCCGCCACTGCCGCTGCGCCGCCAGTTTGTCGCCGCCATACAGCGAGAAGGTCAACAGATTCACCAGCGCCAAACCATACCAGGCGGGGTGAGCGGTCAGTAGGCAGATCCCTAACAGCAACGCCAGCGCGCCGCAACAGAGCAGTGTTGGTTTCATTCAGTTGCAATAAATTGTGATAAATTTCACTTATATTCGCGCGTCTCGGCGCAAAGTACAATTGGCGCGCCGTCGACGCCCCCCTCCGCTCGGCGAAATCCGCACATATTCACCCTTTTACCACCGGTACGCCCAACTCCAACTGCCACTCGCCAGTGAGGCGGCCATCGTTAAGGTAACGCTCGAAGCAGGGCCCCCCGCTCGGGCGATAGCCACTGGCAGGCAGTTGCTCGGCGAACAACGCCATCCAGGGGGTGGCGAAGTCATGTTGAGTGACCTGTACCGCGGCCAACGCATACTGGCCCGCTGCCAGCGTCAAGCGGCGGACCCCGGCGTCGTCGGCATCGGCGGGCAACGGCACATCCGGCGCTGCCGCCAGGGCGACATCCACCCGCAACGCCTCGGGCGCCACCTGCTGGGGATTATCGTAATAGATAGCCATCCACTCCCCAGACAGATGGTGACGCTCCGCCCAGGCCATTAAACGCGTAAACCCCTCGGACAGGGTGTGCTCCAACGGCCCGACTAAACGCAAGGCGAACAGCGGCCGCGCCGCCAACATCTCGATCTGTAATGTCATATCCGCTTCTCCTGTGTTAGGCGCCACCGAGCGACGCCACATGACTCCCACGAACAGGCCGACGGCTCAGAGCGGCCATAGCCAGGCCGCACCGCGAACGCCACTGGCATCGCCATGCTGTGCCTGGCGGATCGGGGTACGGCACTCACCGCCGAAAACCCAGGGGGTGATCAGATCGGGCAGGGTCTGATAGAGGCGCGTCACATTGCTCATGCCGCCCCCCAGCACGATCACATCGGGGTCGAGAATATTGATGATTTGCGCCAACGCCCGAGCCAGACGCCGCTCGTAACGGACGATGGTCGCCTGGGCCAACGCCTCACCCGCCGCGACACGCGCCATGATCTGCGCGCCATCGAGCGCCTCCCCGCCCAAACGCCGGTAATCGGCGCAGAAGGCGCTACCGGAGGCGAAGGTCTCGATGCAGCCCGCTTTCCCGCAATAGCACGGGGTGGCGGCGGCGATGGCGCGCTCCTCGTCATCCAGCCACGGTAGCGGATTGTGACCCCACTCGCCGGCGATGCCATTCCCGCCCGCATGCACCCGGCCCTCTAGGGCGATGCCGGCACCACAACCGGTGCCGATAATCACCGCGAAGACCACCCGAGCGCCAGCCGCCGCGCCATCCGTCGCCTCGGAGACCGCCAGACAGTTGGCGTCGTTAGCCAGACGAACCTCTCGCCCCAGACGGCGCGCGAGATCGGCATCCAAGCGTGACCCATTCAACCAGGTCGAGTTGGCGTTCTTCACCCGGCCGCTGAAGGGTGAGAGCGTACCGGGAATACCGACGCCGACCGTACCCTGTTGACCGCACTGCTGCTCGGCCTCCTCCACCAGCGACGCGATCGCCGCCAGCGTGGCAGCATAATCGTCGCGAGGCGTCGCCACGCGCCGCCGGAACAGGGTCTCTCCCTGCTCGCTCAGGGCCTGTGCCTCAATCTTCGTCCCACCTAAATCAATGCCGATCCGCATCCGTCGCTCCTCATTTACCGCGTCTCTCTCCGTCATAGTAGCGGAGTTTTCCCGTGAAGAAACGGGGAGAATTCGCTATCATCACGCCTGCTATTATCTCCCTAAATTCTGGAAAAATGCCCATGCTATGGTTTAAGAACCTGTTGATTTACCGTCTGAACCGTGAAACCCCGCTGGTCGCGCAGGAGATGGAGTCCCAACTCAGCGCCATGGCATTTACTCCCTGTGGCAGCCAGGATATGTCTCGCACCGGCTGGGTTCCCCCACTCGGTGGCGACAGCGATGCCCTGACCCACTGCGCCAACGGTCAGATCCTGCTGTGCGCCCGTAAAGAAGAGAAGATCCTGCCGGCCCCCGTCCTCAAGCAGGCGCTGCAAGCCAAGATCGAGCGCCTGGAGGCGGAGCAACACCGTAAGCTGAAGAAGACCGAAAAGGATGCGCTTAAGGATGAGGTGTTGCACAGCCTGTTGCCGCGCGCCTTTAGCCGCTTCAATCAGACCTGGTTGTGGATCGATACGCTCAATCAGCGCATCATGCTGGACGCCGCCAGCGCCAAGCGGGCGGAAGACGTGCTGGCGCTGCTGCGTAAGAGCCTCGGCTCCCTGCCGGTCGTGCCCTTGACGCTGGAGGATCCCATCGAGCTGACCCTGACGGAGTGGGTACGCAGCGGGAATACCCCGGCGGGCTTTAGCTTACAAGATGAGGCCGAGTTAAAGGCCATCCTGGAAGAGGGGGGCGTGATCCGCTGTAAACAGCAGGAGCTGGTCAGCGACGAGATCGCCGTCCACATCGAAGCCGGTAAGCTAGTGACCAAGCTGGCGCTGGACTGGCGCGAACGTGTCCAGTTGGTGCTGGCCGACGACGGCGCCCTCAAACGCCTCAAGTTCGCCGATACCCTGCGCGATCAGAATGAGGATATCGATCGGGACGATCATGCCGCCCGCTTCGATGCCGACTTCACCCTGATGAGCGGCGAACTGGCGATACTGATCGACGAGCTGATCACCGCGCTGGGCGGTGAGGCGCAAGGCTAACACAGAGAGGAGCGCGCCGATGGCCGCACATGGGCAGATCTTTCACGCCGTCTATCTGATCCTAGAGCGTCAGGGGCGCTTCCTGTTGGCGCGCCGTGCCAACACCGGCTTCGCCGATGGCTGCTGGTCACTGCCGGCCGGGCATGTCGAGGCGGGCGAGTCCGCCAGTCAGGCGCTGGTGCGCGAGGCGCAGGAAGAGATCGGCCTGACGCCGCAGGTGGCGGCGCTACGGCATGTCTATACCTTGCACCGGCGCAGCCCCGATCGCACTTATGTCGATCAATGGTTCTATCTGGCCGATGACGCCGCCGTGGTGGAGAATACTGAACCGCACAAATGCAGCGCGCTCGCCTGGTATGCGCCCGATGCGCTACCGGAAACGACCCTGCCCTATGTGCGTAAGGTATTGGCGGAGTTTCGCCACTGCCATTATGGCGAGATGGGATTTGCCGACGAGACGCTAGGCGGCGCCACGCGCCGCCCTCGCGCCTGACGTTAACGACTCAGATACTTACACAGGTAGGCGCTAGGCTCCGCCACCTGTAGGTTGAACTCGCTGTGTCCCGGAATGAAGAAGGTCTCCCCGGGCGTAAAAACCTGCCAATCGGGTGCGCCGGGGATCAATACCCGCAACGCCCCGGTCACCACCGTCATCTCTTCAGGCCTGTCCGTCGAGAAGGTATACTCCCCCTTCTCCATGACCCCCACGCTGGCACGGCCGATTGTGCCGCTATCATAGCCGATCGACTTCACTTTCCCTGCAAAATACTCATTCACATTCAGCATAGTGTGGCCTCTTTCCCGCTAGTGGTTTTCTCATCTTGGGCAAAAAAAGCCTGGCTGTCACCCTGTTCCGTTCAAGGTGCGATCGCCGACACGCGGCGACGCGGCGAACGCTGAAAAAAACGCCACTTTCACGCCCTGACATCCCTGCTCGCCTATCCGGCTGGCGTTCGCAGCGCGACGGCGCACGATTTTCATATTTCCTCCATTTTGCCGCCGGATGAAACGGCTACAATAGGCGCCAGGCCGTCGCGCGTATCGCCCGAGCGATTCGTGCCCCGTGATTGATTAATGGATGCCGCCCGTCGGCTGGAAGCAGGAGAGTTTCCCTACTATGAATGTCATGTCCGCCCTGACCTCCCGACGCGCCCGGCGTATCGGGTTCAGCCTGCTCCTGATCGCCCTGTTCCTCTTTGCCTGGCGGCAGCTCGCACAGCCGAATACCCCCGCCAGTAGCAGCACCAGTCAGCCCGGCGCAAAACGCGCCAATACCGGGTCGCGCGGCAACGGACAACCGCTGCCGGTACAGGCGGCCAGCGTGCGTAGCGCCACGATCGACAGTTACCTCGATGGACTGGGTACCGTCGTCGCCTCCAATACCGTTACCGTACGCAGCCGCGTCGATGGCCAACTGATGAAGCTGCATTTCACCGAGGGGCAGCAGGTACAGGCCGGCGATCTGCTGGCGGAGATCGATCCCCGTCCCTTCCAGATCCAACTGCAACAGGCCCAGGGTGCCCTGGCGCGTGATCAGGCGTTGCTGGATAACGCCCGGCGCGATCTGGCGCGTTATCAACGCCTGGCCAAAGATAATCTGGTGTCGCGCCAAGAGTTGGACACGCAGGCCTCGCTGGTCGCTCAGGCCCAGGCTAGCCTGGTCAGTGATCGGGCTAACGTCGCCAACGCCGAACTCCAGCTCGACTACAGCCGCATCCGCGCGCCGAGCGCCGGGCGCGCCGGGCTACGCCAGGTCGACGAGGGCAACTACATCAGCAGCGCGGACAGCAACGGACTGGTGGTGCTCACCCAGACTCATCCTATCGATGTGCTGTTCACCCTGCCAGAGGGCGAGATCCCTCGCCTACAACAGGCCCAGCAACAGCCGGGGGCGCTCTTGGCCGAGGCGTGGGATCGCGGCAACCGCCAGCGGCTGGCGACGGGGCGTCTGCTTAGTCTGGATAACCAGATCGATACCAGCACCGGCACCCTGAAGATCAAGGCGCGCTTCGACAATCAAGACGATCGCCTCTTTCCCAACCAATTCGTCAATCTGCGCCTCCAGATCGCCCGCCAGCAACCGGCGTTGCTGGTCCCCGCCGCCGCGGTGCAGACCGGGCGCGAGGGGCGCTTCGTCTGGCTCGTGGATGCACAGCAGCGCGTTCACCAACGTCCGATTCGCGTCGGAGAGCGCGACGGCGATGCGCTGGTGGTGTTACAGGGGCTGCAACCCGGCGAGCGGGTGGTCACCGACGGTATCGATCGGCTGACGGAGAATGCCCGCGTTGAGATCATCGCCGCCCGTCGCACAGGCGCGACGGACGACAGCCAGGATGCCACACGCCCATGAGTCGACATGCCACACCCGCACTCCCGCCCGGCGGCGGCCCATCACGCCCGTTTATCTTGCGCCCGGTCGCCACCACCCTGCTGATGATCGCCATCCTGCTGGCTGGCCTGGTCGCTTACCGCGCACTGCCGGTGTCGGCGCTGCCGCAGGTCGACTACCCGACCATCCAGGTCGTCACCCTCTACCCCGGCGCCAGCCCCGACGTCACTGCCTCGGCCATCACCGCACCGCTCGAGCGCCAGTTCGGTCAGATGTCCGGCCTGCAACAGATGTCCTCGCAAAGCAGCGGCGGCGCCTCGGTGATCACCCTACAATTCCGCCTCTCGCTGGCGTTGGATGTGGCTGAACAGGAGGTACAGGCGGCGATCAACGCCGCTACCAATCTCCTGCCGAACGATCTGCCTTATCCGCCGATCTACAGCAAGGTGAACCCGGCGGATCCACCGATCCTGACACTGGCGGTCACCTCCGATGCCCTTAGCCTGCCGCAGGTAGAAGATCTGGTCGAAACACGCCTGTCGCAGAAGATCGCCCAGGTTGGCGGCGTCGGCCTGGTCACCCTGGCGGGGGGACAGCGCCCCGCGGTACGCGTGCGGCTCAACAGCGCCGCGGCCGCCGCCTATGGCCTGAGCAGCGAGGCGATCCGTAGCGCCATCGCCAGCGCTAACGTCAATTCGCCGAAGGGAAGTCTGGACGGCCCGACACGCGCCATCACCCTCAATGCCAACGACCAGCTGCGTTCACCGCAGGAGTATCAGGCGCTGATCGTCGCCTACCGCAACGGAGCGCCGGTCTATCTGCGCGATATCGCCACCGTTGAGCAAGGGGCGGAGAACAGCCAATTGGCGGCATGGTCCGATAACC
Organism: Edwardsiella tarda ATCC 15947 = NBRC 105688; assembly: GCF_003113495.2. Taxonomy (NCBI): domain Bacteria; kingdom Pseudomonadati; phylum Pseudomonadota; class Gammaproteobacteria; order Enterobacterales; family Hafniaceae; genus Edwardsiella; species Edwardsiella tarda. The sequence continues at coordinate 2,465,821 of NZ_CP084506.1, forward strand.
ATCCGGCGATAATCCTCAACGTGCAACGCCAGCCCGGTGCCAACGTCATCGCCACCGCCGACGCGGTGCTGGCGCTGCTGCCCCAGTTACGTACCGCGCTCCCCGCCGCCGTCACACTCTCGGTATTGAACGACCGTACCCAGACGATCCGCGCCTCGGTCAGCGACGTCCGTCATGAGCTACTCCTGGCCATCGCCTTGGTGGTGATGGTGATCTACCTGTTCCTGCGCAATCTGCCCGCCACGCTGATCCCCGGCGTGGCGGTCCCGCTGTCGCTGGTCGGCACCTTCGCCGTCATGTATTTCTTGGGATTCTCCATCAATAACCTGACGCTGATGGCGTTAACCATCGCCACCGGCTTCGTGGTGGATGACGCCATCGTGGTGATCGAAAACATCGAGCGCCATCTGGAGAATGGCGAGCCGCCGCTAACCGCTGCCCTGAAGGGGGCCGGCGAGATCGGCTTCACCATCATCTCGTTGACCTTCTCACTGATCGCCGTGCTGATCCCACTGCTGTTTATGGGCGACATCATCGGCCGTCTGTTCCGCGAATTCGCCGTCACGCTGGCGGTGGCGATCCTGATCTCGGCGCTGGTCTCGCTGACCCTGACGCCGATGATGTGCGCCCGGCTGCTGAGTCAGGCGCGTCTACGCCGCCAAAACCGCTTCTCACTGGCCTGTGAGCGCCAGTTTCAGCGGCTGATCATCGCCTATGGCCGAGCCCTGAGCGTGGCCCTGCATCATTCGCGCCTCACCCTAGCGATCGCCGGGCTTACCCTGGTGCTGACGGTATTGCTCTATCTGTGGATCCCCAAAGGCTTCTTCCCATTGCAGGACAACGGCCTGATCCAGGGGACGGTATACGCGCCCCAATCCATCTCGTTTAGCGCCATGGCCGAGCGCCAACGCCAGCTAAGCGAGGCGTTGCGCCGCGATCCCGACGTGGCCAGCGTCAGCGCCTTTGTCGGCGTCGATGGGGTCAACCCGACGCTAAACAGCGGACGAATACAGATCGTCTTGAAGCCGCTGGCCGCGCGAGACGATCGCATCGACCGCATCATCCCGCGTCTCCAGGCACTGGCGTCCCACGTCGAGGGCATCAGCCTCTACCTCCAACCGGTGCAGGACATGACCATCGATACCCTGCCGGGGCGCGCCCGCTACCCCTTCACCCTGCAGGCCGTATCGCTCGATGAGTTGCAGACCTGGGTGCCGCGCCTTCAGGCCCGCCTCGCCCAGTCACCGCTGTTACGCGACGTGAACAGCGACTGGCAGGATCGCGGGCTGGTCGCCTTCGTCAACGTCAATCGTGACAGCGCCAGTCGTCTCGGGATCAGCATGCAGGACGTGGATAACGTGCTGTATAACGCCTTCGGCCAGCGCTTGATCTCCACCATCTATACCCAGTCCAACCAGTATCGGGTGGTACTGGAGCAGGATAACGCCGACGCCCATGGTCTGGCCACCCTGCAGCGTATCTACCTGACGGCGGCCGATGGACGGGCGATCCCGCTGGCCAGCCTCGCCAGCATCGAACAGCGTCATGGCTTACTGGCGATCAACCATCTCGATCAGTTTCCGTCGGCCACCCTCTCCTTCAACGTCCCCGAGGGCTATACCCTGGAGCAGGCCATCGCCGAGATCGACGCGGCGCGTCAGGCCATCGGCATGCCAGCCGACATCACCCTGCACTTTCAGGGGGCTGCGCTCGCCTTTCAGAGCGCGTTAAGCAGCACGCTGTGGCTGATCCTGGCGGCCATCGTGGCGATGTATATCGTACTGGGTATTCTGTATGAGAGTTTTATCCACCCGATCACCATTCTCTCCACCCTGCCGTCGGCCGGGGTCGGCGCCCTGTTGGCGTTACAGCTCTACGGGCAGGAGTTGGACGTCATCGCCATCATCGGCATCATCTTGCTGATCGGCATCGTCAAGAAGAACGCCATCATGATGATCGACTTCGCCCTGGCGGCGGAGCGCCAGCAAGGCATGACGCCGCGCGACGCCATCTATCAGGCCTGCTTGCTGCGTTTCCGCCCGATCCTGATGACGACCCTGGCGGCGTTGCTCGGTGCCTTGCCGCTGATGTTTAGCCAGGGCGTCGGGGCGGAACTGCGCCAGCCGCTAGGGATCGGCATGGTCGGCGGGCTGATCGTCAGCCAAGTGCTGACCCTCTTTACCACTCCGGTGATCTATCTGGCCTTCGACCGTCTGGCACGCCATCCGCGCCGCACCGCCCCCCGCCCGGAGACGGCAGAATGAGAGGCTTCGCCCTGTTCATCGATCGCCCGGTCGCCACCACGTTGTTGGCGCTGGCGATCACCTTAGCCGGGGTGCTCGGCCTACGTCTGTTGCCGGTGGCGCCGCTGCCGCAGGTCGACTTCCCGGTGATCATGGTCTCCGCCTCGCTGCCGGGCGCCTCGCCCGAAACCATGGCGGCCTCGGTCGCCACACCGTTGGAGCGTGCGTTGGGACGTATCGCCGGCATCAACGAGATGACCTCCAGCAGCAGCCTAGGCAACACCCGTATCATCTTGCAATTCGATCTCGATCGCGACATCGATGGGGCGGCGCGCGATGTACAAGGGGCGCTTAACGCCGCGCAAAGCCTACTGCCCTCGGGGATGCCCTCGCGCCCACGCTACCGCAAGGCCAATCCCTCCGACGCCCCCATCGCCATCCTGACGCTCACCTCGACGCGTTATAATCAGGGGGAGTTGTACGATCTGGCCTCAACGCGTCTGGCTCAGAAGATCGCCCAGATCGACGGGATCGGCGATGTCACGGTGGGGGGGAGCTCGCTGCCGGCGGTGCGCATCGACCTTGATCCCGATGCCCTGTTCAACCAAGGCGTCTCGCTGGATGCGGTGCGTCAAGCCATCGCGTCGGCCAACGTGCGTCGTCCTCAGGGAGCCGTCGCCGACGCGCAGCAACGCTGGCAGTTACAAGCCAACGATGCCCTGATGCAGGCGCAGGCGTATCGACCGTTAATCATTCATTACCGCGACGGCGCGGCGGTGCGCCTGCAAGATGTCGCCCAGGTGAGTGACGACGTCGAGGACGTACGCAATGCCGGGATGAGCAACGGCGAACCGGCGATCCTGATCATGATCCGGCGCAGCGCCGACGCCAACATCATCGAGACGGTGGATCGGCTACGCCAGAGTCTACCGGCGTTACGCGCCATGCTGCCCGCCGCGGTCAACCTCGACATCGCCCAGGAGCGCACCCCGACCATCCGCGCCTCGCTGCGCGAGGTCGAGCAGTCCCTCGCCATCGCCGTCGGCCTGGTGATCCTGGTGGTCTTCCTGTTTCTACGCTCGACACGCGCCACCCTGATCCCGGCGGTGACGGTACCGATCTCGCTGATCGGCACCTGTGCCGCCATCTACCTGTGTAGCTTCAGCCTGAATAACCTCTCCTTGATGGCGTTAACCATCGCTACCGGCTTCGTGGTGGATGACGCCATCGTGGTGCTGGAGAACATCGCCCGTCACATCGAGAACGGCCTGCGCCCACGCCAGGCGGCGCTGGTGGGGGTCCGCGAGGTGGGGTTCACCGTCTTTGCCATCAGCCTGTCGCTGGTGGCGGTCTTCATCCCCCTGCTGTTCATGGGAGGGGTCCCCGGACGCCTATTCCACGAGTTCGCCGTCACCCTCTCCGTCGCCATCGCCCTGTCACTCCTGATCGCGCTGACCCTGACGCCGATGATGTGCGCCCGTCTGCTGCGCGCCACAACGACACACTCGACGCGACCGGCAGGCGTCCTAGGCCGGCTACTGGCGCGCCTGCGTCAAGGCTATGCCAGCTCCCTGAACTGGACGCTGGATCACGCGCGTTGGGTGCTCTTGCTGTTACTGGCGGTGATCGGACTCAACATCGGGCTCTACATCGCCATCCCCAAGGCCTTCTTTCCGCAGCAGGATACCGGGCGCCTGATGGGCTTCATCCAGGCCGATCAGAGCATTTCGTTCCAGGCGATGCGCGGCAAGCTGCAAGATTTTATGCGTATCGTTCGCGCCGATCCCGCGGTGGAGAACGTCACCGGCTTCACCGGGGGAGCCCGCACCAACAGTGGCCTGATGTTTATCGCCCTCAAGCCCCTGAGCGAACGCGCAGACGACGCCCAGCAGGTGATCGCCCGCCTACGCAGCCAGTTGGCGCAGGAACCGGGGGCTAATCTGTTCCTGATGGCGGTGCAAGACATTCGCGCCGGAGGACGCCAGGGCAACGCCAGCTACCAATACACCCTGTTGTCAGACGATCTCGCCGTGCTGCGCCAGTGGGAGCCAACGATCCGTGAGGCGTTCGCCGAGCTGCCGCAACTGGCCGACGTCAGCACCGATCAGCAGGATAAGGGGAGTGAGATGCTGCTGACCTACGATCGCCAGGCCATGGCGCGTCTGGGGATCAGCGTCCAGCAGGTCAATACCCTGCTGAACAACGCCTTCGGCCAACGCCAGATCTCCACCCTCTATCAACCCCTCAACCAGTATCATGTGGTGATGGAGGTCGACGCCCGCTATGCCCAAGATGAGCGCGCCCTCAGCAAGATGTTCGTCATCAATCAGGCCGGGCAGCCGATCCCGCTGGCCGAGTTCGCCCGCTGGCAGCCCGCCGATGCGCCGCTGGCCGTCAATCACCAGGGGCTGAGTGCGGCGACAACCATCTCCTTCAACCTGCCGCCGGGGGTGACGCTCGCCGAGGCGAGTCGCGCCATCGAGCGCGCCATGACGGCGCTGGGTACGCCGCCCTCGCTGCGTGGCAGCTTCGCCGGTACCGCCCTGCTGTTCCAGCAGGCACAGAGCAGCCAACTGTGGCTGATCCTGGCCGCCATCGCCACGGTGTATATCGTGTTGGGGATACTGTATGAAAGCTATATTCACCCGTTGACCATCCTGTCGACCCTGCCGTCGGCCGGAGTCGGCGCGCTGCTGGCGCTGATGCTGTTCCAGGCCCCCTTCAGCCTGATCGCGCTGATCGGCATCCTGCTGCTGATCGGCCTGGTGAAGAAGAATGCTATCCTGTTGGTCGACTTCGCCCTGACGGCGCAACGCGAGCAGGGATTGAGTGAGCGCGCCGCCATCCATCAGGCCTGCCTGCTGCGCTTCCGCCCCATCATGATGACCACACTGGCCGCCCTGTTCGGCGCGCTGCCGCTGGCCTTTAGCTATGGCGACGGCGCCGAACTACGCCAGCCGCTAGGCATCACCATCGTCGGCGGCCTGCTGGTCAGCCAGGCGTTGACGCTGTACACCACCCCGGTGGTCTACCTGTACATGGCACGACTGCGGCGCCGCTTTAGTCGGCAGCGCACGTTGCCACCCCTGGCGCACAAGGAGGACGCATGAGGCTCGGTATTTCCGCCAAACTCTTTCTGACCATTCTCTCCACCTGCATTCTGGTATTGATCATCATGCACTGGGGGGTCCGCATCAGTTTCGAGCGGGGGTTTATCGACTACATTCGTCACGGTAACGAGCAGCGCGTCCAATTGATGTCCAGCGAGTTGGAAACGCTATACGCGGGTCAAGGCAACTGGCGTTTCCTGCGCCACAATGAGCGCCTGATCATGAGTATCATGCGTGACATCGAGCAGAACAACAACCAACACGTCAACCTGCCGCCCCATGGCTGGCGCACCCCCTTCTGGGTATTGGATGCCGAGGGTAAACGCCTGGTTGGCCCATCGGGCAAACTGCCCCATGATGGCATTCGTAGCGCGGTACGCTACCAAGGGGCGGTAGTCGGTTGGGTATTGACCACCCCACCCGACCGGCTAACACGTAACGCCGACATCAACTTCGACCGCCAACAACGTCGTACCAGTTGGTTTATCGTCGCCCTCGCGACGTTGCTGGCCGCGGCGGTGACGCTGCTGCTCGCGCGCGGCATGTTGGCGCCGGTCAAACGGCTGATCAATGCCATGCACCAGCTCGCCGCCGGTAACTTCGCCACCCGTGTCGAGGTCAGTAGTCGCGACGAATTGGGCCAATTGGCGCAAGACTTCAATCAGCTGGCGACCACGCTGGAGCGCAATGAGCAGATCCGGCGCGCATTGATGGCCGACGTCTCCCATGAGCTACGTACGCCACTGGCGGTGCTGCGCGGTGAGCTAGAGGCGCTGCAAGATGGTGTGCGCCGCCTGACGCCCGACTCGCTGATCTCGTTACAGGCCGAGGTCAAGACCCTGACCAAGCTGGTCGACGATCTACACCAACTGTCGCTCTCCGATGCCGGCGCCTTGGCCTATCGTAAGCGACCGATCGATGCCTGTGCCCTGGTGCAAGCGGCCGCCGGCGCCTTCCGCGATCGGCTGGCGGATAAGGGAATCCATCTACACGTTCAGCTACCGGAACAGGCTCACGTGTTTGGCGATCCCGATCGCCTACTCCAGCTCTTCAATAACCTCTTTGAAAATAGCCTGCGCTATACCGACGCCAAGGGTGAGCTCCAGATCATCGGCCAACGGGAGAGCGAGACGCTAACGCTGTGCTGGCAGGACAGCGCTCCGGGCGTCAACGATGAACAACTACAGCATATCTTCGAACGCTTCTACCGCGCCGAAGGCTCACGCAGTCGCGCCAGCGGGGGATCAGGATTAGGCCTATCCATCTGCCAAAATATTGTCGCCGCCCACAGCGGGAGCCTGAGCGCCCATCACTCCCCATTAGGGGGCCTGGCGCTGCGTGTGGTATTGCCCTTGGAACCCCTCGCCTGAGTGAACAAGAATTCCCCCGCCGCGCCACGCGACGGGGTATACTGAGACCCTTATCCGTCATCTCGATCCATGAGTAATCCGATGAATCTATTGGCTACCACCCCACTCTTTCCGCCGCCGGAGGGCGCACGTATCCTCATCGTCGAGGATGAACCCAAGCTGGGGCAACTGCTGATCGACTACCTGCTCGCTGCCAGCTACCGCCCCCATTGGCTGAGTCGGGGCGACGAGGTATTACCCCACCTGCAAAACCATCTCTACGATCTGATCCTGCTGGATCTGATGCTGCCCGGTGTCGATGGCCTGACCCTGTGCCGCGAGATCCGTCGTAGCTCCGAGGTGCCGATCGTGATGGTCACGGCGAAGATCGAGGAGATCGACCGCTTGCTGGGCCTTGAGATCGGCGCCGATGACTATATCTGCAAGCCGTATAGCCCACGCGAGGTCGTCGCGCGGGTGAGGACCATCCTACGTCGTTGTGGATTACAGGAGGGCGGTGAAGTCCGCACGCCGCTGCTGATCGACGAACGTCATTTTCAGGCACGCTATCGCCAGCAGACCCTCGACCTGACTCAGGCCGAGTTCCGCCTACTCAAGACCCTCGCGACTCAGCCGGGCTGTGTACTCTCGCGCGAACAACTCCTCAACCATCTGTACGATGACTACCGGGTGGTGACTGACCGCACCGTCGACAGCCACATTAAGAACCTACGCCGCAAGCTGGAGGCGATCGAGCAGGGAGAGCCGCTGATCCGCTCGGTCTACGGTGTCGGTTACCGCTGGGAGGGGCTCCCCTGTCAGATTATCGCCTAGCCCACGGCGTCATATTTTGCATACAATTTTCACACAATCGCCTCCCCGCTTGATGCCGACGCTGCCTATACTTAGAGCGATTCCCGTCACAGTCCACCCGCGCCGCCGCGTGTAGGGTGGAGTGTGGTATCTAGGCAGGTAAGGAGATTCCCATGACCCTGGGTTACTACGAAATCGCACGCACCCACAATGGGCGCTTTCATTTCTGCCTCAAGGCCGGTAATGGTGAGGCTATCCTGCACAGCGAGATGTATGCCACCCGCGCCTCGGTGGAAAACGGTATCCTCTATGTGCAGAGTAACGCCGCTGACGATGCGCAATACGAGTTGTGCTGCGAGGGCGAACAGCCTTACTTTTTACTGCGGGCCAAGAATCATCAGGTGATCGGCCACAGCGAACATTACTGCTCGGAAAGCGCCGCCAGAAAAGGGATCGAGTCGGTGAAAAGAAACGCGCAGAGCCGCGACATCCGCGATCTGAGCCGGGCGTGATAGCACGACGCCTTCACGGCGTCGCTGCCCTCGCGGCGCCTTGATTGTGCTGCCTACGTCAACTCTCTATAATGCCCGCCTTTACTGTAGCCTTCCGCTACAGCCTGACCTGTGATCAGAACAAGAGAGTCGTCTATGTTTACTCCGGAATTACTGTCTCCGGCCGGTTCGCTAAAAAACATGCGTTACGCCTTCGCCTATGGCGCCGACGCGGTGTATGCCGGCCAACCTCGCTACAGCCTGCGCGTTCGCAACAACGAGTTTAACCACGAAAACCTGGCGTTAGGGATCCAAGAAGCCCACGCGCTGGGGAAGAAGTTCTACGTGGTCGTCAACATCGCTCCGCATAACGCCAAGTTGAAAACCTTCCTGCGCGATCTAAAACCCGTCATCGACATGGGGCCAGACGCCCTGATCATGTCTGACCCAGGCTTGATCGCCATGGTACGCGAGGCCTTTCCACAGATGGCGATCCATCTGTCGGTGCAGGCTAACGCAGTAAACTGGGCGACGGTCAAATTCTGGCAACAGATGGGACTGACTCGCGTCATCCTGTCACGCGAGCTGTCGCTGGAGGAGATCGCCGAAATCCGCCAGCAGGTGCCGCAGATGGAGCTGGAAGTCTTCGTACACGGCGCATTGTGCATGGCCTACTCCGGGCGTTGCTTGTTATCGGGCTATATCAACAAGCGCGATCCTAACCAGGGGACCTGCACCAACGCCTGCCGCTGGGAATATAAAGTCCAAGAAGGCAAAGAAGATGAGGTCGGCAACATCGTCCATCAGTATGAGCCGATCCCCGTACAGCAAGTCGAGCCGACGTTGGGCATCGGCGCGCCGACGGATCGGGTCTTCATGCTGGAAGAGAGCATGCGTCCCGGCGAATACATGAGCGCCTTCGAGGATGAGCACGGCACCTATATTATGAACTCGAAGGATCTGCGCGCCATCCAGCATGTCGGCCGCCTGACGGAGATGGGGGTCCACTCGCTGAAGATCGAGGGGCGCACCAAGTCGTTCTACTACTGCGCCCGTACCGCCCAAGTTTACCGCAAGGCGATCGATGACGCCGTCGCCGGTAAACCCTTCGATGCGAGTCTGTTAACCACGCTGGAATCCCTGGCGCATCGCGGCTACACCGAAGGCTTCCTGCGCCGCCACGTGCATGAAGACCAACAGAACTATGACTACGGCTACTCCGTCTCCGAACGCCAACAGTTCGTCGGCGAGCTGACTGGGGCGCGCCGTGACGGCTATGCCGAGGTGCTGGTGAAGAATAAATTCTCCCGTGGCGACAGCCTGGAGTTAATGACGCCACAAGGGAACATCCAATTCACCTTGGACGAGCTGCGCGATAAGCATAACCAACCCAGTGAGGTTGCGCCCGGCAACGGCCACACGGTCTATATTCCATTACCCGCCGAGATCGACCTGGCGTATGCCCTATTGATGCGTAATCTACAGGGTGCCAGCACGCGTAATCCACACGCGCAATAAAATAGAGTTAACGCCGGAATAATTCCGGCTTTTTCCTATTTTTTTAGCAATACCCGATATTGATCACACTAAACCCGGCGCGTGCCGGTTATTATTGCCGCATAAGAAGCAATAACGAATAGCAATACTAGGAACCACCTCCTTGCCGGCCCAATCTCCCTTGGGCTGGTTTTCTTTTTTGTATTAAATATCTTATACCCTCACAGCATAATAATAACATGCTGTTTCTCAATGCCTTTTCAACAAGAGTATCATCTCACCCCTAATTACTCCGTTATTAGCCAGAGTGGCCAATATATTTAGTCATCCGGTTGATAAGTTATTTTATTAATTTATTGGTCAAAACAACCTGATTATTACGAATAATAGAAATAATCTGGAATAACTGAATCCGTTCAGCTAAAAATTCTCATGATATATGCTCATCAGAGGCCGCATTCCGCCTTCGGCAATCAATGAGACAGCAAGAGACTCATCCGAGCCCCTGCGGCTGATATCCCCTGATAGCCTCTCCCCAGCCATATTCTCTGCCTCCTCACGCCGATGGCACCGAGGCGCCAGGCATGCTGGCCAGCAGCAGATCCAACAAACTGCGAAACTCGGAGTTACGTAACGAAGACTTATTGTAGGTGAGATAGAGCGGCGACGTGGGGAGCGAGAACGTCGTCTCGACCACGCGCAGATTGAATAACGCCCCATAACGCCGCGCCACCTCTCGGGGCAACAACGTCAACAGATCGCTGTGACTGACGGTCTCTAGAATCGAGATAAAGGAGTCGGAACGCAATACGACGCGAGTCGCCGGCAGGGAGTCGCAGCAGACATCGCTATGATTCGCTCGTTGCAACAGGGCCATCCGCTCACTGGCGAGTTGGCTTTCGCTACAGCACTGCGCCATCCGGGGATGCTGATCGCGACAGACCAGCACCAGCGGTTGAGATGCCAGGGGGTGGCACTGCACCGCATGCGCACTCACCGCCGCAGGGCTGAAGACCACATCGACCTTGCGGAAGGTGAGCAGACTCTCGGCAATGGTGTCAGGGTTGGCATCACCATAGCTACTATAGTGCAATAGCTCATACCCCGCCCCGAGAGGTTCAAGGGCGGCGAGGGTGGCCGGCAACAGTTGTAATGCCAGGCAACACGGAGCAAAAATCACAAACTTACGCCGCTGCTTGGCCGAGAGGGTCGCATTCAGGGTATGATCGATCAAGGATAACCCCCGGGCTATCTGCTCATGTAAACACACCCCCAACGCCGTCGGCGAGATCCCCTTCCCCTCCCGCACAAACAGGGGATCGTCGAAGTGTTGCCGTAGCTTTTGCAGCGATTGACTCACCGCCGAAGGCGTCGTCCCCAATGCGGCGGCGGCACGGCTGACGCTGGTATAAAGAAAGACCATCTCAAAGACGGTCAATAGATTGAGGTCGAATCCTTTAAGATGTAATAGACCTCCGTGATTATAATACTCCCGAGCCATTTCATATCCTTATGTTTTTACACCATTTTTATTCGCAAAACCAGTTTGGACAGATTATACATTCACGCTAATAACTCAATATGTCATCAGCCATTAACGGGAGACGATCGCACGAATTCCCTATGCCACGATGAGCGCTAGGACGGTGCTGCGTGCTGAAGGTCTCGGCGGAGGGAGAGTACGGTCGAAGAACAGAGAGGGGATTAACACGTTAAAAGATAATGATGACAGCGCATCCTATACCAGCGTGGGGCTCGACACGATGAGCCGAGCCCCCTTAGCAGGCGATAATTACTTACCCTGTGCCAACAGGAACTTCACCACGTCGGCATATTCGCTACGGTACCCCTCGACGCTGGTTGCCTGCATCCCATCGTTTTTGATCTGGTACTTACCGGCGACAAAGAAGGAGGGGGTGCCACGCACGCCAAACTCCTTCACGGCGTTCTCCTGACGGGCGGTGAGCGACTTCACCACGAAGCTGTTCTGTGCGGCATCATACTCCGCCGCCGGGACACCGGCAGCGACGAACACCTGGCGAATATCGGCTGGTGAGTTGATGCTACGCGTCACCTGCACCGCATCAAACAGGGGCTTCTCAACCTTATCCACCACCCCTAACGCCTGTGCCACAGACCAGGCTTCGGTCAATGCCGCACCCTGTGGGCCAAGAAAGCTCACGTGGTATTTCACCACCTTCTCGCCTTGCGGCAGCACGGCATCTACCGCCTCGCCGATACGGTAAACGTTGGCGAATTGGTTACATGGCGGGCAATAGAAGGAGAAGAATTCGACCACAGGCGGCGCGCCCGGCACGGCCTTTTGCATGTCGGTATACTGCTTACCGGCCTGATATTCTGCGGCCTGAGCGGCGACGGAGCACAGTGCCAATAGGCCGACGGCGGCCTGGAAGAGTGTCTTTTTCATCATCAAATACCGTATCAAGTCAACTGATTGCGCAGATTAGCATCCTCGCCTGTCCCATCGCGCTCGGATTTACGATTAATTACACCGGATTACAGCGAGACATCGCTACACACTCACCGATAAACTTACGCTCATTGCCAATCAGGCTGCCCCTCTACCTGATGCATTAATAGTGCTTGTATCGTCTTATCCGGCTTGCCCAGCCACTGAAAACGCGCATAGCGCGACGGATGCAACATCGCGGCCTCGCTGTCCGGTAACATCACCCGCAGCCCCCACGCATGCCGACGATCGGCACTAAACACGACAAATAACTGCTGATTTCCGCAGTTATGCGGCTGACAGACACTCCCTACCAGGTAATCCTTCCCCTGCCAGGATAACGTCTGCGGCGGCGCCGAGGTCCCCTGCCCGCTGCGCACCCACGCCGGCAGGCCCTGTTCACCCTGCACCGTCTGACGCCAGACCGACTGGTAGTCCGTTTGCGCCATCACCTGCGCAAGCGAGGGCGCCATCGCCTCATCGGCCTGCGCCGGAACCCCGTACAACATCATCAGAGAGAAACAGGCACCACAAATAATTTTCACCATAATGCGAAACACCTCATTCAGAAAGGGAAAGGTATATTATTCCCTGCTTTTATCGCGCCGTCACTGGGCGAAAAAGTTGATCTAACTCAGAAAAGTACCATGAGAGCGGCCGTATAGCCGGCCTTTCAGGTAAGCTGACGCGCATACGATTCTCTGGGTAACCACACGATGAGCGACATGATCCCTTCCCCCTCACTCGCTCCCCTTGAGCGGGAGTGCTACAGCGCCGCCGATGCCGAACGGCTCGATGATCTGACCTGCGCGGCCATTCGTCAACGGCTCGCCTTTTTAGGCGACACGGCAACGCCCCAGGAGAGCTACCTGACCGGCTGGATGGGCGCGAATCCCTTGGTGATCATTCGCAACTACCAGGATAAACGCGGTACCTCCAGCGGCTTTCTGCTTTCTATCGGCGATGAATACCGCTTCAGCGTACAGACTATCACCCCACGCATCCCCAAACTGTTGCTCTGGGCCACCCTACGCACCAAGCCGAAAACCTTGCCACTGGTCGCACTGCAAAACCTGACCGCCGGCGATCGGCGTCTACTCCCCTACCGTAGCCTGCGCGACGACACGCTACGTAACAAGATGAACGACTGGTGGGCGGAGATCAACGACTACCTGGGCATCGCCTGCTGGCAGCAACGACAGGGTTATCCGCAGTGGCAAGCGTTGGCGGAGACGCTCAGCATCGCGCGCATCGATGCGGTGCAATCGTGGATCCAGCGTGATGGCCAACCCTTGGAGCAAGATGGCGACTATGCCGGACGCCGGTATGGCGATCTGTTTATCGCCAGTCGTGCGGCCAGCGAAGCAACCCCGTGGCCCTCGCTCCTGTTAACCGAGCACTCGGCCTCCGCACCGATCAGTTACCTGATCGGCTGGCTAGCGGATGAACAGGGACAGCCTCAACTGGCGCTGGCGCTACGCCCGCGTCCCGAGCAGCCCTTCTTCACCCTGAACCGCTTCGACGCCGCCCATCTCCAGCGCCTGAACGCCCTCATGACACACGTCTGGCGCTTGGCCATGCCGACGCCACCGCAGGCATAACCACGGGCGGCTCGGTGTATGGGGTAGAAAACGTATCAGCCGCGTGTTGACTCGACAGCGCAGCCAGCCGAGCTGAGTCCGCCACACACCGCCGGTAGCGTATTGCGCGCTACCGGCACCCCCTGCCTGCCAGGCGCGGGCCAGCGGGTGACGCGCCGCCTTCCCTTTACCACCAACGATAGAAGTGATGTACCGGCCCGATCCCCTGGCCGACCTGTAGCGAGTCGGCCGCCATCAAGGCGCCCTGCAGATACGCCTTCGCCGCCGTGACGGTGGCACACCAATCCGCATGGCGTGGACGCAATGCCGCCAACGCCGCCGACAGCGTACAGCCGGTGCCGTGGGTATGGCGTGTCGCCACCCTCGGGGCGCTAAAACGCTCGGCGATCCCCTCGCGCGTCAGTAACCAATCGGGACTTTCCACGCCCTGCAAATGCCCGCCCTTCATCAATACGGCCGGACAGCCTAACGCCAACAGGGCTTCGCCTTGGGCGCACATCTCCCGTTCATCACGCGCCACGGCGCACTCCAGCAGTGCGGCGGCCTCTGGCAAGTTGGGCGTGATCAAGGAGACCTGCGGTAACAACTGCTGCCGAATCGCGCTGACGGCCTGCGGCGCCAATAATGCATCACCGCTTTTGGCCACCATTACCGTATCCAGCACCACGTAAGGCAGCGGATAACGCACCAACGCCTCGGCGACACAGGTCACAATATCCGCACTGGCCAACATGCCTATCTTGGCGCTATCGATGCGGACATCGCTCAGCACCGAGTCCAACTGCGCCGCGACAAAGTCGGCGGCGATGGGGTAGAGCGACTGCACCCCGCGGGTATTTTGTGCCACCAATGCGGTGATCACACTGGTCGCGTAGGCCCCTAACGCCGAGAAAGCCTTCAAATCGGCCTGGATCCCGGCGCCGCCGCTGGGATCGGTCCCGGCGATGGTCAACGCGTTAATCCGCACGGCAGCATCGGTTATCGGTGACATCATCAGGCGACCTCCCCGCGTAACTGTTCCGGTTGTAGGCCATACAACGCATCCAGGAAGTGCGGCGTAAAGCTACCGGGGCCACGCGCCTCGCGCGCCGCCTGACGCCCGGCCACGCCCATCACCCGGCAGGCGCTGGCGACGGCCGTCAGACGATCCGCCTGCACGGCGAAGGCCGCCACCACGGCCGACAGCGCACAGCCGGTACCGACGACCCGAGTCATCACGGCATCACCACCCGCGATCTGATAGCTACGCACGCCATCGGTCACATAGTCATACTGCCCGGTCACCGCGACGATAGCGCCGCTCTGCTCGGCCAGCGCCTGTGCCGCCGGCAGGGCCGCCAGGGCGTCATCCTGGCTATCTACGCCGCGTCCACTAGAGGGCTGACCAGCCAACGCCAAGATCTCCGAGGCATTGCCCCGGATCGCCGCCGGGCGCAAACGCAACAGTTGACGGGCGAAGTCGCTACGGTAGGTCAAGACGCCGACCGCCACCGGATCCAGTACCCAGGGCGTGCCGGCCTGGTTCGCCGAGGCGATCGCCGCTAGCATGCTCTCCGCCCGCGCGTCATACAGGGTCCCGATGTTGATCAGCAACGCATCGGCCAAGGCGGCGAACTGGCGCGCCTCATCGGCCTGCACCACCATCGCCGGGGCGGCGCCCAGCGCCAGCAATACGTTGGCGGTGAAGCTTTGTACCACTTCGTTGGTCAGGCAATGTACCAGCGGGGCTCGCTGGCGCAGGGTGAGTAACGCCTGCGCGCACAGCGCATCAGGCAAAGGGGCAGGTTGTACAAACATCGTGTGTCTCCCAACCGGCGCGAAGAAGGCGGCGCGGTCAGGCACCGAGACTTCCCTACGCTGGTATGATCCAGATCAGGTAATACGGGTAAAATCTCAGCCCACGCATGCGTCGGCACCCCGAGTCATTAAAAATCAATATATTATATTTTAACTACACATAAATCTTCAGCAGGATAATACCCGGGTGCGCCATTGTAAATGCGCTTCTCGTGCTCTACGCCGCTCCGAGCGCGGGGCGTCGAGCCACGCGGGATCCCGCTGACGTCAAGGTCAGGCCAATGCTGAGGCAAGTCACGTACGCTAGCGGCGGGGCGGGCCAGATCCCGCCCCCTTAGCCGCCCGCTGCGCGTAAGGGGACGAGGCCGATGTTACCGCTCGCGGGCAAGGCGAGCGGAAGCTTAAGATTGAGCCGCCAAGACGCGTCGGTAAGTGATATAACCACCGGTCAGGTTGCGGGCGCGGAAACCATGCTGCACCAGCAGGCGATAGGCGACGTGACCGCGCAGCCCAGACTGGCAGCCGATCAGGATCTCTTTATCTCGCGGGAGCTCATCCAGACGCGCGCGCAATTCATCCAGCGGGATATGCCGCGCCTGTGGATAGGTGCCAAACGTCGCCAACTCCTCATCGCTGCGGATATCCAGCAGGCACTGACGAGCGGGATCGCGCTGCTCCAGATCGGCGACATGGCAGATGGCGGTATCGCCGCACAGCACGTTGTTCGCCAGCATACCCGCTTGATTCACCAGATCGCGCGCGCTGTTATAAGGCGGCGCATAACACAGCTCCAGATGCTCCAGATCGGCCACCGTCAACCCGGCACGCTGCGCGACGGAAAGCACATCGATACGCTTGTCGACCCCCTCCTTGCCCACGGCCTGCGCGCCGAGGATCGCCCCATTGCGTGGATCGAAAATCAACTTCAGCGAGATGGGTGTCGCGTGGGGATAGTAACCGGCATGGCTCGGCCCATGCACAAATACGGTCTCATAGGGACGCTGCTGCCGCCGCAACAACTTCTCGCTCAATCCTACGCTGGCGACGGTCAGATCGAAGATCTGACACACCGAGGCCGCCTGACTCCCACGGTAGTGGCTAGCACGCCCCAGCATGGCGTCGGCGGCGATCCGCCCCTGACGATTAGCGGGTCCAGCCAACGGCACCAACGGCGGCAATGCCGCGTCGAAGGGAGGCGCCTCGACGGCGTCGCCCACCGCATAGATATCGGGCGCCGAGGTACGCATGCCACTGTCGACGCGGATGCCGCCGCTGGCGCCCAATGCCAGGCCGGCGGCTTGGGCCAGGCGACTCTCCGGTCGTACCCCGATGGCCATGATCACCATGCCGCTGACCAGCTCGCTGCCCTCGCTCAGGGTCAGATGCAACCCCGCCTCACACGGCATGATCGCCTGCAACGCGGTCTGTAGACGCAGATCGACAGCGTTGGCGCGCAGCGTCTCATGCAACGGCACCGCCATCTCCCCATCCACCGGCATCATCACCTGCGTCCCCATCTCCAACAACGTCACCGCCAGACCGCGCCGACGTAACGCCTCGGTCACCTCCAAGCCAATAAAGCCACCACCGACCACCGTGGCATGTTTTACCGTATGGCTGGCGATGTGGGCCAGGATGGCATCCATATCATCGATGCTGCGTAGCGCGAATACCCCCGGACTCTCGATACCGGGCAAGGGAGGCAGCAGCGGCGCGGCGCCGGTGCTCAACAAGAGACGATCGTAAGATTCGCGGTAAACTTGCCCGCTGGTCAGATCGCGGACCTCGATGCATTTCCCCTGCACATCAATCGCCAGCACCTCGTGACGTACCCGCACATCCAGATTGAAGCGCTGACGGAAGTCCTCTGGCGTCTTCAACAGCAGACTGGCACGCTGCGGGATCACGCCGCCGATATGATAAGGCAGGCCACAATTGGCGAAGGAGACGTAGCGTCCGCGCTCCAAGACAATGATCTCCGCCTCTTCCGCTAATCGTCTCGCCCTCACCGCCGCCGATGCCCCACCAGCGACCCCTCCGATAATCACGATTTTCATCCGCTCACCTCATCATATTCATTCATCTCACCGGCCAGCACGCGCCATCGCGTTGCAGCGATACCCTTATCATTATACAATAGTATATAATGTTAATTTGTAAACCGTTGAAGGGAAGAATGACTGATGCCCTCATCCGTATCTGCGCGACGAATGCAACAGGCCGCGGCCGGAACGGCGGCGATTCTGCGCGCCCTCGCCAATCCTGACCGCCTGCTGTTAATGTGCTGCCTCAGCCAGCACGAGGCATCGGTCGGCGAGCTGGAGGCAGCAACGGCGATCGGACAGCCGACACTCTCCCAACAACTCGGCGTATTGCGACGCCTGGCGCTGGTCGAGACCCGGCGCGAGGGCAAGCAGATCTTCTACCGTATCGCCGATCCTCGTACCCTGACGCTGCTGGAGACGCTACATCAACTGTACTGCCCCGCGCCGAGCGACCCCGCCTAGTGGTGACCATCGCACTGCCAATGGCGACATTTGCTGGTCTTGCCAATGCCAGGATTCAGCGTGTTGGTCGGGTCTTGGCGCCGGTAAAAGTCACGCAACGGCGCCTTGGCCGAGTAAAGATGACCAACATTATGCTCCGCCGGGTATTCGGCACCACGCGCATCCAGCAATGCCAGCATCTGCGCCTTGATCGCCGCCACATCGGCCCCCTTGCGCACGATGTAATCCTGGTGGAAGACATGGCACATAAAATGGCCGTAATACAGGCGATGTAGCAGGTTTTGCGTCAACTCCGCGGGCAACTGCTCGAACCACTGGCTGTCATTGCGCCGTAACGCAATATCCAATGCCAGGATATCTTCGACCTGATCGCTATGCACCGCCTGGTAACGGATGGCGGCACCGGCGGCGGCGAAACGATGCAGGAAAGCCTTATTGCCCTCCTCCGCGCTACAGACAAAGAACGCCCCTTCCGCCTCGGCAAAGTAGCGTGTTAACCACTGCTGAGCCTCCTCGATGCCGTCTCCAGCCATCTTCAACAAAAGATGGTGTTGATAGCGATCGCGATACTGCTTCAGGCGCGGCGGCAGATGGCTCGGCCACAGGCGGCTCAAGCCTTGCATGGTGCGATCCAATAGATGAGAGGGCAGCAAGGGCACCTTCTCTGTCAGGGCATCGATGCGCCCCTTGAGATTGAAGAAAAACGGCATGCGATCCGTCCCCAACTTCTCGATCATCAAGAAGGTATCTTTGCCATAACGCTCGGCGATATCGAAAATATCACGGTGCATATACTCGCCGGCGACCGGCAGGTGAGTAAAGTGGGCCAGGATATGGCGCCGTAACGCGCTCAATACCTCGGGCTTATTGGTGCCGATGTAAAACACCTGCTGGCGTGGCTCGGCGGGGAAGGTATCCAGACGCACGGCGAAGACCGCCAGCTTGCCGGCACAACCGGAAGCCTCGAATAGACGGCACTCGTCGGCGTTGAAGCGGGCTGGCGTGTCCGCGTCGATCTCACGCACCCGTTGGGCATAGTCATGATCGGAGGCTTGACGCTCATCATGCTGCACCGCCTCATCATCATAGCGTCGCTGCTGCAGATTGGTCAGGATCGTCTCTGGGGTGTCACCCAGGGCAATCCCCAGATGATTGATCAACTCCGCCTCGCCCCGTTCGTTAACCCGGCCATACAGCGCCATCTCCGTATAGGCCGGACCACGCTGTACCAGTGCCCCACCGGAATTATTGCAGATACCCCCGATCACCGAGGCGCCGATGCACGAAGAGCCAATCACCGAATGGGGTTCCCGTCCCAGCGGCTTGAGCAGACGCTCCAACTGCCACAAGGTCGTGCCCGGCAACGCCACCACCTGACGCCCGCCATCCAGGAGCTGGGCGCCATCCAAACGTAGGGTATTGATGATCACCAGTTCACGATCATAGTCATCGCCGTGCGGGGTCGAGCCTTCGGTCAGGCCCGTATTGGCAGCCTGCATCAAAATGATGCGATCGGCCTCGACACAGGCTTTAAACACCTGCCACATCGCCAATAATGAGGTGGGAAATACCACGGCCAGCGCACGCCCTTGGCCGGAGCGAAAACCTTTACAGTAGCGCGCCATCTTGCGCGCCTCGCTTAACACGGCGGAGGCGCCGACAATGGCACGTAACTGCGATAACAACATTTCCGCAGGGGGAGACGAATGATCATGCGGCATGACAACACTCCTGTGACAGACATGAGGGATGCCCACAGAATAGTGCCACGCGCCAATAATTAACAAAGAAAAAACAGAATAATGCAAGACCGATAACACAATCTATGCATACGCGACGAAACTACCCCCTCACGCCGCTTTGCGTTACCATGCGTCTCTTTTCGTTATGAGGCGTCACCATGACCACTACCCTGTTTAAAGAGTTTCAGTTCGAAGCGGCTCACCGTCTGCCGCATGTGCCGCAGGGGCATAAGTGTGGCCGTTTACACGGTCACTCGTTTCTGGTGCGCATTGAGATCAGCGGTGAAGTCGATCCCCACACCGGTTGGGTAATGGACTTCGCCGATCTGAAAGCGCGCTTCCAGCCGATCTACGATCAGCTGGACCACCACTATCTCAACGAGATCACCGGACTGGAGAATCCGACCAGCGAAGTGTTAGCGCACTGGATCTGGCAGCAGCTCAAGCCCCGCCTACCGTTGCTGAGCGCCGTCATGGTGAAAGAGACCTGCACCGCGGGCTGTACCTATCGCGGCGCCTGATCAGCGTACGCCGGGGCGAAGGAACAGCACCGGCGTCACCAACAACGCCATCAGGTAGAACGTCGCACTCGGGCTATATTGGTAGACCACACCGGCCAGTACCGTCATCAACGCCACGCTTCCCCCCATGCCCAACGCCGAGTAAACCGCCTGTAGACGGATCACATCGCCCCCCTGACGTGCAGAAATAAAGCGCATCGCCGCCAGATGACACACGGTGAAGGTTCCGGCGTGTAGGATCTGCATCGCCACCAGCCAAGGCAACGCCGTCGTGGCCCCCATCATCACCCAGCGCAGCAAGGCGCACAGGCAAGAGAGCAGCAACAGACCAGACACCGTCCAGCGGCGGAATAGGCGATTGCTCAGGGCGAAGATGATCACCTCGGCGACCACCCCCAGCGACCATAGATAGCCGATCAGCGAGGCGGAGTAACCGGCTTGGCTCCAGAACAGGGTACTAAAGGCGTAATAGCCGGCGTGCGCGCCCTGCAATAATGCACAGCACAACAGGAAGCGCCATACCGCCCCTTCGCGTAACAAGATGGGCCACGGGGTAACCTGGGCCGCCTGCTGTGCCGGGCCATCCAGGGGAGGCCTGGCAGGCCGCGGCAACATGCCCAGCAACATCGCCAGCAACCCCGCCAACAAGCTATAGAGGATGGCCTGATGGCCGAAGGCGTTGACCAATTCGCCCGTCACCGCCGAGCCAATGATAAAGGCCAACGACCCCCACAGACGGACCTTGCCGTAATCCAAGCCGATCTGGCGCTGCCACGTGGCGGCTAACGCATCGGTGAGCGGTACCAATGGGCCGTAGAACAGACTGAAACCGATCATCACCGCCAGCAACCAGGCCCAGGCGTTACCTAACATGAAGGCGACACCGGCGAACAGGGCAATCAAGGTCACCAGGCGCAGCGCCACAATCAGTTGCGAGGTTTTCTTCACCGCCGGCGTGATGAAGAGACTGCCGATAAAGCGAGCCCCCATACCGGCGCCCAACAACACACCGATGGATTCCGGGGCGACGCCCTGATCCTGCAGCCACAGGCTCCAGAAGGGCAAAAAGACGCCGAATGAGAAAAAATAGGTGAAATAACTAAGTCCTAACCAACCCGCCGATGGCAACATAACCTCTCCTTGCCCGCGTACGTCGCCGTCGCGCTCTCCCGCCGGCCGCCCGTGCGCGCTGAAAATAGCCGCCTACTTTAGCCATCCGTCCGATGTCAGGCAAACGATTATTCGGCGTACGGGCCTGCTTGCCGGCGACACCCCGAATTTTCATCGTGCACACGCCGATAACACAAGAAATGAGAGGGGTAACGGTTTTCGGATATTCCCTGCTTCACCTTCGCGGGCGACGCGCTATCATGCGCCGGTAATTAATCCATCAGGAGCGTATACCGTGACGCAAAGCCCGCACTCCGACTACCGTCAGATCGATGCCCTCAAGGCGGAGATCAATGAGCAACTATGGATGATTGAGATGGATCTCAGGCCTGATCGCCAACCCGCATCACCGGCTCACCCGGCCGGTACGGCACCGACTCCACGGCGTTCGGCCACCCCCACCCGGCGTTAACCCTTCACCGCCCGTATCCCTACGGATACGGGCGGCTGCCTCGTCACACGATATGTAAATACTTGTGCGTCTGCATCGAGAGACGCCAGTTACGCGCCAAGCAGGTGTCGATACACAGACGGGTCGCCCCCTCCTTACAGGAGATCGGTTGTAACGCCACCACCTGTGGCAGCGCCTCCCCTAAGGTCGCCAACAAGGCGTCTAACGCCGCAATATCACGCTCTCTGGCGACCGGATGCTTGATTTCATTGGCGCGGCGTAGTGCCGAGGTCAGCACCGCCATGCCCCCGCACATCGCGACTTTCGGCGATACCGTCACCCAGGTCTGCTCGCTACAGCGCACCGGCTGGGTGCCACTGGTTTCGATCTGACACTGATAGCCCGCCTGCTCCAACGCCAGCGTCAGCGGCAGTAAATCATGTAGGCATGGCTCCCCGCCGGTGATCACCACATGGCGCGCCGCATAACCGCGTTGTTGCAACAGCGCACACAGGGTAGCGACATCGGCGCTGGCCCAAGCATCGCTCTCGGCGGCCTTCTCCACCACCTGCTCCAGCGCGACCTGACGCACCGCATCCTGCTGCCAGGTATGCTTGCTGTCACACCAGCTACAGCCGACCGGGCAGCCCTGTAAACGAATAAAAATGGCCGGAAGGCCGGTATAGAAGCCCTCGCCCTGCAGGCTGTGGAATATTTCATTGATTGGATACTGCATCGCTCTGCCTTTCTGTACACCGTTGCGGGCGGCCATTGTGGCAGATTTCACGCCGAGCACCAAACCAGCGGCAGCCATACGCTACAGCGACAATGGCTGCCATCGAGGACAACTATTTGACGCATTGCATGCCATTGTTCACAAAATAGCTATACATTATAGAGATGGCCGGGACGCCTGCGTCCCACAGGATCACGCCGTCGTGCGGCCCCGTTGACAGGACAGAGAGCGATGAACCCGTGGCAAATTCACCGATTGAGTGATTACGCGATCCAACCCTGGCACAATGGCCAGGGCCATACCCGTGAGATCATGCGGGAAGATAACCGCAGCGGCACACGTTTCCGCTGGCGCCTTTCGATGGCCGACGTCACCCACGACGCGCCCTTCTCCCACTATGGGGGCTATCAACGCATCCTCTCGCTACTCGAGGGCGACGGCCTGGCGCTGACCATCGACGGTACGCCGCAGCCGATGTTGCATTGTGGCGATATCGCGCGCTTCTCCGGCGATAGCCGGGTCACCAGCCAGCTGTGTGACGGAATGGTACGCGATCTCAATCTGATCTACGATCCGCGCCACTATGGCGCTCGGCTGCAATGGCTCGCCATCCGTCCCGAGATGCCACCGTTGCGCTGCCACGCCAGCACCATCCTGCTATTCTGTCGCGAGGGCGCGGTGACCCTGACGCCGCTCGGCGCGGCCAAGGCGCTGCACCTCGAACGCTACGATAGCGCCACCCTGATCACCCCCTGTCCCCAGACGCATAGCCTGGATCTCAGTGGCCACGGCCAGTTGGGGGTCTTCGAACTCACGGCATTCCCCGAATGAGGCCACCCGGCCTCCTGATGAGAACGATACGCGTAAGGAGCCAGCTATGTTTACTGTCTTTCCCGTCTTAGTGGTGGTCGCGCTGATCATCGTCTGGTCGGCGATCAAGATCGTCCCACAGGGTTATCAATGGACCGTCGAGCGCTTCGGGCGCTACACCCGCCCCCTGATGCCGGGCCTGAATCTCGTGATTCCGTTTATGGATCGCATCGGCCGCAAGATCAACATGATGGAGCAAGTTCTCGATATTCCCTCGCAGGAGGTGATATCGAAAGATAACGCCAATGTCACCATCGATGCCGTCTGCTTTATCCAGGTAATCGATCCGGCGCGTGCCGCCTATGAGGTGAGCAACCTCGATCAGGCGATCATTAATCTGACCATGACCAACATTCGTACCGTACTCGGCTCGATGGAGCTGGATGAGATGCTCTCCCAGCGTGACATGATCAACAGCCGTCTGCTGCAGATCGTCGATGAGGCCACCAACCCCTGGGGGATCAAGGTGACGCGTATCGAAATCCGCGATGTGCGTCCACCGGCTGAGCTGATCGCCTCGATGAACGCCCAGATGAAAGCCGAACGGACCAAACGTGCCGACATCCTGGAAGCCGAAGGGGTGCGCCAGGCCGCCATCTTGCGTGCCGAGGGGGAGAAACAGGCGCAGATCCTCAAGGCGGAAGGGGAGCGGCAATCGGCCTTCCTCCAGGCCGAGGCGCGCGAACGCGCCGCCCAGGCCGAAGCCCAGGCCACCGCCATGGTGTCCCAAGCGATCGCCGCCGGTAATGTGCAGGCGATCAACTATTTCGTCGCACAAAAATATACCGAGGCGTTACAGCGCATCGGTGAATCGCAAAACAGCAAGGTGATCATGATGCCGTTGGAGGCCAGCAGCCTGTTGGGTGCCGTCGGCGGGATCAGTGAACTGCTGCGCCGCGAAGGCGACAAGGATTGTCGGCCATGATGGCCTATCTATTCGCCAACCCGCACGGTCTATGGTTGACGCTGGGCGGCCTGTTGCTGGCCGCCGAGTTACTCGGCGCCGGCGGCTATGCCCTGTGGAGCGGCTGCGCCGCCCTACTGGTCGGCCTGTTGCATTGGCTGTGGCCGTTTGGTTGGGAGACGCAACTCTCCCTGTTTGCGCTATTGACGGTGATCAGCGCCCTACTCTGGTGGCGCTGGCAACGACATAGTGGGCGCGAGGAGGCGCAGGATGGCGCCCTGAATCAACGCGGGCGCCAATTGATCGGCCAACGCGCGACGCTAGAGCAACCGCTGGTCAACGGCCATGGTCGCCTGCGCCTGGGCGACAGCAGTTGGCGCATCACCTGCCAACAGGATCTCCCGGCGGGGCAGTGTGTGCAGGTACAGGCCGTCAGTGGCATCACCCTCGAGGTTATTCCTTGCCCCCGGAGCGATGATGGCAACCCGCCAGGCCATTGATGATCGGGCAATCGGCGCTGTCATCACCGGGGCAGGCCTGAGCCAATGCCGCCAGACGGTCACGCATCGCTTGGAGATCACGAATATGTTGCTCGATCTCCGCGACTTTCTGCAGGGTACGCTGCTTGACCTGTGCGCTATGGCGGTGTTCATCGTGAAACAAGGCCACCAGCTCACGGCACTCCTCCAGGGTAAAGCCGACCTGACGCGCCTGGCGCAATAGCGTCAGCTCTTCCAGATGCCGCGCCGCATAACGGCGGTAGCCATTCTCCCCACGTAGCGGTGCGGTAACCAAGCCCTTCTCTTCATAAAAACGGATCGCCTTGCTACTCAGACCGGTTTTTTTCGCCACTTCGCTAATATTCATCCCTTCCCCTTGACCTTAACCTTGCAGGAAGGTTTAAGCTTAAACGCAATTGAGAACTACGCCAAACCCTAAGCGGCCTGGCCGCATCGTTGACGAATCCTTCGCGAGAGAGGTTTATATCATGTCACAGACACAATTATTCGCCTTGCAGGGTCTCTCCTGCATGAACTGCGCCAAGAAAGTCAAAAACGCGTTAGAGGCACGCCCCGATGTGGAGCAAGCCATCGTCGCCACCCCGCGTTACGCCAAGGTTAGCGGTAGCGCCGACGCCGCCGCGATCATCGCCACCGTCGAGCAGGCCGGCTACCAGGCCACACTCGCCACCCAACCGACGCAACGCCTGGCGCTGAGCGAACTGAGCTGCGGTCACTGCGTCGCCAGCGTCACCAAGGCGTTGGAGGCAGTCGCGGGCGTCGACGCCGTCATGGTGACGTTGACGCAAGCCGATGTCTACGGCCAGGCCGACAGTAAGGCTCTGGTCGCCGCCGTGCAACAGGCCGGCTACCAGGCTCAGCTCATGGAGGAGGGGTCACACCCAAAATCTGAGCCGCTGCCCCGTACTGATACGGTAATGCCGGAAACCTCGGCAGCGGCTCCGCAATCCACTCCGGCCACCTCCGTCGTCGCGGCGCCTCAGGCGAGCGGCGACGATGATGACAGTGTTCAGCTGCTGCTGGAGGGCATGAGTTGCGCCAGCTGTGTGCTGAAGGTGCAAAACGCCCTGCAGGCGGTTCCTGGGGTCGAGCATGCCCGCGTCAATCTGGCCGAGCGTAGCGCGTTGGTCAGCGGACACAGCTCGCCGCAGGCATTGGTCGAGGCGGTGCAGAAGGCGGGATACGGCGCCGAGGTGATCCAGGATGAGAGCGTGCGCCGCGCCCGTCAGCATGAGAGTGCCCAAAAGGCGGTACGCGCCTTCCGCTGGCAGGCCGCCATCGCCCTGGGGGTAGGTCTGCCACTGATGGCCTGGGGGCTGTTCGGCGGCTCGATGACGCTGACCGAGCAGAGTCGCACGCCTTGGCTGATCGTCGGCCTGGTGACGCTGGCGGTGATGATCGGCGCGGGCGGCCACTTCTACCGTAACGCGTGGCGTAGCCTGATGAATGGCAGCGCCACCATGGATACCTTAGTGGCGCTGGGCACCGGCGCCGCCTGGCTCTACTCCATCAGCGTCAACCTGTGGCCCGAGATCTTTCCGCCGGAGGCGCGCCACCTCTACTACGAGGCCAGCGCGATGATCATCGGTCTGATCAACCTGGGTCACGCCATGGAGGCGCGGGCGCGTCAGCGCTCCTCCAGCGCGCTGGAGCGCCTGCTGGATCTGACACCACCGACCGCACGCCTCGTCACCGATGAGGGCGAGAAGAGCGTGCCGCTGGCCGAGGTACAGCTGGGTATGACCCTGCGTCTGGTCACCGGCGATCGCGTGCCGGTCGACGGGGAGATCCTCTCCGGCGAGATATGGCTTGACGAGGCCATGTTGACCGGCGAACCGATCGCCCAACAGAAAGGCCCCGGCGATCGGGTGCATGCCGGTACCGTGGTCACCGACGGCAGCGTATTGTTCCGCGCCGCCGCCATCGGGAGCCAAACGACCCTGGCGCGCATCATTAAGCTGGTGCGGCAAGCGCAGAGCAGTAAACCGGCCATCGGCCAGTTGGCGGATCGCATCTCGGCGGTATTCGTACCGACGGTGGTCGCCATCGCCGTGTTCAGCGGACTGATCTGGTACTTCTTCGGTCCGGCGCCGCAACTGATTTACACCCTGGTGGTGGCGACGACGGTATTGATCATCGCCTGTCCATGCGCCCTGGGCCTGGCGACGCCGATGTCGATTATCTCTGGGGTTGGCCGCGCCGCCGAACTGGGAGTATTGGTGCGAGATGCCGACGCGCTGCAACACGCCAGCGAACTGGACACCCTGGTGTTCGATAAGACCGGGACGCTGACGGAAGGGATGCCAAAGGTGGTCGCCATCGAGACCTTATTGGGGCACAGCGAGGCGCAGGTACTGCGTTGGGCCGCCGCGTTAGAGAGCGGCTCGAACCACCCCTTGGCGCGTGCGATCACCGAACGCGCCGCCGGAGAAACGCTACCGGAAGTCAGTCAGTTCCGTACCCTGCGCGGACTGGGTGTCAGTGGCGAGGCTGAGGGACATACCCTGCTGCTGGGCAACGCCGCGCTGATGCAAGAGCAGGGCATCGACATCACCGCCTTGGAGCGCCTGCTGGAGCAGCAGGCGGGGCAAGGTGCGACGCCGGTCCTCTTGGCCGTCGACGGCCAGGCCACCGCCCTACTCGCCATCCGCGACCCGCTGCGGAGCGACAGCGTCGCCGCCCTGCAACGCCTGCACGGCATGGGCTATCGCCTGGTGATGTTGACGGGGGATAACCCGATCACCGCCCAGGCCATCGCCCGCGAGGCGGGGATCGACCAGGTGATCGCCGGCGTACTGCCAGAAGGTAAGGCCGAGGCGATCAAGACGCTACAACGCGACGGCCATAAGGTGGCGATGATCGGCGATGGCATCAACGACGCGCCGGCGCTGGCTCAGGCTGACGTTGGGATCGCCATGGGCGGCGGGAGTGATATCGCCATCGAAACGGCGGCCATCACCCTGATGCGTCATAGTCTGTCTGGCGTGGCCGATGCGGTGGCGCTGTCACGGGCGACGCTGCGCAACATGAAGCAGAACCTGCTGGGGGCGTTCGTCTACAATACCCTCGGTATTCCGATCGCCGCGGGGGTACTCTACCCGCTGACCGGTACCCTGCTCAGCCCGGTGGTGGCCGGAGCCGCCATGGCGCTCTCCTCCATTACCGTCGTGAGCAACGCCAACCGTCTGCTGCGCTTCACCCCGAAAGGGTAAGCATGCCGACATGCCGCACGAAGATAAAAAGCACCGGAATCCGGTGCTTTTTTTCCTTCATCAGGTAGCATGAAATAATTAGCATAGCCTGTAACGCTGCCCGCTCCATGTGGCAGCTCCTTGCCGGAGGCACCATGTTCCACCGACTACGGCGTCTGGCGGTCCGTTTCGGGCTGCTGTCTGCCCCACGCTACCCCTATCCGGCCTGTGATGTCACCTTGCCCGGCGCTATTCGGCTGCATCTGGTCGCTAGCATTCACATGGGCAACGCGGCGATGTCACCGCTACCGGCCGCACTATTGCAGCGCGTCGCGCAGGCCCAGGCGCTGATCGTCGAGGCAGATATTACCCGCGCCGACAGCGCGATCACCAGCGAAGCGCAATCCCTCTCGTTGGCGCAACGCCTCGATGCGGCACGCTATGACGCGCTACTGCGCCGCTGTCGAGAGACCGGGCTGGATGCGAGTCAGCTGGATCGCTTTCCCCTATGGCGCTGTGCGCTACTGCTCCAGGCGCAACAGGCGCAACAGCTAGGATTAAACGGTGAGTTCGGTATCGATTACCAACTGCTGCTCGAGGCACAACGCGCCCCCCGCCCGATCATCGAACTGGAAGGGGCACAGAGCCAATTAGCAATGCTGCATCGCTTACCGCATCAAGGACGCGATCTGCTGGATGACACCCTGACCCACTGGCAGAACAACGCGCGTCTACTGCAAACCCTGATCGGCTGGTGGCTAACGCCGCCCCCGGCGCTGCAAACGCCGCTGCTGATGACCTTCTGCCCAGATCTGGCCGATGTCTTGATGGCTCAGCGTAACCGCGCTTGGTGTCAACAGCTACGCACCCTCCCCCCCGGCGACTATGTGGTAGCCGTCGGCGCCCTGCATCTCTTCGGCCCGCAAGGGTTACCCGAGTTGCTGGCCGCCGACGAGGGCGCGAGATAAGACGTCACCTACGCCCCCCAACCGGCAGCAAAGCTTGTGCCGAGCGGCTTATCGCCCGCACCGGCGACATGACGAGCGACATTCAGACGCTGAGCCGATCTAACCGCCAAGTGTCGAACAAATAGCCATCGACGTCGATCGCATCGACATCGGAGAAAACTCCGGGACGCGGCTTGACGTTTTCCCGCGGTTGCCACATGGCTAACTTGATGGCCAGCGCGTCTTTCTTAACCGATACCGCCAAGATCTGGCGGTGCTCGGCCAGCCAGGCCACAACACGGTGCCGTGTCCTAATCTTTCTCTCCATCATTGGTCAACCAATAACAACTAATTTGGTTTAACCATTCATAGTCAGGTTGCTATAAAGAATTTATATACTCTCGTGCGTTGAATAATAAATAGCGCCAAGACAGAAAAAACAAGTTAACCCTAAACTAAAACAGAAAGATTAATCAATTTAATATTTAATTGAATTATGCACATAGCGAAGTAACGTCCTATTTCGTGAAATAGGGGAGCGATGATGAAGTTTCATGATAAGTGCATAAATTGGTGTGACAAGCATCGCTTTATTGGTCAACCAAATAACGTTAGCATAGCCACCAATTTAAAAGCAGGTAAATTAAAGGCAGGGATTTAATGCACATATTAAATATATTATGGGTCGTCTTCGGCATTGGTTTAATGCTGGTGCTCAACCTCAAATTCCGCATCAACTCCATGGTCGCGTTGTTGCTCGCCGCGCTGTCCGTCGGGATGTTGGCCGGTATGGATCTCATGGCGTTGTTGCATACCATGAAGTCCGGCTTCGGCAGCACGCTGGGCGAATTGGCGATCATCGTCGTCTTCGGTGCCGTCATCGGTAAGCTGATGGTCGATTCCGGTGCAGCCCACCAGATCGCCCATACGCTGCTGGCGCGCCTCGGGCTACGCTACGTACAACTGTCGGTGATCATCATCGGCCTGATCTTTGGCTTGGCGATGTTCTATGAGGTGGCCTTTATCATGCTGGCGCCGCTGGTGATCGTGATCGCGGCGGAGGCGAAGATCCCCTTTCTGAAACTCGCGATCCCGGCCGTCGCGGCGGCCACGACGGCGCACTCGTTGTTTCCGCCGCAACCCGGTCCAGTGGCGCTGGTTAACGCCTATGGCGCGGACATGGGTATGGTCTATCTGTATGGTATTCTGGTCACCATCCCCAGCGTGATCTGCGCCGGGATCATCCTGCCGAAATTCCTCGGCAACCTGGAGCGGCCAACACCGGAGTTTCTCAAGGCCGACGTCCCCGTTGACCGCACGAACCTGCCCTCCTTCGGCGTCTCGATCCTGGTACCGCTGATCCCGGCGATCATCATGATCTCCACCACCATCGCCAATGTGTGGTTGGTGAAAGGAACCCGCCTCTGGGAGATCGTGAACTTCCTCGGCTCCTCACCCATCGCCATGCTGATCGCCATGCTGGTAGCCTTTGTCCTGTTCGGCACCGCGCGCGGACACGACATGCAATGGGTGATGAATGCTTTTGAGAATGCGGTGAAGAGCATCGCGATGGTGATCTTGATCATCGGTGCGGGCGGCGTGCTAAAACAGACCATCATCGATACCGGCATCGGCGATACCATCGGCATGCTCATGTCCCACGGTAACGTCTCCCCCTACATCATGGCTTGGTTAATCACCGTATTGATTCGTCTGGCGACGGGCCAGGGTGTGGTCTCCGCCATGACGGCGGCAGGGATCATCAGCGCGGCGATCCTCGACCCGGCGACGGGACAACTGGTCGACGTTAACCCGGCGCTGCTCGTCCTCGCGACCGCCGCCGGCTCCAATACCCTCACCCACATCAACGATGCCTCATTCTGGCTGTTCAAGGGGTACTTCGATCTCTCGGTGAAAGACACGCTGAAGACCTGGGGCTTGCTGGAGCTGGTCAACTCCGTGGTCGGTCTGATCATCGTATTGATTATCAGCCTGGTGGCATAATGCATGTTGCACAGCGGAATCCGCCGCCAGAGAGATAAAAAAAGGCCAATATCACTATTGGCCAGTCAAAGAGGAATTCAACATCTTATTATTATGCAGACTCGCCTAACGGCGAGTCTGTTGTCTTTATAGGGTAACAACCGTCGTGCGCCACTGGCAACCGTTATCGGCCTGATTGTTAACCTCGTATACTTTTTCAACCAGTACGATACGCGGGGGGAGCACTCCGCGTTTTGTATGATATATAATGCTAAAAAATATATCATGAGGTTGTAGCGATGACGCCTGCCGTTCTCTTATTAGAAAAAGACAAAATCACTTTCACCCTGCATGCCTATGAGCATGATCCTCACGAAACGAACTTTGGCGATGAAGTGGTACGTAAGCTGGGGCTCAGCGCCGATCGCGTCTACAAGACACTGCTGGTCGCCCTAAACGGCGACAGTAAGAAGCTGGCCGTTGCGGTCACCCCCGTGGCCGGACAGCTCGATCTGAAGAAGGTCGCCAAGGCGCTCGGCGCCAAGAAAGTCGACATGGCCGATCCGCAACTGGCGCAACGCGTCACCGGCTACCTGGTCGGCGGTATCAGTCCGCTCGGGCAGAAGAAACGCCTACCGACGGTGATCGATGAGGGTGCCCGCCTGTTCGATACGATCTTCGTCTCCGGCGGTAAGCGTGGGCTAGACATCGAGTTGGCCGCCGCGGATCTGGCCGCGCTCTTGCAGGCCACCTTTGCCGATATCGCCAAGCGTGACGCGGCCTAAACGCAACCCCACCGGTGATAAAAAAACGGCATGCCTGGCATGCCGTTAACGTAATTAACACCGCCGTGAATGGCGTAAGCTACCCAGCTTAATCGTGGTAGACGATCTCGCCTTGCGGCTGGTAGTCGGCCGCCTTAATCGGCGAGTGACGCTGGATGTAATCCTTCAACACTTCGGCATCGACGAACCCGGTATTCACATAAGCAGGATGCTGAGTAACGTTAGGGTAGTCGTCGCCACCACTGGCGTTAAAACTGAGCAATGCCAGACGGTAGGTCTTATCGGCGGCCAGCGGCTGTCCTTTGATCTTCACCTGGCTAACGCCCTGCTTGCCATCGGCGATCAGACTGACATTGGCAAACTGAGCATAGGCACCGGAGTTGGGCTTCTTGTTCGCCACCATGCCCAGATATTTCTCCAGCTCGGCGCCTGTCATATCAACATACGCCACGGTGTTACCAAACGGCTGCACCTTAAGGACATCCTTATAGCTGATGTCACCGCCAGCCATGGAATCACGTACGCCGCCGCCGCTCATCACGCCCAGATCGGCTTGCGTCCGCTCCATCTGCGCCGCCAACAGTAGATGCCCCATATTCGTCTGCTCGAAACGCACCTTACTGCGATCGCCTTCCAGACGCCCCTCAACACGCCCGATCTTTACCCCTAAGGCGGCCTGTCCCTGCTCCTGGAACGGGGTTAACAACTGCAGCATCGCCGTATCCTGCGGGATCTGTTCGGTATAATAGATACGCTGCTTGGTTCCATCGGCCTGTTTCTCTTGCCGGCTCAGGTTGACGGGGATCAATTGATAATGTTGTAGGGTCAGCTCACCGTTACGGAAGGTGAAATCGGCCCGGCCGACATATTTCCCCCACTCATGTGCCTGGACGATCCAGGTGCCGTTCTGCCGATCTGGCGCGCAGGGCGTGCCCGGCACATAATCGCTCTGCTTGCGATTCTCCGCCACCATACACACCGGATCCTGGGAGTGGCCGCCGACAATCATGTCCAGATATCCCGCCGGCAGGGCGCGCGCCATCTCCACGTCGCCGGGCGCGTTCGAGCCATGGGCACCGTTGTCATAATGGCCCATATGCGTCGCGGCGATCACCACATCGGGCTTCTGCTGAGCGCGTAATTGCTCCACCAGTTGGCGCGCTTCTGCCGCCGGTGGCCGGAACTCGATATTCTCCAGGTACTCCGGGTTACCGATCTTGGCCGTATCATCGGTGGTCAGGCCGATCACCGCGATGCGGATCCCCTGACGATCGAACATCTGATAGGGCTGGAACAGGCGCTTACCGCTGTCCTGGGCATAAATATTAGCCGATAACAGGGGGAACGTGGCCCACTTCTGCTGCTGGCGCAAGACACTCAGCGGATTGTCGAACTCATGGTTACCGATGGCCATGGCATCATAGCCCACCAGATTCATACCACGAAAATCGGGTTCAGCGTCCTGCAAGTCGGACTCCGGCACCCCGGTATTGATATCACCACCAGACAGCAGCAGCACCGAGCCCCCCTTGGCGGCAATCTCGGCGCGCAGCCGATCGACCAAGGTCTTCTGTGCCGCCAGGCCATACTCCTCCTGGTCGTTCTGCCAGAAATGACCGTGATGGTCATTCGTGTGTAGTATTGTCAGGTTATAGGTTTTATCTTTTTCCCACGCCAACGACCAGCCCGGCGCCATCGCCAGTGTCAGCGCCACGGCACAGGCTACCCCCCGATAAGTTACTCTCATTGCCATCTCTCCTTGTCGCGATAACGAGCCATCCATGCCTGACTGCCTACGAACAGGAATAAGATAGCGAACGCCGCTATTTTAACCTGAGTTAAGCCACGCTTATGCCGATATATCAGTCAGTTATTGTGATGAGTATCACTTAATAGGCGATTGGGTATACACCGCGGGTCAGTACGGAGACAGACGCGAGAAGAGGAGGTGAACAAGCTAGCGGCGCACGGGGGCGCCGCTAGCGATTATTTGAAGGTAATATCGACGTTGGCCGTCGCGTGGAACTTACCGGCCTTAGGTCGGTCGGTCAGCCACTTCAGATTGGCAACGAAGTTCTCACTGACTTCATGCTGCTTGTCGTGTAACTTCCGGCCGAAGTCGACATTGGTCTGCAGCGGAATCGGCTGCGAGGGATCACTCGCCTTACTCAGAAAGATCCCCACGCCAGGAGCGGTATCGGGCAGGATCAACGTGCGATCGCTGACATCTGGCTTCAGGGTACTGAAGCTCGCCTGCAACTGCTGGCCGCCGCACTGGCCACCCAGCAATTTCGCCGTAATGGTAAAGGGCTGCTGAGCGGCGATCACCCCTGGGCGTGCCTTGGCGGCGCTGAGCGTACCAAAGTTGATGCTATTGCCGCCGTTGGTTTGCACATTAATCTGCGGGTTGCAGTGGATCACCCGGATCTTATCCAAACCGGAGATGTAAGCATTGAAGTTCCCATTGGGACGCGCATCCAGCCCCCCAACACCATCCACCTGAAACAGCGACGGCAATCCCAACGCGGGGAAATCCCCTGGTGGCGGAGGGAGACCGGTCGCCTTGATATAGACCGAATAGCTGACGGTTAACGTACGTGGCCGGGCATATCCCCAACTGTCGGTCGAAGTCCCTTCACCCAGATCTGGCCCACTCGGCCGATTACCGCTCTGCCGCAGGTTAACGTTGTCATAGTCGATCCCGTTAATCGATACACCGATCGCCAAGGAGCGATGCAAATTACCGAAGGCACTACGTGGATTCCAGTAGATATAAGCATGCTCCCCCCGCCCCGTATTCCAGTTATCCCAGCAAGTCAGGGTCGTCGTGAAGTTCCGCGAGCGCCAAATCAGGTTACCCGCGCTAAAATCGGATGCCGATAGAATGATCGGCTGGCCGATATCAATCAGTTGGGTAATATCACCGATCGGATAACGGCTCCAGGCATAGCTTCCCTCACGACAGGAGAGCGCGGAGGCCTGGCGGCTAAAACTTAGCCCCATGAAGATCACCAGAGCCAACAGCAGGAACCGTCTCACGGTTATCGTTATCGTCATACTGTCACCTTACTGAGTCTGACAGGAAAGGGTTAATTCTTGGTAACCGGCCGTTTTCCCCTGTGGGGGGAGATCATGCGGCAACGGTAATACGCACTGCTGATCCGGTTGGTTCCCCCAACGGAGGGTCAGCTTTTCACCCGGCTGGACACCGGAAACATACAAATCACCATTCATGCCAACCGTACCGCTATTGCGCCCCTGCTGGTTGAAGACGCTGGCGCCCACCGCCGGATAGCCCCCCTGCGCCAGGCGACTATGAATTAACAGACTCACGCCGTAGAAGGTATCGAAGCGTACCCGCACGATCGCTTTCTCCGTCGGCACCACCTGTTTACTGGCGACAGGCACATCCAAACCCGGTTGGAAGTCTTGGGTATGCAACGACACGGCATTGAAGCGGTAAGGCGTCGCCGACGGGACCACGGCGTAACCAAAGGGATCGATGCTTACCCCACTCTGGTTGTCGACACGCACGCCATGAGCATGTTTCGCTTCGACCAAAATTATCGTGTTCTGCAACGGTTGCGACAGGGTGACGCCCCCGGCGTGGAGCAATACCCCGCCGGACGCGCCTAACCCCACCTGGTTGTAGCTGTTGCTATAGCTATAGCTGCCGTCCAGGTTGCCGTAAGCGCCGTGATAATTCAGATTCAACGCACTGCTCTGGCCGCCCGACTCACTGTGACCGGTGGTCACGGAGTAACTCATGCGCTGATCATCCAGCAACGTACCACTGACGCCGGCGTTATAGCTGTCGCCCCCCTGGCGGCTATGCGCGCCGCTGAAGTTCAGCGAGACTGAGCGATTGTCACGTCCCCAGCTCAAGGGAATAGAGACGGAGAGGTTGATGCTGCGATCGGCATAACCGTACTGGCTGCGCGTATCCTGAAGATAGAGCCCATAGCTGATGCTACGGAACGCATCGTTATACCCCAACTGGATGGTACGATCGCGACCACCGCCGCCCCAGTAAGTCTGGCTACTAATATTGGCGTACAGCATTGCCCCCTGCCACAGCTGCTGGTTAATGGAGACATCTAACCGCTCCCGCTTGTTGGCATAGCGCGTGGTGTACACCCGATGCTGGTTACGGCTGTCCAGATCGGCGATCCCAGTCTGTGGCTTGCTCGGATCGTAATAACTGTTCTCGTAGATCCCCTGGCGCCAACGACTACGCTCCTCTACCGCATCGGAGAAGTCATAATAGCCAGAGGTAGCGTAGCGGTAACCCGCCAGCTGTACGTTGGTTCCTAACTGGTTGAGGGACTTAGAATAAAGGAAGCGGTAGCTCTGCCCACGAGCCCGATCGCCGTTCGCTAACGCGGTATCGGAATAGGCCGCATCGAAAGAGATCGCCCCCCACTCCCCCATGTTTTTCGCGATGCCGAGAGCCGCAGAACGGTAGTTTTGTCCCACGAGCACCCCACCATAGGGCGTCAAACCATAGGCCATACCACGCGCGACGGTTCCTTGCAGAAAACTCGGCGTATAGGTCGTACTGCCATTTTGGTAGCGCCCCGCCGTCACCTGATAGTTCCAGATCCCCTCACGCAACATATTCGCTACCGAGGAGTAGGACACGGTGAAATGCTTACGCGTACCATCCGCCTCATTTACCGTGACCTGAAGATCGCCGTTATTAGAGTGTGGATAGATATCACGGATCTCAAAGGGGCCTGGCGCCACGTTAGTGCTATAAATGACGTAGCCGTTCTGGCGAATCTCCACACGCGCGTTAGTCGCCGCCACGCCGCGTACCACCGGCGCATAACCGCGTAGGCTTTCGGGCAACATATCATCGACGCTGGAAAGTTGGGCACCACGAAACTGGATACTATTAAACACCGTGTTGTTGGTACTCGCCTGGCCCAATTCCAAGCGGCTACGCCACGCGGGAATATCGGTCTCCGCCCACGTAGCGATATTGTCCCACTGCGTCGACTGGCCACTGACTTTATTCATCGTCATGTTATTACGCAGACGCCAGTTCCACAGGTTGAGACCATTATTCAAAGCCAGAAAGGTATACTCGCTGTTCTCGCCACCCGGATTATGATTCGCGTTACGGTTATAATTCAGGTTGTAGTTGCTGAAGGCGGCGTTGATCCCCTGATCGTACAAAGTATGTGAAATGGCCCCACGCGCCTGTTCGGCTAACAGTACCTGCGGTATAGAGAGATCGATCTGTTGAATCGCCGGATCGAACGACACACTCGCGCCCGGCAATGTCGCCGAGACGTCGACGCAGCTGCCCGGTTTTAACGAATCCGGCAGTTTAACGCCATAGTTAAGCAGATCCTCGACCGTCAGGCAGGGTTGGCTCGCGCCTCCCGCCTTGGCGACGAAACGCACGTCCTTATTATCGACCTGCTGTTTGTTCAGATAGATGGCAAAAGGATATTTTCCCGGTGGCAAGGCATTGCCCTCGGCAACGGCCTGAGCGGCATCAATATTCTCGCTGCCATGAACGAAAGACATGTTGAACTCGGCACGCGCCGTCGCGCTACACAGCAACGACAACGTACTGGCAGAGATGGCCAGACGCACCCAGCGCGCCACATCCGTCCTCTGTTGTCTTAGCTGTTTCTGTTGCACTACTCCACCCCTTTTTATCACTGAACAGACGCGTTTTTAACTTCGCTACGACCCCCAAAATCATTGATATAGCTAAAAGAGATCGTATTTCCGATGTGCACTCCTGCTGGAATAGCAATGGCCAAACGGCCATGTGGATCCACCATGTTGGCTTCGATATCGATAGGCTTACCGTTACTGCCTTGCAGGTGAATAGTGCCGAAAGTGATATGCAAGGGTCCCGGGTTAATCGCCACCAGCTGATTACCTGACTTCTGCCAGCGCAGTTGCTGTACCTGTTGAGGCAAGGTGGTATTCAAGCCACTGGGGCGGTAGAACAATTTAATGCGCGTACGCACCGCAACCTGTAATACATTGTCTTGTTTGGGTGCGGGCGGAATCTCCTGCACATTCACCCATAGCAATGTTTCTTTATCTTGCGGAAAACCCTGACCGGAATAGATGAAGCGTAATATTGCCGATTTTTGCGCATCCAGTTTTACGATCGGTGGAACCACCACCATCGGTAATTTACTGCTGGCCTTACTGCTATCACCTTGATCCAGCCAAGTTTGCACCATGTAGGCATCTTGACTGTCATTATGGATCGGCAACGATGCAGATTTTTCTCCGCCATTATAAATCACACGAGTGGCATCGACCTGAATACCGGCCTGGGCGCTACAAGCCCAAGTCAGCAATAATGCGGCAATTAATTTCTTCATTTTATTCCTTATACAGACCTTCCTTGGCCTCGTATGACAATAAATGATTATTTATATTCGATGGTGAACGGGCTGGTCGCGTTAGCCAGACCGGCGGTAACCGTATCGGCGTAAGAGCGATAACGCGCTTGCAAATTGAAGACAGCCTTCTTATCACCAACAACTTTCACCGTCGGTTCCTCACCTGTCGCCTTGTTAGCAATGGCAAAATGCTTACCATTAATATCGGTGATCTCGATACCGAGCCCTTGTGCCGCGGCGGTAGAACCGTCACCACTGACCGCCAGCAAATCGGGATGCCCTGCGACGGTGTTACCGTCGAAACGCACGGTATAAGTCCCCGGCTCACACTGTTCCAGGTTAATCTGGAAGGCCTTAGAGGCAGATTTATCACCGATCGCCTTAAACGCGGAGGTCGGATACTTGCCCAGGTATACGTCGATATTTTTTGAATCACCACTCACCTGACAAGTAGAGTTAATGATTTCACCGGTAAAATTAACAGTACCGTTGGCGGCGCTGACCTGACCACTCATCACGCTAGCGCTCAGGGCCATAACAGGCAGTAAAATCTTTTTCATGCTGGCACTCCATTTATAGAATAAAACATCCACGCACACCTGCTGTACGGAATGAGGATGAACGAACTTCTCGTATAAAATATTACGAGTGTAGCCATAGGGCTCCACGATTAATAAATCACACGTTATCGATAGAGAGGAAATCAGGCGGTGTAGCTAGTTTCTTTTATAAAAATTAAATAGCCCGACTTCCCTATATAGAGATGGCGGATTAAGACACTACTTATTACTCACTATTTTATATACCCGTAGCCGTAGTTAAGCGTAATTTCTTAATACTAAATTAATTAAATGATAAATCTTGCACAAAGGTTAATTGTCACCTGATAGACAGTAAAATCGATAAAATAGATAACTAATTTTAATTTGATTGATTTTTATGGTATGCGGTTAAGGCGCATTTTAATTCACGCGAACATATCTCCTATCTTTTTGTTTTATAGTTGATTTTTATATTGTATGACTTATTAGTAAGCAGTCGAATATGCGCTAAATCTCACGTTGCAGAAAGTGAAAAGGTGTATTCCGGTTAGAGAAATGGTTGATCATTGACCATTTTTACGCAATTCTTGACCAAATCGCGTTACCGCTCTCCCTTGCGTTATCGGAGAAGCCCGTTCCCCAAAGAGATCATACAAGCCGGCCCTTCTATTGAAGATAGACGATAAAAAAACGCCGGCAATAAGCCGGCGTCTGTCGTTATTCTCGCTCCATCACTCCATAACGGAGCATTCTCTTAGCGTTCCCAGTAAGACTCTTCCAGGCTATCTTCGCGCTCGGGCAAGCCACGCGTCAGGCGCGGCGAGTGTTGATTGAGTACTTGGTAGCTAACACGGTTAGCATATTTACACACCTGCGCCAGTGATGAATAGGTCAGATAGCTGCGCTGATGCTTACTGGAGTTCGGTACGTTGGTACGGTGGAACTCGTTCGCCGCAATATCATGCAACAACGCGGAAAGCGCACCATCCCCGGCACCGTTGGTATTCATGATCTTCTCTGGCCCGCCCATATAGGGAGCAATATGGGAGTAAATGCGGCATGGCGACTCGCACATGCTACGGCGCATCGCCCGGCTGAACTCATACAGATTGAACTCCGGGATCACCCCCGGCAGCAGCGGATGCTGGGTCTTACGCTTACCGTCTTCCTCGGTATAACCCGCCATATACAACCCAACCGGCCCGGCGGTACACAACACCAGATCGACCCACTCCAGCGCCTTATCGGAGGCCGCCAACGGATCGGACAATCCGGTCAGCTCCAGGGCTTCCTCTTCATTCATCGCCACGATGGTGACATGTTCACGCAGGAAATCGCGCCAGAATTGAGGATCGTCGGCGATGACGTATTTCGTTCCCAGGGTCAACACCACCGGGACCTGATGCTTCTTGGCGTAGGCGATGGCTTGCATGGTCGCGTCACGCATCGGCTCACCCGGTTTGCAACGTACCAGGTAGGCGGTCAATACCAACGCCGAGGCGCCAGCGATCACCGACTCGGGAATACTCTCCGGCCGGAGCTGATTCATCATCCCCGGACTGATGGCAAAAGTGCGCTCGCCATTATCGCTGATCAGCGTAAAACAACGGCCAATCGGACCATTCACCCCTTGCAGATGATCCAGATCGGTACGACTGGAGGTATTGCACAGGTAACGGTAGGCATAACTGCCGATCTTCACGTTCTCGCACATCACGCCCAGCAGCACCGAACGGTCGTCAGCCAAGACGGAGTAGTTATGCAGGGTATTGCCGATGGTGCCGCCAGCGAACTCATGGGTGATCAGGTCATTGGCGCACAGCTCTTGGTACAACGCCTCCGCCACCTCATCCTCGATCACCAGCGAGTGTCCTTTACTTAAGTGATAACGGGCGATGAAGGCCTCATCCACTTTGGCCTCGATATCGACCAGCGTCTGGTCGATGCCGACCACATAGGCTTTATCAATTTCATTGTGCTGCGTATTCTGTAGCAGCGGATCGCGGGCGTTGACCGGGAAATAGTGTTTGGACTTGCGTTGACCGGGGAATTTCATCTGTGTTATCGGCAAAAAGAAAAAGGGAGCCTGCAAGAATAGCACACTCCCTCAGTCGTCGTCAGCGACCATCCTACTCGACGCTCGGTGAGAGCCACGCCGC
Organism: Edwardsiella tarda ATCC 15947 = NBRC 105688; assembly: GCF_003113495.2. Classification (NCBI taxonomy): domain Bacteria; kingdom Pseudomonadati; phylum Pseudomonadota; class Gammaproteobacteria; order Enterobacterales; family Hafniaceae; genus Edwardsiella; species Edwardsiella tarda. The sequence continues at coordinate 2,506,541 of NZ_CP084506.1, forward strand.
GACTAATTGCTGTAGCAGATCGATCTGCGATGCATCATCATTCAGCGCTGGAATATAAGAGAATTGATGCCCGCCGGCAGCAAGGAAAGTCTGGCGATTCTGCTCATCGATCTCTTCCAGCGTCTCCAGACAGTCGGCGGCGAAACCCGGGCAGATCACTTGAAGGTGCTTAACCCCCTCGCCGGCGAGGGTCGCAACCGTCTCGTCCGTATAGGGAGTCAGCCAAGGTTCGCGGCCGAAGCGAGACTGGAAGCTGATGGCATACTGCGCAGGCGCAAGCCCCAATTCTGCCACCACCGCCAACGTAGTCGCCCGGCAACGCTGTGGGTAATCATCGCCCTCATCGGCATAGCGTTGGGGGATACCATGATAGGAGAACAACAGCTTATCCGGCTGGCCATGCTCGGCGAAGCTGTGACGAATACGTTGGCACAACGCGGCGATATAGGCCGGATGCTCGGCATAGTCACGCACGAAGGTGAGCGCCGGCATGCGCCGTTGCTGCGCGATCCAGGCAGCCACGCCATCGAATACCGCGGCGCTGGTCGAACAGGAGTACTGGGGATAGAGTGGGATCACCAGCAGCCGCGTCACGCCGGCCTCATTCAATGCCGTCAGGGCGCTCGCCAGCGATGGCTCACCATAACTCATCCCTAAGGCGACGGGAATCGACTCACCCAGGCGAGCCTGCAACGCAGCGCATTGACGCTGGCTATAGACCAGCAAGGGCGATCCCTGCTCGGTCCAGATGGATTGGTAGAGACGCGCGACACGTGGCGCGCGCCGCGGCAGGATCAGACCATGCAGCAATGGCTGCCACTGCCAGGCAGGCAGATCGACCACCCGTCTGTCGCTGAGAAACTCCGCCAGATAGCGCTTCACCGCCGCCGGCGTTGCAGCCGATGGCGTCCCCAGATTAACCAGTAATACCCCTTGTTTTTCCGCCATACGGCCCTCGTTGACTGCAATGTCGATAAGGCTATTGTAAAGCATCCTGCGCGCGCCCCCACCAATCGCTGGCATTGGTCGTATAGCTAAGTCGTGGCGACAAAAAAGCGGCCCGCAGGCCGCCTTATTCTGCCGCGTGGCAGCCTTAGCCCAGCACCTTCTCCAACTCGGTACGGACGCTATCGACGCTCTGCGTGCCGTCGATCTTAACGTAGCGGGTATTGCCAGCCTGCGCTTCCTGGCCATAGTAGCCGATCAGCGGCGCGGTCTGCTGATGGTATTCAACCAGACGCTTACGGACGGTCTCTTCTTGGTCATCCTTACGGGTAACCAGATCTTCACCGGTCACATCATCCTTACCTTCCACCTGCGGCGGATTGAATTTGACGTGGTAGACACGGCCAGAGCCCGGATGTACGCGACGACCGATGATGCGCTCGACAATCAGCTCATCCGGTACGGCAAATTCCAGCACATAGTCGACGTTGATACCGGCGTCTTTCATCGCATCCGCCTGCGGGATGGTGCGCGGGAAGCCGTCGAGCAGGAAACCGTTGCGGCAATCTTCCTGGGCGATGCGCTCTTTCACCAGCGCGATGACCAGTTCATCCGTTACCAGCTTGCCGGCATCCATGATCGCTTTAGCCTGTTTGCCCAGCTCGCTACCCGCCTTCACCGCAGCGCGCAGCATGTCACCGGTGGAGATCTGCGGAATCCCGTATTTCTCCATAATGAACTGTGCCTGTGTGCCCTTACCGGCGCCCGGAGCGCCCAGCAGAATGATACGCATCGCGTAATTCCTCTCAGATTATTGCTTAAGATGTAAAAAACGCTAAACCTTACCATTATAACGCCCATCGGCTCAAGGCGACGGCAGCGGGCTGAAACGTGAAACTGCCGGTATCCTGCTCAGCAGCAAGAAAAAAACGGATTTCCAGCCCATCGCCATAAAAAAAGGCGGCCCGTAGGCCGCCCTGTTATGCGATTTCGTCGCCGATCAGGCCAACAACAGTGCGTTGACGCGTTTGATGAACTGGTTCGGATCTTCCAGCGTACCGCGCTCGGCGAGCAATGCCTGATCCAGCAGCAGATCGATCCATTGCGCGAAACGATCGTCCTCCTGCTGTTCGGCGGCGCGCTGCACCAACGGATGCTCAGGGTTGAGCTCGAAGATATACTTCACTTCCGGAACCTGCTGACCGGCCGCGGCGAACAGCTTAGCCATCTGCGTGGTCATCTCGTCGCCGTCGGTGCTGACGACCGCCGGCGTATCGGTCAGGCGGTGAGTCAGACGCACCTCCTTCACCCGCTCGCCCAGCAGCGTTTTCACCCGCTCAACGAAGGGTTCCAGCGCCTTGTCGGCCTCTTTCTGCGCCTCGCTGTCCCCTTCGTCGGCCAACTTCTCCAACGCCTCGTCTTTCTTGCTGACGGACTGGAAGAACTTGGCATCGTATTCCGTCAGGTAGCTCATCATCCATTCGTCGATACGATCGGAGAGCAGCAAGACCTCGATACCCTTCTTACGCAGCAACTCCAGGTGCGGGCTATTGGCGGCGGCGGCGTAACTATCGGCGGTGATGTAGTAGATCTTCTCCTGACCCTCTTTCATGCGCCCGATGTAGTCATCCAGCGACACCGTTTGCAGCGCATTGTCGTTATGGGTCGAGGCGAACCGCAGCAGCTTGGCGATCGCCTCACGGTTGGCGAAGTCCTCCGCCGGCCCCTCTTTCAGCACCTGACCGAACTGCTGCCAGAAGGTCTGATAAGCGTCGACATCGTCCTTAGCCAGTTTCTCCAGCATCTGCAACACACGCTTGGTCAATGCGGCACGCAGGTTTTGTGTGATCCGGCTATCCTGCAACAGCTCGCGCGATACGTTAAGCGGCAGATCATTGGAGTCCACCAGGCCACGCACGAAGCGCAGGTAGTTGGGCATAAACTGCTCGGCGTCATCCATGATGAACACGCGCTGCACATACAGTTTCAGCCCATGCTTATGGTCGCGGTTGAACAGATCCCACGGCGCCTTGGCGGGGATATACAGCAGGCTGGTATACTCCTGCTTACCCTCGACGCGGTTGTGGCTCCAGATCAGCGGATCGCTAAAATCGTGGGCGATGTGCTTATAGAACTCTTGATACTCTTCGTCGCTGATGTCGGCCTTATTGCGGGTCCACAGGGCCTGTGCCTTGTTGATTTTCTCCCACTTCTTCTCACCCTCTTCGCCTTCGCTGCTGAGGATCTCGACCGGCAACGCGATATGGTCGGAGTATTTGCCGATGATATTACGCAGGCGCCAATCGTCGAGGAAATCCTCCTCCCCCTCACGCAGATGCAGGGTGATCTCGGTACCGCGATCCGCCTTCTCGATATCCGCGATGGTGTAGTCCCCCTCACCGGTGGACTCCCAGAAGACGCCCTGATCGGCGCTAGCGCCAGCGGCACGGGTGCGTACGGTCACCTTATCGGCCACGATGAAGGCGGAGTAGAAACCGACACCAAACTGGCCGATCAACTGGCTGTCTTTCGCCTGGTCAGAGCCGAGTGATTCCAAGAAGGCCTTGGTACCGGACTTGGCGATGGTACCGAGGTTTTCGATCACCTCCTCACGCGTCATGCCGATGCCGTTATCGCTCAGCGTCAGGGTGCGGTTGTCGCGATCCACGCTGATGCGTACGCGCAACTCGCCATCACCCTGATACAGATCCGGGTTTGACAACGCACGGAAGCGCAGTTTGTCGGCGGCATCGGAAGCGTTGGAGATAAGCTCACGCAGGAAGATCTCTTTATTGGAGTAGAGTGAGTGGATCATCAGGTGCAGAAGCTGTTTCACCTCTGACTGGAAGCCACGAGTTTCTTGGCCTTTCATTATTCGCTTTTACCTCTCATCGATAACACGCAGATCAAATGGGTTATGTTACAGATGGGGATCGGCATAAGGTTTTCAAGGGGGAAAAGCGAGAAAGCCGTCATGGCGAGGAAAAGCGGGGGCGAGAAAATGAATCGGGGATAGTGCGCATCTATCCCCGTCGCCAACGAGCGGGTTAACGCCTCACCGGGTGACGCCCGGCCAGCGAATGAGACAGCGTGGTGCCATCCACCATCTCCAGTTCACCGCCGACCGGCACACCGTGCGCAATGCGGCTGGCCATCACGCCATGCGCCGCACACATCTCGGCGATATAATTGGCGGTAGCCTCCCCTTCGACCGTCGGGTTGGTCGCCAGGATCACCTCGTTGAGCGTCTCTTGCCCCAACCGCTCCTCCAGCCGATCCAAACCGATATCCTGCGGCCCAATGCCATCCAGCGGTGACAGGTGCCCCATCAGCACAAAGTAACGCCCGGAGTACTGCCCGGTCTGTTCGATGGCATGGATATCCGCCGGGCTCTCGACCACGCAGATCTGCCCATTCTCACGCCGCCGTGCGTTGGCGCAGATAGTACAGATTTCCTGTTCGGTAAAGGTACGGCAATCGCGACAGTGACCGATCTCCGACATGGCGCGCGTCAAGGCCTGCGCCAGGCGCATGCCCCCACTACGATCGCGCTGCAGCAGATGAAAGGCCATGCGCTGCGCCGACTTGGGCCCCACGCCGGGTAGGCACCGCAGAGCCTCCATCAGGGATTCGAGAAGCGGGCTGGTCTGCATCAGAACGGCATCTTGAAGCCCGGCGGCAGCTGCATACCGGAGGAGACGGAAGCCATGCGCTCTTTCTGCTCGCTTTCAATACGGCGCGCGGCATCGTTAAACGCGGCGGCGATCAGATCTTCCAGCATCTCTTTATCGTCTTCCATCAGGCTCGGATCGATCTCCACACGACGGCAGTTATGAGCGCCGTTGATGGTGACCTTCACCAGGCCGGCGCCGGACTCACCGGTCACCTCAAGCAGGGCGATCTCGTCCTGCATTTTCTGCATTTTTTCCTGCATCTGCTGGGCCTGCTTCATCAGGTTACCCAGTCCGCCTTTACCAAACATAGCGTTCTCTCTTTTACATAGGGCCGTGCCATCACGGCACAGCGGTTAAACGGGTCGGATGCTCTCGTCATCCAGTTCGGCGTCAAACAAGCGCCGCAAGGTCTGGATATTGCCATCCGCGGCAATCGACGCACGCGCCTGCGCCAGCTTCTCTTCGTAGATCACCTGGCGCCACTCCAGCGGCGTCCGCTGCTGGGGATCATCATCCTCCACGATGCTCAGCTCCACCGCGCGTCCATAGTGGTCGCTCAGTGCCTGAGCCAGCGTTTGCCGTGCAGAGGCGGAGTTTAAATGACGCTGGGCCGAACGTAAATGCAGAAGCACGCTTCCCTCGGCCGAAGGCACACGAAACGCATTCAACGCCAGTTGCTGTACCAACTTAGGTAACTTGAGGCGACTCAACTCTAACGCCCACGCATCACGCGCCAGCGACTCTTGCGCCAGACACGCCGCTAGCTCAGGGGTTTTCTCATGTTCTAACGCGCTACGTAACGCTTTAGGCGTCGTCTTCGGCGCCTCTACCTGCTCCGGGCGATGCTGAGCCTTCCAGCGGTACGCCTCCTTACGAGCCGGTTGCTGCTCGGCCGCGGCCGCCATCTTCTGCTGACCACGTTCGCTGATATTGGCCAGACGCTCCAGCGCTGAGGAGGCCGGCTGCGCACGCTGCTGCGCCGCCGGCTCACTCTTTTTTACGTCGCTCCCTCCGGCGGCCTTCTGCCGCAGGCGCGAACGGGCCTGTAATAGCTGGGCGGTACTGTCCGGTACGGCGGGCGCCGCCTGCGGGGGCGCGGCAGCGGGGAGAGCGGGCTCCGCGGCCATGGGTACGGCAGCGCGGTGAGGCGCGACCATCCCCTGAGGCGCCACATCGACCAATGGCGGCACACTATGCTCGGCGGCAAAGGCTGAGGCATGCTCCGTCTCGGCGATGTCAACCTTAGGATGAAAGGCCAGCGCGCGTAACAGCGTCATTTCGACACCCATGCGCCGATCCGGTGCGTAGGCCAGCTCTTTACGACCATTGAGCATAATCTGATAAAACAGCTGCAGATCCGCCGGTGGCAGCAGACGCGCCAGCTCGCGCAGACGGGATTCAACGGCGGCATACTGACTGTCTAAGGCGCTAGGCAGTAGCTGCAACATCGCCACCCGATGCAACAGCGTCAGCATCTCCAGCAGCAGATTTTCCCAATCGACGCCACGCCCGGCGGCCTGCTCCACACGCTCCATCACCAAGGCGCCATCGGCGGCGGTCAACGCCTCGATCAGCGCCAACGGTTGCTCATCGTCCAAGGTGCCGAGCATCTGGCTGACCGCATCGGCCGTAATCTGCCCCTGCCCCATGGCGATGGCCTGATCCATCAGACTCAGTGCATCGCGCATACTGCCTTCGGCGGCGCGCGCCAGCAGTTGCAGCGCCCGCGCGTCGGCGGCCAGCGACTCGGCCTGGGCGATCTTCGCCAACTGCGCGCGGATCTGCTCATGATCCAGCGCACGCAGATGAAACTGCAGACAACGGGAGAGGATGGTCACCGGTAGTTTTTGTGGATCGGTGGTGGCCAGCAGGAACTTCACGTGTGGCGGCGGCTCCTCCAACGTCTTAAGCAACGCGTTGAAGCTATGGCGCGACAGCATGTGTACTTCGTCGATCAGGTAAACCTTGAAGCGACCTCGCGCCGGGGCGTACTGCACGTTATCCAGCAGGTCGCGCGTGTCCTCCACTTTGGTACGCGAGGCGGCATCGATCTCCAGCAGATCGACGAAGCGTCCCTGCTCGATCTCCCGGCAATTATCACAGACACCGCACGGGGTGGCGGTAATACCGGTCTCACAGTTCAACCCCTTCGCCAATAGGCGGGCGATACTGGTCTTACCGACCCCACGGGTACCGGAGAAAAGATAGGCGTGATGGATACGGCCCAAAGAGAGCCCGTTCGCCAGCGCCGTCAGAACATGCTCCTGCCCCACGACGTCGGCAAAGGTTTGTGGACGCCACTTGCGGGCGAGAACCTGATAGCTCATCGATGATTCGTCATTGATTGAATAAAAAATTAAGCCGCCCATCCGGGGGATGACCAGCGTGCTCAGCATCATAGTCGCCGGCGAGCAACGCGCCCGTCCGGCCTGATTATCTGATCATTGTAACAGTAGTTGCCGCAATGCCCATGACTTTATTCCCGCGCCAGAAATGGCTGAGCCACCGCTAATGCGGTGGCTCAGAGTACAGCGCGCGCCCCACGCGGGGGGACACCGTCGTCAGACGCGATCGATCAATGACCGTCGAAAGAGACCAGGCTGTAGCAGTTGATCTCCATCGCTTCCAGACGCGCCTCGCCCCCTAGCGCGGGCAAGTCGATGATGAAGGCGGCGTCGTGAACGATCCCGCCCAGGCGACGGATCAACCGAGTCGTCGCATCGATGGTCCCGCCGGTCGCCAGCAGATCATCGACCATCAACACGCGATCATGGGCCTCGATGGCATCCTGGTGGATCTCCAGGGTATCGGTGCCGTACTCCAACGCATAGCTTTCCGCCAGCGTTGCACGCGGTAGCTTGCCGGGCTTACGCACCGGCACGAAGCCGACGCCCAGCGCCAGCGCGACCGGGGCGCCGAACAGAAAACCACGGGCCTCCGTGCCCACCACCTTGGTGATCCCCGCCGCGCGATAACGCGCCGCCAGCAGCTCGATACTCAGTGCATAGGCGTCGGGTTTCTCTAGCAGACTGGTAACATCACGGAAAAGAATGCCTGGCTTCGGATAGTCAGGGATGGTCTTAATGCTTTGTTTCAGAAATTCGAGTTGTTGTGCTGTAGCGGTCATAACTTGTTGCCTGATAAACACCGGGTTCGGGCTAACGCAAGCCACCTAAAACTCCCCCAAATCTGCCCCGGAATGGCATCCAGTAGCCCTCGGAAAAGGGAGGTAACCCGCGCACGAAAACGCTCAAATCTATGCAAAGCGCCGAAGAAATGCAACTACTCTAGCGCGATTAAGGGGACTTTTCTTGCGATGCATCAATTACCGGCAGGCGCCACACCCCAATCAGCAACGCCGCGAGGATCGCCAGCAGCAGCAGACGCACGCCGTTATGCTCCACCAGCCAGAGCGAGAGGGAAAAGCTTGCCAACAACAGGATCAGTGCCCGCCAACGTGCCCCAGGAGGCAGGCCGCGATGACGTTGCCAGTGACGCAGATACCCCCCAAACCAGGAGCGATACAGCAACCAGCGATGAAAGCGTGGGGATGAACGGGCAAAGCAAGCCGCCGCCAACAGCAAGAACGGGGTAGTGGGTAAGAGGGGCAATACCACGCCCAGCCCACCTAAGCAGACGGCGAACCACCCCACCACGATCAACACTATGCGCTTCATTCTCTCGCTTGCCCCGTTCCCTGCCACTCCAGTACCATGCGCTATGGTTACTATCATCTAGGGCAGGTTATGTCGAGTCAACAAATGCTCCAACAGCTGGAGCAGCGTCTACAACGCCTGGCGCACGATCTGGCGCCACTGGCCGAACAACCCGCCGCGCGCTCTCGCTTCGATCGCGCCCTGTTTCTCACCCACGGTACGCGGTTAAAAGATTATCTACGCGAGACGCAGGAGAACTTTGCCGCCCTACAACGCGCCGTCGCCGCCAGCCAGCGTCAACAAGTCGCCTTCCTCGCCGAGCGGCTGCTGGCTCAGATGGCGGCGTTACAACGCGAACAGGCCACCCAGGCCCTACGCCAACGCGAGCCGCAACCGGCGTCCGCGGGCGGCGACCCCTACCAGGAGTTGGCCCGTCATCAAGACTATGAACGCCGCCTGCAAGCAATGATACGCGAACGCGAGTGGCGCCTGGCGAACTGCCAAACCCTGGCACAACAGCAACAGATACAACGTGAGCTGGCGGCGTTAGAGGGGCGCCTCCAACGCTGCCGCCAAGCGTTGCGCCGGATCGAAAAAGCCATCGAGCGGCGTGAACGCGGCCTAAGCTGATGCGTACGCCTTAGCTATACTGGAAGCGATGGCCGAGCAGGGGTTCGGCCCATAAGCGAGACATTGACCATGGGTATCATCGCGTGGATTGTTCTGGGGTTGATCGTCGGCATGCTGGCGAAATGGCTGATGCCGGGACGGGATGGCGGTGGCTTTATCATGACTGTCGCACTGGGCATCGCCGGCGCCCTACTCGGCGGCTATCTCGGTAATCTCATCTTTCATCTGGATGTGGCGGCCGGTTTTAGCCTGAAAAGCCTGATCGTCTCGGTCATCGGGGCGATGCTATTACTCTTTATCTATCGCAAGATCCGATCATAAGGAACACTATGTCACTGGAGCTGGAGAGCGACGAAGTCAAATTGGCCGTCGATCTGATCTATCTGTTGGAGAGCAACGACGTACCCGCCCACACCGTCCTGGCCGCCTTGGCGATCGTGCAACGCGACTACCAGGCTAAGCTGGCCGCACAGGACGCCCCGCACTAATGACGACGGCGGCGCTCAGCTGAGCGCGCCGTCGTCGCCTTCATGTTAGGCCGTCGGGAAGTCGGGTCGATCCGTCGGTAACTTACGCTTCACCTCCTGCACCTCATTACCCTGCGGGTTGTGCAGATAGACCTCCAACTGATTGAAAGCAATATTGATGTCGTTCTCCCGACACAGCTGATCGATGCGCCGGTTCAACTCATCCACCACATAGCTACGATCGCGCAGTTCGCGCACATACAAGCGCATCTCATGATCCAGCGTACTGGCGCCGAAAGCGAGGAAGAAAACCTGAGGTTCCGGCTCGGCCATCACCCGCGGATTCTCCCCTGCCGCCTGCAGTAAGATCTCGCGCACCTTATCCAGATCCGAGCCATAGGCCACCCCCACCTTGATCAGGGCCCGGGTCACGGTATCCGACAACGACCAGTTGATCAGCCGCTCGGTGACAAAGGCCTTGTTGGGGATGATCACCTCCTTGCGGTCGAAGTCGGTGATGGTGGTAGAACGAATACGGATCTTGTTCACCGAGCCGGAGTAGGAGCCGATAGTAATGGTGTCGCCAATGCGTACCGGCCGTTCGAACAGGATGATCAGGCCGGCGATAAAGTTACTGAAGATCTCATTCAGACCAAAACCGAGGCCGACAGAGAGCGCGGCGGCCATCCATTGCAGCTTATCCCAGGAGATGCCCAACGAGCCGAAGAAGATGATCACCCCGACACTGATAATGACATAGGTCAGGATGGTGGTGATGGCATAGGAGGCCCCTTGGCGCAGTTGCAGGCGCGACAACACCAGTACCTCGAGCAAGCCGGGTAAGTTGCGCATCATGATGTAGGCCACTACCACCGTCATCAGGGCGAACAACAGATTCCCCAGCGTCACCGCCTGCGTGATCTGGCTCGCTCCGCTACCGCTGTTGTAGTGCCACAGGGTGATGCTGTCGAGGTAGGAGATCACCGTGAACAAATCCGCCCAGATCCAATACAGGACGCAGCCGAAGATCAGGAACAGCACCATGGTGGTCAGACGCAACGATTGGGAGTTGATCTGATCGATGGCCAGCGGCGGCTCTTCAACCGCCTCTAACCCCTCCGCCCCCTCACGCGAGATACCCGCCGCGCTCTGCTGGCGACGGGCCAAGGCACGGCGGTAGGCCAGGCGACGGGCGGCGACGCTCAAGCCGCGTAGCGCCGTCGAGTAGATCACCGCCCACAGTAGCATCAGATACAGGCTCTCGATCCAACGGGTACCCAGCCGCAAGGCGGTATAGAAGTAACCGCAGGCGGTGAGGATCATCAACACCAAGGGGGCGATGGCCAACAGGGTGATCAACACCAGCCGTACGCTATGCGAGTTTTTCTCGCGCCAGGCATCACGACACAACGGGAAGACAAACACCGTCAGGAGCGCCAAGGTGATCAGGATCACCACCTGACCGATCACATCTTCATTCAACTGTAGCGGTGACTTCTCCCCGATGACACACCATACCATCAGCGGGATCAGGGTGAAGCCGAGACGCCGTACCATGCGCCGATAGTGGGCACAGACCAGTGGCGAGACAGTAAAGTGACGCTCGGAGACCCCCCCCGGCGAAATCAGTCGATAGGTGGTGCTGATGATCAACCAGAAGAGCGAGAAGCGTAACGCCATTACCCATAGCAGCCCGCCCAGTGGGGTGGCGGTATGGTAGAACATCACGCCCAGAGCCAGTATCAACAGTGTACCCGGCAGCCCGCGCAGGATGGTCAGCAGGATCGCCTGCGGCGTATGCAGCTGGCCATCCCGCTTTAACTGTCCCACCTCGTCGGCTAACTTCTCCAGACGCGCGTTGATCGCCTTACGCCGCCACAACAGCAACCCGGTACCGATCACCAGCGGTATAAATAGATATAGCGAACTGATAAACCCATCCAGCAAGGCGGCGGGTTTCAGATCGAGGTGCAGGTTGGCCGCCTGACTGCGTAGCGCATTGGGCAGGCTGATGAACCAGGCGAGATTCATCGGTTTGTTGCTGCTCACCCAGAAGATCTGTTGCGTCAGGGTGTGCTGCAAATAGTCGTTCACGTTGCGCAGTTGCTGCTGGTTAATCTGCAGGCTGATGGCCAACGTCAACTCGTTACCCAGCTGTTTATTCAGCTTATCCAGCAGATCGCGCCGCGTATCGATCAGGTCCTCAAGTACGCCGACCGCCTCGTCACTCAGCTTCTCCTTACTGCTCGCCAGCAGTTTCGCCACATAATCACTGCCTTGGCTCAGCGTGTCGCGCTGGGCGTTGATATCGAACTGCGCGACACGCAGATCGGCCACTTGCTCCGCCACGTCATTACTGAGTTTCTCTGTCGGCAGCTTTTGTTGTTGCTGATAGAGAATGCGTGACAACAACAGGCTGCCTTTCAGCACCGAGATCTGCTCTTTCAAATTACGCTCGGCCTGCAACGAGCGATCGAGCCAATTCTTGACGCGAATACTCTCCTGCACCAGGGTGTTGGTCTTTTCGGTCGCATCGATCAAGCGCTGGCTCAGATCCCGATTAATCTCGATCTGCTGAGCGATGAGCGGATTGCGGGTAAAATCCTGCGCCACATCATCGGGATTGAGTGCCTCACGGGCCGTTTTCTCCTGCTGACTCAGCTCCTTATTGTAGCCGGCCTGACGGATCAATTGGACGCGATGCTCCAGTTGAGCGATGCGGGCATTGGCGTAATCACGCTGTTTTTGCAGGGTATCTTGTAGGGTGGTGTTATCTTCCAGGCTCTGCTGCTGATACTCCAGCGACTGGTTGAGCATGGCCAGTTCGGTATTCAGCATATTGCGCTGAGTGGGGCGTAACTGGTTATCCTCGGCCAGCGTATTGCGGATCTGCTGAATCTTCTGCGAACTGGCCATCATCGCTGCCTGGGCGCGTTCCGGCTGCGTCTGTAAGGCGATCAACTGGCTGCTGTAAGCACCGAGATCTTCCTGCGCCTGCTTCAGCTCCTCCAGGGTGTTATCCCACTGGTTTTGGAGTTGCCGCGCGCCCATCTGGCTGAAGTTGGCCTCGTCGGCGGCATCGTTATTACGCTGGAGCGCCTCCAACCCGGCCAAGGCTTGATTCAGCTTGCCCGGTGCCTGCTGCGCCTGTTGCTTCAGTTGCAGACTCTCTTTCCGATAACGATCGATACCGTCCAGATAGGTCAGCGTCTGGTTAAGATCTTGCAGCACCAACTTATCGCTGGCGGACAGGCTCTTCTGGCGATTCAACGCATCAATTTGATTCTGCACCTCACCGCGTGAATCGATGTCACCACTCTGCGCCCACGCCGAGGCACTAGAGAATAGGCAAAATAGCAGAATGACAACTACCATGCGCCACAAGGTCATCCCCTTGCGGGGCTGGAATAACACGCCGTGAGTCATAATTAAATAAGCAGAATGTATAATAACGGGAGAATAGATTCATTAGCGTAACATGAAGCCGTAATAGCAAGAATAGGCGCAATCGGAGAAAGTTACCCATTCTGCGCGCAAGACGCGTGACTCTGAAAATAATAAGCAGACGAATGGGTAGAGAGGATAACCGCCCACATCAGGGCGGTGAGGGGAAAGTCAGGGGCGTTAGAAGGTAAGAACCTTATCCGCCGCCAAGGTCCAGGCCGCCAATTCGGTCAACGTGCCGATGGCGATCCCCTCGATCAACGGTAAGTGGGCGATCCCGCGTGCATCGGCGCAGGTCTTACACAAGCGGATCGGCGTCTGCTGGGCACAGAGGATCTCCAGCATCTGCTGCAAGTTATAACCTTCGTGTGGCTTTTGCCCCGGCAACGCCGCCGTGACCGCATCCGACATCAGGAAGATCTTCAACTCGATCTCCGCCGCCTGCTCCTTCATGGCCAACGCCAGACGCAACGCATTAAACAACGACTCTTGGCCATAACCGGCCCCATTGGCAATCACGACAATTTTTTGCATTGTAGTTCACTCGTCTCTTATTTATTAAGGGGCATGCGGCAGGGAGTAAGCCTGCCACACGGCCGCGTCGATCGGTTCGCTGACCGCATCCCGACGCAGGAAAGGACTGTGCTGCAGCATGGAAATCGCATTATCGACCAAGAGGAAGGCCTGCTGACGCAGGTCGAAACTATCGGGCGCAAACAGCCAACTCTCCATGATCCCCGTGATGTAGCTGCGCAGGGCGACGGCGGCACGCAATGTGTCCAGATCCGCCGGTAATTGCGCCAACGAGATACAACGCTGCAGCACGCGCTCAATACGGGCATAACTCTCCAGATACATTAGCTTACGCCGTTCTCCCAATGCGCGCATCTCGCCGACAAACTCGCATTTATGATAGAGGATTTCCATCATGGCCCGACGCTGCGGATCCTCTACCGTAGCGACTAAAATAAAAATTAAGAGTTCGCGTAAAATCCGCAGTGGATCATCCGGAAACTTTGTCTGATACTCTAACTCAAGTCCGCTAAGACGGGATTCCATGAAATCCCATACGGCGTTAAAAATATCGATCTTATTCTTAAAATGCCAGTATATGGCACCACGGGTTACGCCGGCTGCCTTGGCAATATCGTTGAGCGAGGTCGCGGCAACGCCACGTACGGAAAACTCACTGATGGCGGCATCAATGATCTGCTGTCGGGTCTCTTGGGCCTGTTGTTTGGTTTTTCGTGCCATGGCGTCGTTTTTTTAAAGTATCAAGACTTACATGCATTGATGAATGTATGTACCATAACATGCGCTTTTCTATAGCGCAGCAATGGGTTGTTAACAACGTGCATTATGCCCATTTCGCACTCGGACTCTTGAGGTATAATATGAAGAAAAACAGAGGGTTAACGCCTCTGGCGGCAATACTGCTGTTTTCCGGCAGTTTACTTCTTACAGGATGTAATGATGACAAGGGTGGCGCCCAACAGCGCTCCGCGCCTGAAGTCGGCGTGGTCACACTGAAAACAGCACCATTGAGTGTCTCCACCGAGCTTCCTGGCCGAACCTCTGCATACCGTATTGCAGAAGTCCGCCCGCAGGTCAGTGGTATTATCCTTAAGCGTAACTTTGTCGAAGGCAGCACGGTAAAAGCCGGCGATTCACTGTATCAAATCGATCCCGCGACCTATAAGGCCGCCTATGATAGCGCCGTCGGCGATCTGGCTAAGGCGCAAGCCGCCGCCAACATCGCCCATCTGACGGTGAAGCGTTACACCCCGTTGCTGGGGACCAAGTACATCAGTCAGCAAGATTACGATAACGCCGTCTCTACCGCTCGTCAGGCCGATGCGACCGTCATCGCCGCCAAGGCCGCCGTAGAGAGTGCTCGGATCAACCTGGCCTATACCAAAGTTACCTCGCCGATCACCGGTCTGAGCGGTAAGTCTTCCGTCACCGAGGGCGCATTGGTAACCGGCAACCAGGCCAATGCACTGGTCACCGTGCAGCAGCTGGATCCGATCTATGTCGATGTCACCCAGTCCAGCACCGACTTCCTGCGTCTGAAGAAAGAGCTAGCCGATGGCCAGATCAAGCAGGATAACGGTAAGGCTAGCGTCGAGTTGGTGATGGAGAACGGCCAAGCCTATCCGCTGAAGGGAACCTTAGAGTTTTCCGACCTCACCGTGGATGAGAGCACCGGCTCGATTACTATCCGCGCCGTCTTCCCTAACCCGCACACCGATCTGCTTCCGGGGATGTTTGTCCGTGCCCGTCTGGAAGAGGGGGTCCGTCCTGACGCCCTACTGGTGCCGCAGCAAGGGGTAACGCGTAACCCGCGTGGCCAGGCGACAGCTATGGTCGTCGATAGCGATAATAAAGTGGAAGTACGCATCATTGATGCGGCTCAGGCCATCGGTGATCAATGGTTAGTCACCAGCGGTCTGAAAGCGGGCGATCGGGTGATCGTCGCTGGTCTGCAACGTGTCCGTCCGGGCATGCAGGTCAAAGCCGAGGAAACGAAACTGAACGCACCGGCCGGCGAGCAGGCGGCCAATGGCTCACAGCAGTAATTGCGCTGTGATGCACACTATTAGGAAAAAGGAGCCAGTAATACATGGCTAAGTTTTTTATCGATCGTCCGATCTTTGCCTGGGTTATCGCCATCATCCTGATGCTGGCCGGTGCATTGGCGATCATGAGTCTGCCGGTTGCACAGTACCCCACCGTTGCACCGCCAGCCGTCACCGTCTCCGCCTCCTATCCGGGCGCGGATGCGGCCACGGTGCAGAACTCCGTGACGCAGGTTATCGAACAGAATATGAACGGCCTCGATAACCTGATGTACATGTCGTCAACCAGTGACTCGGCCGGTAACGCCGCGATCACCTTGACCTTCGAAGCCGGTACCGATCCGGATATCGCCCAGGTTCAGGTGCAAAACAAATTGCAACTGGCGATGCCTTCCCTGCCGCAAGAGGTTCAGCAGCAGGGGGTCAGCGTAGATAAGGCCTCCAGCAGTATTCTGTTGGTTGCCGGCTTTATCTCGGAAGATGGCAGCCTGAGCCAGGATGATATCGCCGACTACGTCGCTTCCAACATTAAAGATCCCCTGAGCCGTACCCAGGGTGTGGGGAGTGTGCAGCTGTTTGGTTCCCAGTACGCCATGCGTATCTGGCTGGATCCCAACAAGCTGAATAAGTACAACCTGACACCGGTCGACGTCATCTCACAGATTAAGGTGCAGAACAACCAGATCGCCGGTGGCCAGTTGGGGGGAACCCCGCCTGTCCCGGGTCAGCAGTTGAACGCCTCAATCATTGTCCAGACCCGCCTGAAAGACCCGGCGGAGTTCGGCAAGATCCTGCTCAAGGTGCAACCGGATGGCTCGCGCGTCTTACTGCGTGATGTCGCCCGTGTCGAATTAGGGGCGGAAAACTACGGGACCGTAGCCCGTTACAACGGTAAGCCGGCAGCCGGTATCGCCGTGAAGCTGGCGACGGGTGCCAACGCCTTGGATACCGCCAAGGCGGTGAAGGCCGAGTTGGCTAAGCTGGCGCCCTACTTCCCGGCCAGCCTGAAGACGGTCTACCCCTACGACACGACACCGTTCGTTCAGCTCTCCATCGATGAAGTGGTTAAAACACTGCTGGAAGCGATCGTGCTGGTGTTTGCCGTTATGTATCTGTTCCTACAGAACATCCGTGCGACCCTGATCCCGACCATCGCCGTGCCGGTCGTCTTGTTGGGTACCTTCGCCATCCTTGAGATCGTCGGTTTCTCCATCAACACCCTGACCATGTTCGGTATGGTGCTCGCGATAGGCCTGTTGGTGGATGACGCCATCGTGGTGGTGGAAAACGTCGAGCGTGTGATGGCCGAGGAGGGACTCCCGCCGAAAGAGGCCACCAAGAAATCCATGGAGCAGATCCAGGGCGCCTTGGTGGGTATCGCCATGGTACTGTCCGCGGTATTCGTGCCGATGGCCTTCTTTGGCGGCTCGACCGGGGCCATCTACCGCCAGTTCTCTATCACTATCGTCTCCTCGATGGTGCTATCCGTACTGGTGGCGATGATCCTGACCCCGGCACTGTGCGCCACCATGCTGAAGCCCATCGCCAAGGGCAGCCATGGCGTACAGACCGGTTTCTTCGGCTGGTTTAACCGCCTGTTCGAGAAGAGTACCCACCACTATACCGACAGCGTCGGCCGCATCCTGCGCGGTACCGGGCGCTACCTGGTGATCTACCTGCTGATCGTGGTTGGCATGGGGCTGTTGTTTATCCGCCTGCCCACCTCCTTCCTGCCGGAAGAGGACCAGGGGGTCCTGTTGACCATGGCTCAACTGCCGCCTGGGGCGACCCAAGAGCGCACCAACAACGTGCTCAAGCAGGTCACCGACTACTACGAGACGAAAGAGAAGCACAATGTCGAGTCGGTCTTTACCGTCAGCGGCTTTGGCTTCAGTGGTCAGGGGCAAAACAACGGTTTGGCGTTTATCAGCCTGAAGCCGTGGGATGAGCGTAAAGGGGATGAGAACAAAGTTACCGCGATCATCCAACGTGCGGCATTCGCCTTCAGTAAGATCACCGACGCGATGGTCTACCCGTTCAACCTGCCCGCCATCGTCGAGCTGGGTACCGCATCGGGCTTCGACTTCGAGCTGATTGACCAGGCTAACCTGGGGCACGAGAAGTTGACCGAGGCGCGTAACCAATTGTTGGGTATGGCGGCGCAACACCCGGATCTGCTGGTCGGTGTTCGCCCCAATGGCTTGGAAGATACGCCGCAGTTTAAGTTGGATATCGACCAAGAGAAGGCACAGTCACTGGGTGTCTCCCTCTCTAACATTAACCAGACCATCTCCGCCGCGATGGGGGGAGCCTACGTCAACGACTTTATCGATCGTGGACGTGTCAAACGCGTCTATGTCCAGGCCGATGCGCCGTACCGTATGTTGCCGAGCGATATCGACAACTGGTATGTCCGCAGCAGCAATGGGCAGATGGTGCCGTTCTCCGCCTTCTCCACCTCGCGTTGGGAATATGGTTCACCACGTCTGGAGCGCTATAACGGCCTGCCGTCTATGGAGATCCTCGGTGAAGCAGCTCCGGGCAAGAGTACCGGTGAAGCCATGGCGATGATGGAGTCACTGGTCGCCAAGTTGCCGGCAGGCATCGGTTATGACTGGACCGGTATGTCCTACCAGGAACGCCTCTCTGGCAACCAGGCACCGGCGTTGTACGCCATCTCGCTGATCGTGGTCTTCCTCTGCTTGGCAGCCTTGTATGAGAGCTGGTCAATCCCGTTCTCCGTCATGCTGGTGGTACCGCTCGGCGTGGTCGGGGCATTGCTCGCCACCTCACTACGCGGGCTGACCAACGACGTCTACTTCCAGGTGGGTCTGTTGACGACCATTGGTCTGTCGGCGAAGAACGCCATTCTGATCGTCGAGTTCGCCGTCGATCTGATGCATAAGGAAGGCAAAGGCCTCGTCGAAGCCACGCTGGAAGCGGTGCGTATGCGTCTACGCCCCATTCTGATGACGTCGCTGGCCTTTATCCTCGGGGTTATGCCGCTGGTGATCAGTAATGGTGCCGGCTCCGGCGCCCAGAACGCCGTGGGTACCGGGGTAATGGGGGGCATGGTCTCCGCCACCATCCTGGCCATCTTCTTCGTACCGGTGTTCTTCGTGGTGGTACGCCGCCGCTTTGGCCGCCGCGATGAAGATATCGAGCACAGCCATCCGGTTGCACCACACGACGGAAAATAAGCGTCATCTACGCAACGAAGGCCACCCACAAGGTGGCCTTTTTTTATCCCCAGCTACCTTCATCTCCTGACACAGGCGTTAACCTATTGTCATCCAGCGTCCTAATTAATATTATTTATATATCTACTAATATCTCTTATACAAATAAAGACATTAACACTGGTTAACTTTATCTATAAGAGGCATATCCCTATAGCATTTGACCTCTCCAAGTCGTATTATTTAAATACTTCCTAACACAAAACTTTTCCCATCGCCTAACAGCTTTGCTATGATAGAAAGGTGACTCAACCTAGCCATTGTGCCAAGTTATTGATTGTTGCTATATTTCTTAGTACAGATCAGAGCCTTTCGCTGCGCTAGGAGGCCAGTTATGGATGAGTACACATCTTATCGACATGACATCGCAGAGTTAAAATATCTGTGTGATTCCCTGTATCGTCAGGGAATGGATGTCCTGGAAGAGAGTCATCATGGCTGGGTCAGCGATCCGACGGCAATGGTTAATCTTCAGCTTAATGAGCTGATTGAGCATATTGCCAACGTGGCCTTGTCATTTAAGATCAAATATCCACAGCATTCGTCTCTTTGCGAAATAGTGGATGATTATCTGGATGAAACCTATGCCTTGTTCAGCGCCTATAGCGTGAGTGAACAGGCACTCAGGCACTGGTTACGAAGCAAGCGCAGAGTTGCGTACTCGCTCGCACATGAGAAACGTAACGCCGCCTTGCATGTTTAATCCAATACTAGGGTTGTGTAATGACCAAAATAGACTATCTGATGAAGTTGCGTAAGTGCACGTCGCTGGAGACGCTAGAACGCGTGATCGAAAAGAATAAATATGAGCTTTCCAATGATGAGCTGGAAGTTTTTTATTCCGCAGCCGATCATCGCTTAGCCGAATTAACTATGAATAAGCTATACGATAAAATTCCAGCCGAAGTCTGGCAGTACGTACGCTAAATGTTCCGGGCGTTATTTTATGCAACGCCCCGGCAACACTAGTTATATTATTAGTAGCATATAATAAATTATATTTATTGTTATCATTCCTCCTCGGGGAGGCTAATCGCCCGATCGACATCGTTTTCATTCCCCTCTTCTCTTAGAAGCCTATCCCATTAGGCTATTTTATTTACCATTTGGGCCCTGGACAGGGCTTACCATCCTCATGTGTTGCGTGTACGCCCCGGTTGTTCCACGCTGTCCGTATCCAAACTGGCTACAACGATACACGCCTACTGGGATAGGCTCTTAGTCAATCTTATGCAAACGAATGATGTAGTTATCGCCAATCGGACATCTGTCGCCGGCGCTTCGTTCATCTCAACATAAAAAGAGTGTTTGGCAGAGGCAGAGGCAGAGGCAGAGGCAGAATTGGGTGGGAGCCCTGCCAGCTACATCCCGGCACACACGTCACCTGCTACGGCTGCTTCCTTCCGGACCTGACCGAATTCACAAGCTAGCGTTGCGGGAGAACCAACAGGGCCCCCATAACGAGCGCCACAACTGCAGCGCGCAGGCATTATCAGCGATGCCAGACACAATTGCAAGGCGCCCCCCGTTAAACGTTGTTTTCTTAGACAACGGCCTTGAGCCTGGCGACATAAGCACCGATAATCGCATCATGATGATGATCCCCTCCCCGTGCGACACCTTCCAACAACGCGTGCTACTCTGCGTCGCGTCCATCCCCGTCGGCCAGGTCGCCACCTACGGTCAGATCGCGGCGATGGCAGGCCATGCGCGCGCCGCCCGACGTGTCGGCGCCATTCTACGTGCCCTGCCTGAGGGGAGTCGCCTACCCTGGCACCGGGTGGTCAATCGCCTCGGAGCCCTCTCACTGCAGGGGGACGCTTTCCTACGCCAACGCCGCGCGCTACAGGCCGAAGGGGTCGTCGTCGACGAACGGGGGTATCTCGACCTGGCGCGATTACGCTGGCAGCCCTAACGGTAACCTCGCGGAAGATTGACGCCGCCGTCCCGGTTACGCACACTGTGGACTATGTAACATAGGTTAAGGTATTACCGATGAGTCAGGCGTTACAGCAGTTGCTGAACCTCTTAAATCTGGAAAAAATCGAACAGGGCATTTACCGAGGGCAGAGTGAAGATCTCGGTCTGCGTCAGGTATTCGGCGGCCAAGTGGTCGGCCAGGCACTCTATGCCGCGAAGCAAACCGTCGACCCGGTGCGTCAACTGCATTCGTTTCACAGTTACTTTCTACGCCCCGGCGACAGCCGGATGCCGATTATCTACGATGTGGAGATACTACGCGACGGCAATAGTTTCAGCGCTCGCCGCATCAAGGCCATTCAACACGGCCACCCGATCTTCTACATGACCGCCTCGTTCCAAACCGAGGAGCAAGGGTTCGATCACCAGAGCGCCATGCCACCAGCGGCGGGACCGGCAGGCTTAGCCAGCGAGACCGATATCGCCCGAGCGCTACAACACCTCATCCCCGAGGCGGTGCGAGAGACCTTTACGCGCGAACAGCCCATCGAGATGCGTCCGATCCATTTCCACAATCCGTTACAGGGGGAGGTCGGCCCGGCGCAGCGTTATGTCTGGGTGCGCGCCAACGGTGAGCTACCCGAGGATCCCCGAGTACATCAATATCTGTTGGGCTACGCCTCAGACTTCAACTTTCTACCAACGGCCTTACAGCCGCATGGCAAAGGCTTTCTTGAACCAGGCATGCAAGTCGCGACGATCGACCATTCCATGTGGTTCCATCGCCCCTTCCGCCTCGATGACTGGCTGCTATACGCCATCGATAGCCCCTCCGCCTCTGGCGGACGCGGCTTGGTGCGGGGCCAATTCTTCGATCGCCAAGGGCAATTGGTGGCCTCCGCCGTGCAAGAGGGCCTCATTCGCCAGCATCCGGCGCGCTGAGCCACGCGCCGGGATGGCGCAAGGTCAACGGTTATAAGCGCTCTCACCGTGGCTGGTTACATCCAGCCCGGTATGCTCCTGCTCCTCACTGACGCGTAGACCGACGCACCGATCGGCAACCTTATAGGCGATCAGTGCCGCCGCCGCCGACCACAGTACGCTCACCAACACGCTCAGCGCCTGCACCCACACCTGATGTCCCATGGTGACGCCGCTGGCGTAACCGGTCCCGCCCAACGCGTCGGCGCTCAAGACTCCGGTCGCTAGGCACCCCACAATACCGCACACGCCATGTACCCCAAAGACATCGCAGGCATCATCCACCCGTAGCCACTGTTTCAGTACCACGACCCCCCATAGCCCCGCCATACCGGCTAACACCCCAAGCAGTAACGCTCCGCCGACCCCGACGCTCCCGGCCGCAGGCGTCACCGCCACCAGCCCGGCGATACAACCGGAGCACGCCCCCAGTAGCGAGGGATTGCCACGCAGCCACCACTCCATCAACAGCCACGAGAGGATGGCGCCGGCAGCGGCGATCACCGTATTGAGGAAGGCCAACGCCGCAATATCGCTGGCCGCCCCGGCAGAACCAGCGTTAAAGCCAAACCAGCCGACATAGAGAATGGCGCTACCGAGGAAGACCAGCGGCAGGCTGTGGGGCTTGAACGCCTCTCGTCCATAACCACTACGCGGCCCTAACAGATAGGCGCCGATCAACCCGGCCACCGCCGCATTGATATGCACCACCGTTCCACCGGCGAAATCCAGCGCGCCATCCGTCGCCAACCATCCCCCGCCCCATACCATATGGGCCAACGGAATATAGGAGAGGGTGAACCACAGCACGGCAAAGATCAGCACCGCGCCGAAGCGCATGCGTTCGGCAAACGCGCCCACCACCAGCGCCACGGTGATGATGGCGAACGAGCCTTGGAAGGCCACATGCACCAGGGTTGAGATCGAACCGGTGACATCGTGCAGACCGATGCCGCGTAGCATCACACCGTGTAGGTTGCCCACCAGCGCGTTACCCTTGCCGAAGGTCAAGCTATAGCCGTACAGCACCCACAGCACGCTGATCAGGGCGAAGATCACCATCACCTGCGTCATCAGGGATAGGACGTTCTTAGCGCGCAATAATCCGCCATAGAATAGGGCGATACCCGGCAGGGTCATAAACAGCACCAACGCGGTAGCGATCAACATGAAACCATTGTCCGCCCGATCCGCGAGCGGTGTCGCGGCTAACGCCGTCCCCGGCAACCATAGTGCCGCAACCATTCCCTTACGTAAGGTCATCATGCTTTCCCCCTCCTTGCCCATCATCACAACGCCGCCTCATCGCATTCACCGGTACGGATGCGTACCACGCGCGTTAAGTCAGCGACAAAGATCTTACCGTCGCCAATTTTTCCACTACCCGCCGCATGGCAGATCGCCTCGATCACCGCCTCGAGCCGATCATCCGCCAGCGCGATCTCGATCTTGACCTTGGGTAAGAAATTAACGGCGTACTCCGCGCCACGGTACAGTTCGGCGTGCCCCTTCTGCCGACCAAATCCCTTCACCTCCGTCACCGTCAACCCACAGATCCCCATGGCCGAGAGCGCATCGCGCACCTCATCCAACTTAAATGGCTTGATCACCGCACTCACCAGTTTCATCGCGCTCTCCTCCATAAACGCCACCTCATACAGCGAAACATTCAGCAAAGGTCATGCCAGGAGTGAAAATAGTGTGAAAAAGTGCAGTGATCATGCGGGGTTAGTCACAAAACTGAGGGGTAAGGCGAGACGAGGCGCATGGCACCAAAATAGTGCGAAATGGCCAGTGTTGCGTCTAATGTGGCGCAGCGTGGGGCAGCGCCGACTCACCGCCAGCGCGGTATGATGTTATGTGGGTCGTCGTGAGCGCCGGCAGCCGATCCGATGCCAGCGTATGCGCTAGTCGCGGAGTGGCAACGCCGTGGTAAACTTGATCTGCTCCATCGCGAAGCTGGAGGTGACATCGCTCAGTCCTTTCACCGCCGTCACCAGGCGCTTATAAAACTCATCGAAGCTCTTCATATCGGCGACTTGTACCTGCATCAGGTAATCATACTCACCCGCCATGCGATAAAACGCCAAGATCTCCGGCATATGTTCTACCTGCTGCACAAAGTGGCCATACCACTCCGCACTGTGATACTGGGTCTTGATCGCCACAAAGGCCGTCAATCCCAGGCCAAGCTTCTCCTTGTCCAGCAACGCCACCCGTTGCGTAATGTAGCCCTCCTCCTCCAGGCGCTTCAGTCGCTTCCAGCAAGGAGTCGACGTCAGATTGACGGCCTCGGACAGGACTTGCAACGACAGGGTGCAGTCCCGCTGTAACATATTCAACAGGCTACGGTCGATTTTATCCAGCATAGGGGCCTCCAGGAGAAATATTTCCTCCAATTAGGCCAATACGCACCATAATAATCAATCCTTTTCCCGCATAAATGGGATAGCTGCCCAGAAGGCATGGCGAGGGTTAGGGTTAGGATTGGCGACAAAAGAAAAACCGACAAGGGGACAGTCAGGTTCCCTTGTCGGCTGGCCGAAAAGCCTCAGTGATTCGGGGGAATTGTGAGGGTAGATCGTGTAAGCCAAAATGTTAATTGTTGTGCCACCGCCTGCTGCTGACAGTCGCCGATGACGCGCAAATGAGGCAAGGCTTGTCGCAGTTGCGCCAAGGCGTTCCCCATGATGAATCCTTGACCGACCATCGCCAGCATCTCCCGATCATTCATCGCATCGCCAAAGGCCATACACTCGGCCAACGAGACACCGACATGGTCGCATAGCACCGCCAACGCATTGCCCTTATTACTGCCTGGTGGCACCACCTCCAACGAGTCACGGCCCGAGAAACAGAGGTCGATTGCCGTGCCTAAGTGCTGGCGTAATCGCTGCTGCAACGTCAATAGACGCTGATGATGATCGATAAAACAGATTTTGCTGATGCCATAGGCAGGCAACTGGCGTACGTCCACCAGACGATAGGCGAAACCATCCGCTTGATGAGGGATCAAGAGCTCAGGACAGGCGTGCCCCGTCAGCCAGCCATCGTCACGAAACAGATGCACCGAGGCGCTGTCGCTCCATGTCACATGGAGCAGCTCATGCACCACGTCGGGTGCCAGATCCTGGCGAAAGAGCAGCTTGCCGTTACGGTCATGCACTCGGGTACCGTTGCCGGTGATCAAATGTCCGTGCAGACCGAGCCGTTGCGTCATACGACTCACCTCCAGGAAGTGACGCCCGGTGGCGAAGGTCAGCATCACCCGCCGCCGCGCCAAGTGCCGCAAAGCCTCAAGCGTCTCCGCCCCGATGCGGTGATCCGGCATCAATAGTGTGCCGTCCATATCAAACGCTGCCAAACGCATGCTGCCTCCCCTCTGTGACCCCTTCTGCATGTTGTGCAGTATCGCGTGGTATTTACGGAACTAATAGTGAACAATTAGAGAAAAGTGTTCAGGATTTAGCGATGCGCCTACTGCAACGTCTCAACCAATACCAACGGCTCTATCAATTCGCCGGAGATGCCCCTCGGGCGACCACCGTCGCCGAGTTGGCCGCGACGGTCTGCTGTAGCGAGCGCCATACGCGAACGTTGCTCAACCAGTTGCAAGACATCGGTTGGCTGAGTTGGCAAGCCAGCGCCGGCCGAGGTCGGCGGGGCTGCTTACATTGCCGCGTACCGGTACAGCAACTCCGTCGCCAACTGATGGAAAGTCTATTGCAGGAGGGCAATCACCAGGGGGCCTTGCGCCTTGCGGCGCGTGATCCGGCGCACCTGATGCCCTACCTGCAACCCCACCTCGGCGGGCAGTGGTCAGCCGAGCTGCCGACCCTGCGTATCCCCTATTACCGTCCGCTGGAGTCGATTCATCCGCTGCAACTGAGCGGGCGTGCGGAGCAGCATCTGGCACACACGATCCATGCCGGACTCACGCGCTTCGTCCCCGGCAACACGGCGCCACAGCCGGATCTCGCCCACCACTGGCAAGTCAGTGCCGATGGCCTCTGTTGGCGCTTCCAACTGCACAGCGATCTCCACTGGCACCATGGCCAAGCCATCACCACGGCACAACTGTTAGCGGTGCTGCAGCAGCGGCGCACGCATCCGCAGGCCGGAGCCCTTTTAGCCAGCGTGTCGGCGATCGATCAGCCTCATCCGCTGTGCTTACGCTTCCTCCTCAGGCGCCCCGATTATTGGCTGGCGCACCGACTGGCTAATCTGCTTTGTCTACTGCCCCATCCACAGTTGGCCGATATCGGGGCCGGGCCATTTCGCTTAGCGAACGCCCATCCGACGTTGCTGCGTCTGGAACAATACCCGGGATACCATTTGCAGCGCCCCTATCTGCACGCCATCGAATACTGGATCACCGCCGGACCACATGCGGCGTTACGCGCCTGTCTGGATGCGGTACGCATCCAGATCGGGCCCGATGAGGGGATTCAAGATAGCCGTCGGCTCAAGACCAGCACCAGCTTGGGTTTCGGTTATATGGCCATTAATCAGCGCCAGGGAAGGCTGACATCCCCCCAGGCGCGTTATCTCCTGGGACTGATGCGCGACGCGGAGAGCTTTAGCGCCCTCCCTCTTGAGGAGGGGATCACCCTACGCTGCGAGGAGCTGCTCCCCGACTGGCCGCTCCCCGACTACCCCGCCACGCCTTGCCCCTTACCTCCCCAACTGGTCCTGTTGACGCAGCCAGCGGCGCCGCTGCATCAGTTGGCGCGCCGCCTCCAATCCCGCCTGGCGCGCCTCGGCTGTATCCTGGAACTGCGCTTCTTCGCCGGTAAACGCTGGCTCGATGACGCGCTGTTGGCCCAGGCCGATATCATCCTGGGTGATAAGCGCATCGGCGAATCCCCCGGCGCCACGTTAGACAACTGGCCGCGTACCGATCGCTTGTGGCCGGCGATCCTCCCTTCGGCCAGCTACCGGGATACGTTGGAGCAGCTTAACCGCCAGCAGCAAATGGCCGACGAGACGTCACGCCTGGCCGCGCTCCAGCGCCTCTACCACACGCTGATGACTCAGGGTTACATGGCGCCGCTGTTCAACTACCGCTATCAGGTTAGCGTCCCGCCTCGCGTCAACGGCATCGTATTGACCGCCCACGGCTGGTTCGACTTTTGCCAAGCATGGGTGCCGGCGCCGGATGAAGACTGTTCATCGTCCGATTGAGCCGCTACCATAACCTCATGCTCTCTTGAATAGATTATCGAGGTTTATATGAAACGCGCCGTTGTGGTTTTCAGTGGCGGACAGGATTCAACCACCTGCCTGATCCAGGCGTTGCAACGCTACGACGATGTCCATTGCATCACCTTCGACTATGGGCAGCGCCACCGCGCCGAGATCGATGTCGCCCGTAATCTGGCCCATCAACTCGGTGCCAGTGCCCATAAGGTGTTAGATGTCGGCTTATTAAATGAGCTCGCGATCAGCAGCCTGACCCGGGACAACATCCCGGTGCCCACCCAGAGTGAAACGGGGATTCCAAATACCTTCGTACCGGGGCGCAATATTCTGTTCCTCACCCTGGCGGCGATTTACGCCTACCAGGTCGAGGCCGAGGCGGTGATCACCGGGGTCTGTGAGACGGACTTCTCGGGGTATCCCGACTGCCGCGATGCGTTCGTCAAGGCACTGCATCACGCGGTGAGCCTGGGGATGGCCAGAGACATTCGTTTCGAGACGCCGCTGATGTGGCTCAATAAGGCGGAGACCTGGGCGTTAGCCGACTATTACGGCCAGCTAGAGCGGGTACGTCACGATACCCTGACCTGCTATAACGGCATCCAGGGCGACGGATGTGGCCACTGCGCCGCCTGCCACCTCCGGGCGCACGGCCTGCAACAATACCAGGCCGACCCGGCGGGTGTGATGGCTTCCCTGCGCCAGAAGAGCGGCTTGGCCTAACCCCCCGCTCATCGCCTCCCGCCGCACGACGGCGGGAGCTATAACGCCAAGCGTGCGCGATTCTTCTCTAACAGCGCCCGGCCGATTCCCTTCACTTGCAACAGTTGCTCAAGGCTAGAGAAGGCGCCGTGCTGTTGCCGAAAGTCGACGATCGCCTGCGCCTTATCCAGTCCCACCCCCGTCATTCCCGCCGCCAGGGCCGGTGCCGAGGCCTGATTAATATTCAGCCGCTCTCCCTGGGGCGCCGTGCTCCCCCGTGCGCCAGAGGCGGGCATCGTGGTGGTGGTCGATGAAATGACTGGCGCGGCCTGGGGACGGAGGGGAAAAAACAGCAGAGAGAGCCACAGCGGGGAGGATAACAATAAGGTAAATAAAGACATGACAGTTCTCCTTCTGATCGGTTAGCAAACTCGCTTACCATGCCCGAAGGTGCATCCGCTGACAAAAGTTCGCCACCAGAGACGCAAAAGGCCGCTGACGCGGCCTTGATACGTTACATTGTTTCTCGTACTGCTGCGGTGATTACTGCATTTCCGCCGCTGCGCCCAGCTTAATCTTGCCATTGGCGCGCAGGTTATCCATCAATGCCTCGAAGGTGATCCCGGTCTCGCCGGTCAGCATCTGCGAAGCGAAGGCTTTCTGCTCTTCCGCCGTCAATTGGCCCGCTTTCACCGCATTCAGGCGGATCAGCACGATGTTATCCTGACGATCTTCCGAGAGGCCATATACCGGCTTATTCGCCTGCGGATGTGGCAGTGCAAACACCGTATCCACCAGCTGACGGTCATCGGAGGCGCGCGTCAACGTCTGCTCGGCGCCGAAACTCAACCCGGCGGCCTGCAACGCGGCATCGCCTTTACCCGCCTGCAACGCAGCCAACAGTTTTTCACCCTCGCTACGCGCCTGGGCGATCGCCTTCTGACGTTTCAGCAGCTCGGTCACCTGATCGCGTACCTGGTCGAAGGGCTTGACCGCCTCCGGCTTATGCGCGCTGACGCGCAGGACAAAGGCGCGATCGCCCTCGACACTGATCACGTCGGAGTTGCTACCCGGCGTGCCATTCTCGCCAAACAGCGAGCCATCGAAGATCGCCTGCACCACCGGCTTAAAGTTCAATGCAGCCGGTACGCTATCACGGGTAAACCATGCGGTCTCGGTCGCCTTAGCCCCGGCGGCTTCTTCCGCACCAGCCAACGAGTCGTTATCGCTGGTAGCGGCGTCGCTCACCTTCTGTTGCATCGCATAGAAGGCATCCAGCGATTTCTGTTGCTTCACCTTATCGGCGATGGCGGCACGCACCTCTGACAGCGGTTTAATCACCGCCGGCTGCATGTCATCCAGACGTACGATCAGATAACCGACGCTAGAGGCGATCGGCGCAGAAACCTGCCCCTTGGTCGTCAGCTTGGCGTTCAGGATCTCCTGCGGCGTACTCTCCGGCTCCATCCAGCCCAACTCCCCGCCATTCTTACGGGAAATAATATCGCTAGAGTGCTCTTTCGCCAGGGTGGCGAAGTCGGCCCCCTTGGCCAGTTGTTCGGCGATCGCCTTGGCTTCCGCCTCACTCTTCACCTGGATCACGCTGTACTTATTGCGCTCCGGTTGGGTGAAGCTGCGCTTATGCTGATCGTAATAGGCGCTGATCTCCGCATCGCTGACGGTCATCTTGTCATTGATCGCGGCGGCATCCATCTCGATATAGCTCACACGTACCGCCTCAGGGGCGATAAAGCTATTCTGGTGCTGCTGGTAGTAACCTTGCAGCTCGGCATCGCTCACCTTCTGCTGCGGCATCAATTGCTTGATGTCGATGGTTGCCAGATTGATCAGACGTTGCTGCATGGTCAACGCCGCCAGGGAGGAGACTTCGCTCGGCAACGTGAAACCGGTGGCGGTGAAGCCCTGGATCAGTTGCTGCGTCACCAGTTGCTGGCGCATCAGTTGTGCATAGCTATCTGGCGTCAACCCCAGACGCGCCACCATCTCCAGATACTTGGCGTTATCGAAATGGTTATCCGTCTGGAAATAAGGCAGGGTACGAATCGCCTCTTTCACCTGGGCGTCGCTGATAGCCAGGTTCAATTTCTTGGCGTACTGATCGAGCAACACATCGTCGATCATGCGTGACAGCACCTGCTGACGCAGCTCCTTCATATACCCTTCGTTGCCTGCCAGCACCGAGAACTGATCGCCCAGCTGCTGCTGCAAACGGCTACGCTCATTCTGTACCGCCTGCTCCAACTGGGCCCGACTGATCTCCTGACCATCCACTTTGGCCGCATAGTCGCCGGAACCACCGATCAGATAATTACCTACCCCGGTCAGCACAAACGAGATGATGATCAGAGCCAGGATAACCTTGAGCACGACGTGATTGGCGGCCGCGCGTAAATTGTCCATCATAGTGTGGCAACACTCCGCTGTGATTGTTGGTAATACGTTGTGACTCCGCGTCGTGCCGGGACTCGCCCGGCTATGCACAGCACACGCTATAGATTAACTGCTTCAGGCTACCCTGACGAGGCATCATGCCACGATGTGCAGGGAAGGCAGTTGCCAGCCATAAAAAAAGCGCATCAACATGATGCGCCTTGTATTTTACCTTAGCTACGCCATGGCGTCAGTCGATTGTTTGCGATTTGCAGAAATCGCCACTACCGATGCCAGGCGCATCGCGCTCGACGCTTAGTTCACCGCGTCTTTCAGCGCCTTACCCGCACGGAAACCCGGTACCTTCGCAGCGGAAATCTCGATTTCCTTCCCCGTCTGCGGGTTGCGGCCAGTACGCGCAGCACGTTCACGCACATCGAAGGTGCCAAAACCGACCAGAGCGACGGCATCACCCTGTTGCAGGCTTTCGGTCACGGAGGCAATGAAGGCATCCAGCGCACGACCGGCTGCCGCCTTGGAAATATCAGCACCCTCGGCAATCTTGTCGATCAGTTGTGATTTATTCACTCTCTCATCCCCTTTAAAAATCCCGGTCGCACAGGAAACGAGTCTCCCTACCGTACGACCGCGCAGCAGTTATCTCAAGCCTGTCATGACCGGCCAACGCATCTACGGCGCTCGCTACGGCTGACAGGGCTCTACGTTAGCGGCACAAAAAAAGGCTGGCAAGCCCGAAATGGGCCGCCAGCCGATGTTTTATCAACGTACTTTGCGATATGTCACTATTTCGCGGTGACAACGTCCATGCCAAACGGCGCATTCTGCAGCGCCAAGGTTAAAACCTCGTCGATGCGCTTCACCGGATGGATGTCGAGATCGCGCAGGACGTTCTCCGGCATCTCCTCCAGATCCCGCTTATTATCATCCGGGATCAGGACGGTTTTGATACCGCCACGATGCGCGGCCAACAGCTTCTCTTTCAGCCCACCGATCGGCAGCACCTGACCACGCAGCGTGATCTCCCCGGTCATCGCCACATCGGCGCGCACCGGATTACCCGTCAGGCAAGAGACCAGTGCCGTACACATCGCGATACCGGCGCTCGGCCCATCTTTCGGTGTAGCCCCTTCCGGTACGTGGACGTGGATGTCGCGCTTCTCATAGAAGTCCTGATTGATCCCCAACTTCTCGGCACGCGCACGGACGACCGTCAACGCCGCCTGGATCGACTCCTGCATCACCTCACCCAGCGAACCGGTATAGGTCAGCTTGCCCTTACCCGGTACGCTGGCCGTTTCGATAGTCAGCAGATCGCCGCCCACCTCGGTCCAGGCCAAGCCTGTCACCTGCCCGACACGGTTTTCGCTGTCGGCCCGGCCATAATCGAAACGCTGTACTCCCAGATAATCCTTCAGATTATCGCCATTGATCTCGATGTGGCGCAGCGACTTGTCCAACAACAGCTGCTTGACGGCCTTACGGCACAGCTTGGAGATCTCACGCTCCAGCGCCCGCACCCCCGCCTCACGCGTGTAGTAACGGATGATGCCGACGATCGCGCTGTCGTCCACCGTTAACTCGCCTTTCTTCAACGCGTTACGCTCGATCTGCTTCGGCAATAGATGCTGGCGAGCGATGTTGAGCTTCTCGTCCTCGGTGTAGCCGGACAGACGGATCACCTCCATACGATCCAACAGCGGCGCCGGGATGTTCATCGAGTTTGAGGTGGCGACAAACATCACATCGGACAGATCGTAATCGACCTCCAGGTAGTGATCGTTAAAGGCGACGTTCTGCTCCGGATCCAAGACCTCCAACAGTGCCGAGGCGGGATCGCCGCGCATGTCGGAAGACATCTTGTCAATTTCATCCAGCAAGAACAATGGGTTACGCACACCCACCTTGGCCATCTTCTGGATCAGTTTACCCGGCATGGAGCCGATGTAAGTCCGACGATGACCGCGGATCTCCGCCTCGTCACGCACGCCGCCCAGCGCCATACGCACATACTGACGCCCGGTAGCGCGGGCAATGGATTGCCCCAGCGAAGTCTTACCTACCCCCGGCGGCCCGACCAGGCACAGGATCGGTCCCTTGATTTTGCTGACGCGACTCTGCACCGCTAGGTATTCCAGGATGCGATCTTTGACGCGCTCCAGACCATAATGGTCGGCGTCCAGCGTCTCCTGCGCCTTACGCAGATCTTTCTTCACCTTGCTGCGAGCATGCCACGGCACCTGCACGATCCAGTCGATATAACCGCGCACCACGGTGGCTTCCGCCGACATCGGCGACATCATCTTCAGCTTTTGCAGCTCGGCTTCCGCCTTCTCACGCGCCTCTTTCGGCATCTTGGCGGCTTCGATCTTGCGCTTCAGCGCCTCGAACTCGTCTGGCGTATCGTCCATCTCACCCAGCTCTTTCTGAATGGCCTTCATCTGCTCATTCAGATAGTACTCGCGCTGGCTCTTCTCCATCTGCTTCTTCACCCGGTTACGGATGCGCTTCTCGACTTGCAGCAGATCGATCTCGGACTCCATCATCGCCATCAGATATTCCAGACGCTCGGCCACGTCGAACATCTCCAGCACCGTCTGCTTGTCGTTCAGCTTCAACGGCATATGGGCGGCGATGGTATCGGCCAAGCGAGCGGCATCATCGATGCTGTTCAGCGAGGTCAGCACCTCCGGCGGGATCTTCTTGTTCAGTTTGATATAGCCTTCAAACTGATTGATGGCGGTACGTACCAGCACCTCCTGCTCGCGTTCGTCCATCTCCGGCGTCGCCAGGTACTCTGCCTGGGCGGCAAAGTGTTCGCCACCATCAGACAGCGTGGTGATGCGGGCACGTTGGATCCCCTCCACCAGCACTTTTACCGTACCATCCGGCAGCTTCAGCATCTGCAGAATGGAGGCCACCGTCCCGACGGTAAACAGATCGTTGACGCCCGGCTCGTCGGTCGACGCCTCTTTCTGTGCCACCAGCAGGATCTTCTTGTCGTGATCCATTGCGGCTTCCAGGCAGCGGATCGACTTTTCCCGGCCTACAAACAACGGAATCACCATGTGCGGATAAACCACCACATCGCGCAACGGCAATACGGGGATTTCTATGCGTTCGGAACGCTCAGGATTCATAGAGCTCTCTCTTTGTTTAGCTTCCGCCAGGTTATGGCGAAACAGCGCCACATCATGAGTAAAGACTGTTTCACCAAAGGATTACTAGAGTATATGGGGCTATATTGGCGGGATTCAACGCCACGATCTACGGAAAAAAAATGGGGGATGCCATCCCCCATTTCTCCTACTGTCCCATCTACTCAGCACGCCGATGGCGAACGCGTGCCACCGAGGGTGGCGAGTTACTCGCCGGCAGCTTGCGCCTCGGGCTGTCCGTAAATCAGCATCGGCTTACTCTGCCCTTCGATAACCTGCTCATCGACGACCACCTTCTCCACGTTCTCCATGGAGGGCAGATCGTACATGGTATCGAGCAGCGTCCCCTCGACGATCGAACGCAGGCCACGCGCACCGGTCTTACGCGCCATCGCCTTCTTCGCGATGGCGGTTAAGGCTTCGTCGCGAAACTCTAACTCGACCCCTTCCAGGCCAAACAGCGCCTGATACTGCTTGGTCAGGGCGTTCTTCGGCTCTTTCAGGATCTGGATCAGCGCCGCTTCATCCAACTCTTTCAGGGTGGCGACCACCGGCAGACGACCGATGAACTCCGGGATCAGACCAAACTTGATCAGATCTTCCGGCTCGACCTGGCCCAGCAGCTCACTCTCGCTGGCCTTATCCGCCTTCCCTTTCACCTTCGCGCCGAAGCCGATACCGGTGCCGGTATTCACACGCTGACCGATCACCTTATCCAACCCGGCGAAGGCACCACCACAGATGAACAGAATCTTGGAGGTATCCACCTGCAAGAACTCCTGCTGCGGATGTTTCCGTCCGCCCTGCGGGGGAACGGCCGCGACCGTCCCTTCGATCAGTTTCAACAGCGCCTGCTGCACCCCTTCACCCGATACGTCACGGGTAATCGACGGGTTGTCCGACTTACGGGAGATCTTGTCAATCTCGTCAATGTAGACGATGCCGCGCTGGGCCTTTTGCACGTCGTAGTCGCACTTCTGCAACAGCTTCTGGATAATATTTTCGACATCCTCGCCGACATAGCCGGCTTCGGTCAGGGTCGTCGCATCCGCCATGGTGAACGGCACATCCAGCAGACGAGCCAACGTCTCTGCCAGCAGGGTCTTGCCGCTACCGGTCGGGCCGATCAGCAGGATATTGCTCTTACCCAACTCGACGCCGTTACTGGTGTCGCCGTTACGCAGGCGTTTATAGTGGTTATACACCGCCACCGCCAGCACCTTCTTCGCCTGCTCCTGACCGATGACATAGTCATCCAGGTGATGACGGATCTCATGGGGAGTCGGCAGTGCGCTACGCTCGCGGTGCGGCGTCACGTCTTTGATCTCTTCGCGAATGATGTCGTTACACAGATCGACACATTC
The DNA here is from genome assembly GCF_003113495.2 of Edwardsiella tarda ATCC 15947 = NBRC 105688. Taxonomy (NCBI): domain Bacteria; kingdom Pseudomonadati; phylum Pseudomonadota; class Gammaproteobacteria; order Enterobacterales; family Hafniaceae; genus Edwardsiella; species Edwardsiella tarda. Next base: position 2,540,908 of record NZ_CP084506.1, read on the forward strand.
ATCGCAGATATACACTGACGGACCGGCGATCAGCTTACGAACTTCATGCTGGCTTTTGCCGCAAAAAGAGCAGTACAGCAGCTTGCCAGAGCCGTCTTTGCGCTTATCTGTCATCAGTAAACCTCTTTCATTTAATTGCTGTCCCACCCGCGGCGGGCGTAGGCCCTATCATGACCTTGGCGCTGATCCGCGCGGCACACAGCCTATCCACACGAAAGCGCCCGTGGGCGCTTTTATCGCTCTAGTATATCGGCGAATGGCCAGAGTGGCAGCATGTGGGGCGGTTCGCCGCACAAATCAGGCGCGCTGGGTCAGCACGGCATCGACCAGACCGTAATCGACCGCTTCCTGTGCAGACATGAAGCGATCGCGCTCGGTATCACGCTCGATCACCTCCAGTGGCTGACCGGAGTGCTTGGCCATCAGGGTGTTCATGCGCGCCTTGATACTGAGGATCTCTTTCGCGTGGATCTCAATATCGGTCGCCTGACCTTGGAAACCGCCCAACGGTTGATGGATCATGACCCGAGAGTTAGGCAGGCAGAAACGCTTGCCCTGCGCCCCGGCAGCCAGCAGGAACGATCCCATGGAGCAGGCTTGCCCCATGCAGATGGTGCTGACATCCGGTTTGATAAACTGCATGGTGTCATAGATAGACATCCCGGCGGTGATCACCCCACCCGGTGAGTTGATATATAAGTGGATGTCTTTTTCCGGGTTTTCTGCTTCCAGGAACAGCATCTGGGCCACGATCAGGTTGGCCATGTGATCTTCGACCTGCCCTGTCAGAAAAATAATGCGTTCTTTGAGCAGACGGGAAAAAATATCGTATGAACGCTCGCCGCGCGAAGTCTGCTCAACAACCATGGGCACCAACGCCATGTGCGGTGCTAACTCACGCTGGTCACTGTATGACATTAACCGTCTCCTATAGAAATCTCTTCAGCAGTGGTACGTTTTGATTCTACTTGAGATAGGCCGGATTGACTATGCACAATCGGGCCCTCCTCTGCTGTCCCTGCGCCTCAGGAAGACAGTATTTCACTCATTTGGGGGTGAACACGGCAAAATAAAGGCGCCCACTAAAAAAAAACCTTCGCCCTACGGCGAAGGTTTTTCAGATGACCTTAATCAATCAGGCGAACAACTTAGGCCTGCGGCTGGTTCATCAGCTCGTTGAAGGTGGTCTCTTTCTCGCTCACTTTGGCCTGGGCCAGCAGCAGTTCAACCGCTTGCTCTTCCAGTGCCATGTTGCGCATGTTGTTCATCATCTCTTTGTTCTTGCTGTAGAACTCGATCACTTCCTGCGGATCTTCGTAGGCAGAAGCCATCTCTTCGATCAGCGCATTAACGCGAGCGTCGTCTGCTTTCAGCTCGTTCTTGCTGATCACTTCGCCCAGCAGCAGACCGACGATGACACGACGCTTAGCCTGCTCTTCGAACAGTTCACGCGGCAGCTCCATCGCTTGCTGCTCATTGCCACCGAAACGCTGTGCGGCTTGACGACGCAGCACGTCGATTTCGCCGTCGACCAGGGCTGCCGGCACGTCGATTTCGTTCGCGCTCACCAGACCGTCCAGAACCTGCGCCTTGATGCGGTTACGCACGGCATTTTTCAGTTCACGGGTCATGTTCTTACGAACTTCAGCCTTCAGGCCTTCCAGGGAGCCATCAGCCACGCCGAAACGCTTGATGAACTCGGCAGTCATTTCCGGCAGTTCGCGCTCTTCGACTTTCTTCAGCACGATGTCGAATTTAGCCGCTTTACCTTTCAGGTTTTCAGCGTGGTAATCTTCCGGGAAGGTTACATCGATGACGAACTCTTCACCCGCTTTGTGACCCAGGATACCGTCTTCAAAGCCCGGGATCATGCGGCCCTGGCCCATGGCCAGAACGAAATCGGTCGCCTTGCCACCTTCGAAGACTTCGCCGTCGATAGAGCCGGTGAAATCGATGGTTGCACGATCTTCGCCAGCCACTTCACCCTCTTTCGCCACCCAGGAAGCCTGCTGCTTACGCAGGGTTTCAACCATGGCGTCAACGTCGGCGTCTTTCACCTCTACCAGCGGCTTCTCAACCACGATGGTATCCAGACCCTTCAGTTCGATCTCCGGGTAAACTTCGAACTCTACCGCGTAGGTGAAGTCGTCGCCCAGTTTGTATTCGCCCGGTACATACTTCGGCGCACCGACCGGATTCAGTTTTTCTTTGATGATCGCGTCGACGAAATTACGCTGCATCAGATCGCCCAGCACGTCCTGACGTACAGATGCGCCATAACGCTGAGCGACGATGTTCATCGGCACTTTGCCCTTACGGAAACCGTCAATGCGTGCCTTCTTGGCAACATTACGCAGTTCGCTTTCTACTGCTTTTTCGATGCTATCAGCAGCAACAGTAATATTTACGCGACGACCCAGGCCTTCGGTGGTTTCAACAGAAACTTGCATCTTATACCTCAAAAAATCACAGTGCTCGGTCAACGCTAGAAGCCGTTCTCTGCATCATGCCTGAGAGCCGCAACTTACTCTGAAGCGGGACGGCGCAAGAGTCACGCCCGCCGCCTTTCAAGTGCCATCTTAGCCGTTATCGCCGCCCCTCCCCGCGCTTACCGCGGTAAGCTCGGGAGACGCTAGCGCGTCGCCGCCTCGATGCTGCTCGAAATTCATTGGGCCGATATTGCATTCCCTGTTTTCAGATGCGTCCCGAATACCATTCCGGAAAAATAGACGCGACATTATAGCGATGCGCGCACTGGGAGTCGAGAACCCGCGGGATTAAGTCACGCGGCGCCTCACACTTTCACCCCGAACTCCCCGCCGTTCGCCCCGGCGACACAGACAAAAAAAGATGGCCTAATGGCCATCTCCGTCGCGGCACTCGCCTCTCTTTGGCCGCCGCGCGCTGAAAAAGTTCCGTTTACGCGAGGCTAGCGCTACCGTTCCCGACACCGCGGCAAACCGGCGAGGCTAACACCGTATCCTGCAAACCGGCCCACTCTTTACGGGTATAGGTATGCAGCGCCAGGGCATGGGCCCCATCCGCCATCTCTTCGGCCAACGCGCCATAAATCGCGCGGTGACGTTGCAAAAAACGCTCGCCCTGGAAGCGGTCACTGACCATGACCACCTTGAAATGGGTCTCCGATCCTGCAGGCACATTGTGCCGATAGCTTTCGTCAACCACATCAAGATAGACCGGCTCAAAAGCCGCGCGCAGTTTGGCTTCTATCTGCTCTCTCATCATACGACATCCCCTTATCCGGCAACGGCAGTGGTACATGACACGCTAACGCGTCGGGAGCACATCGCGGCGGCAGGCACCGCACTCGCATCCGATAGTCCTCGCTCCCCATCGGGGGGCCAAGTCTATCTTTCCGCCTCCTTATCCTAAAGCGTAGCCGCTTTTTGCCATTCTACGCACTCCTAACGTTAATTTAACGTCACGATCCATCGGCTTTCAACTACAAATATATCCTTATAATCAATAGGGTAAATCATGATTTTCTGCGGGTGATCCCGCGTTGACCGACCAGGGAAGAAAATCCCCCGCCGGGGATCCCTCGCCCGGCAGGGCAATGGTATGATATACCTGTCCATCTCCTGCACAGCCGATGCAGTGCCTGTTATCACTCAACACCAGAAAATGGCTATCACAATGACTATGCTAAAAAAACTGTTTCTTCCGCTGCTGGCTCTGCTCGCCCTGGCCGGCTGCGCTAGCCAAAGCAATACCCTGAATATCAATCCGCAGATGGCCCTGCCGCAGCAAGACCCTACGCTACAAGGCATCACCATCAGCATTAACGGCGCCGACGTTCGCCCTGATAAGGCGCTGGCGAAGGTCAACCGCGACGGGCAGTTGGTCACCCTGATGCCTCAGCGCGATCTGCGTTTCCTGTTGCAAGAAATCTTGGAAAAACAGATGACCGCCCGCGGCTATATGATCGGCGCCAACGGGGCCGTCGACTTGCAGATCGTGGTTAACCGCCTGTACGCCGATGTCAGCGAGGGGAACCTACGCTACAACATCACCACGCACGCCGATGTCTCCATCATCGCCACCGCACGCAATGGCAGCAAGCTGGTGAAAACCTACCGTGCCAGCTATAACGAGCAGGGCGCCTTTACCGCCAGCAATAGCAAGATCACCAATGCGGTCAACAATGCGTTGACGGATATCGTCAGCACCATGGCGCAGGACTCCAGCATCAGCGACTTCATTAAAGCCAACGCTCGTTAACCCTAATGCCGGTACGGCACGCCGTACCGGCCAATATCCTTATGCCAACAGCCTACTTCGCCATTTTCACCCAACGCCGTAGCGCCATCCTGTTGTTGCTCGGCTTCGCCTCGGGGCTCCCGTTGGCCTTGACCTCCGGCACTCTCCAGGCCTGGATGACCGTCGCGGGCGTCGATCTGAAGACCATCGGCTTCTTCTCGCTGGTCGGTCAGGCTTACGTCTTCAAGTTTCTCTGGTCGCCGCTGATGGATCGCTACACGCCACCCTTACTCGGCCGGCGTCGAGGCTGGCTGTTGTTAAGTCAGATCCTGCTATTGACAACCATCTTCGCCATGGGGCTGCTGGATCCGCAGCGCCATCTGTGGTGGCTGGCGTTATTGGCGGTGCTGGTGGCCTTCTGCTCCGCCTCACAAGATATCGTCTTCGATGCCTACAAAACCGATCTGCTCAGCGCCGAGGAGCGTGGTGCCGGGGCGGCGATCTCGGTACTCGGCTACCGCCTGGCGATGCTGGTTTCTGGGGGGCTGGCCCTGTGGCTGGCGGATCGCTACCTCGGTTGGCAGGCGACTTACTGGCTGATGGCGGGCCTGATGTTGATCGGCATCGCCGCCACCCTCTGGGCGCCAGAGCCGCAAAGCGATGTGCCGGTGCCACGCACCCTGGAACAGGCGGTATTGGCCCCGCTACGCGACTTCTTTCAACGTGATAACGCCTGGCTGATCCTGCTATTAATCGTCATGTACAAGATGGGGGATGCCTTCGCCGGTAGCTTGAGCACCACCTTCCTGATCCGGGGTGTCGGCTTCGACGCCGGCGAGGTTGGCCTGGTCAATAAGACCCTGGGGCTGCTCGCCACCATCATCGGCGCCCTGTGGGGTGGGGTATTGATGCAACGCCTGTCGCTGTTTCGCGCCCTGATGCTGTTCGGTATTCTGCAAGGGGTCTCTAACTTTGGTTACTGGTTGCTGGCCGTCACGGATAAGAGCCTGCTAACCATGGGGAGCGCCATCTTCCTGGAAAACCTGTGCGGCGGCATGGGAACGGCCGCTTTCGTCGCGCTGCTGATGACGCTGTGCAACCGCGCCTTCTCCGCCACGCAGTTCGCCCTGCTCTCCGCCCTCTCCGCCGTCGGCCGCGTCTATGTCGGCCCCCTCGCCGGCTGGTTCGTCGAACTGCATGGCTGGCCGTTGTTCTACCTGTTTTCGGTGATCGCCGCCCTACCCGGGCTGGCGTTGCTACTGTTATGCCGTCGCACGTTGGAATATGTCCAAGCGACCGGAACATTCCGCCAACGCCACGCCTATGCCCAAGGTTATCGCTACGCGCTGCGCCTGTTACTCGGCGGCGTGCTGCTCATCGCCCTCTGGCTGCTGACGCTGCTGGCGGGCTACCTGGGGATGACGGCGTTATCCCCGCTGGATGAACCGCTGTTTATGCTGGCGCTGGCCCTCTGTGTGGCCGGGGTGCTCTGGGGCGCTTGGCTCGACTACCGTGCGCAGGCACTGCCGACGCCCCAGGCGTGAGGCTCGACCGATTCGAGGTTGTAATGAACGATTTTCGCATGACCCCCAACGAGCGTAAGGCCACCTGGGGGCTGGGTGCCGTCTTCTCCCTGCGCATGCTGGGGATGTTCATGGTGCTGCCGGTACTGACCACCTATGGCATGTCCCTCAGCGGCGCCAGCGAGGCGCTGATCGGCCTAGCCATCGGCATCTACGGCGTCACCCAGGCGCTATTACAGATCCCCTGCGGTATTCTCTCCGACCGTCTAGGCCGCAAACCGTTGATTGTCGGAGGCCTGCTGATCTTCGCCCTCGGCAGCGTCATCGCCGCGCTGACCGACAGTATCTGGGGAGTGATCCTTGGGCGAGCGCTACAGGGTGCCGGTGCCATCGCGGCGGCCCTGATGGCGCTCTTGTCCGACCTCACCCGCGAACAGAATCGCACCAAGGCGATGGCCTTTATCGGCGTCAGCTTTGGCGTCACCTTCTCCATCGCCATGGTCGCCGGCCCATTGATCACCCATACCCTGGGCCTCTCCGGTCTCTTCGCGCTGATCGCCCTACTCGCCTTGCTCGGTGTGCTGATCACCCTCTATCTGATCCCCGTCCCGACGGCGCACCGCCTGAATCGCGAAGCCAGCATAGTACGCGGCGCCTTTGGTCGAGTATTGGTCAACCCGGCACTGTTGCGTCTCAACGCCGGGATCATGTGTATGCATATCCTGTTGATGTCCAGCTTTATCGCCTTACCGCCATTGATGGAGCAGGCTGGGCTAGCGCGTGGCGAACAATGGAAGGTCTATCTGGGTACCATGCTGGTGGCCTTTATCGCCATGGTGCCCGGCATCATCTATGCCGAAAAGCAGCGGCGCATGAAGCAGGTATTTCAATTCTGTGTGGTGATATTGATCGCCGCCGAGGTAGTGCTGTGGTATGCCGGGTTACATCTGACCGGCATCATCCTCGGGATCCTGCTCTTCTTCTGCGCCTTTAACATGATGGAGGCCATGCTGCCGTCGCTGATCAGCAAGGAATCACCGCCCGGTTATAAGGGAACGGCTATGGGCGTCTACTCCACCTGCCAGTTCATCGGCGTCGCCATCGGTGGCATTCTCGGTGGCTTGGTGTACGCGCGCGGCGGGGCCGAGGCGGTATTTACCGGCTGTGCCGTGTTAGCGGTAATGTGGTTTGTGATCAGCCTGACGATGCGTGAACCGCCCTATGTCAGCAGCTTACGCATCGTACTCCCGCCTACGCTGGCAGCCGATGCGGCCCTGGCACAGCAGCTACGCCAACAGGCGGGGGTAAGCGACGCGATCCTGGTCGCCGACGAGCACACGGCCTACATCAAGATCGATAGCCTCGTGACCAGCCGCGCCGCCATTGAGCAGTTCCTGCAATGCTGTGCCGAGACGGCACCCAGCACGCCGAAGCCGATGTAAGGCCGTTGCGCGCAGGCGCCGGCGATCAGTCGCGGAAGTTATTAAACTGGAAGGGCTGCCCCAGATCGGCGCCACGCACCAGCGCCATCACCCCCTGCAAATCGTCGCGTGACTTCCCGGTCACGCGCAACTGATCGCCCTGGATCTGCGCCTGTACCTTCAGTTTGCTATCCTTGATCAACTTGACCAGCTTCTTCGCCATCGCCGACTCGATGCCCTTCTGTAGCTTGGCTTCCACGCTGTACAGCTTGCCACTGTGCTCACACTCCTCCGGGATCTCCAGAGCCCCGGCCTCGATGCCCCGCTTCACCAGCTTCTCGCGCAGGATATCCACCAGCTGCTTAACCTGAAAGTCAGAGATAGTCGTCAGCTTGATGCTCTCGCTCTTTTCATTCAGCTCGATGCTGGCCTCGACGTTGCGGAAGTCCCAACGTGAAGCCAACTCGCGCGTGGCGTTCTCCACTGCGTTGCGTACTTCCTGCAAATCCACCTCGGATACGATATCGAATGACGGCATGCTACTTCTCCTCTCACTATGATGCCGAGCATCATAGCGGCTCGGCGCCATGATGCAAGGCGCAGACGCTCCCCTGTCTTTTCCCTGAACAGATGGCAGCGATTTCCCCGCACAGCACTGCGAATCAGCGGGAGAAAAGTTTATACTGAACAGAGATAAGCTGCGTTTTCGGCGCGCACGGAAACGCCACTGGAGGTGTAATGAAGATAACCGTTTTAGGTTGTGGGGCGTTGGGCAAATTATGGCTCTCAGCGCTGGTGCGGCGCGGGCACCAGGTGCAGGGTTGGCTACGCGTCCCTCAGTCGGAGTGTCATGTACATCTGATCACGCCACAGGGCCTCACCGACCAACGTCGCCTGCCGGCTAACGATAATGCCCTATTGGCGCAGAGTGACCTGCTGCTGGTCACGCTGAAAGCGTGGCAAATCGCCAACGCACTGCCCCCCTTGTTGCCCCGTCTCGCGCCCCACTGCACCATTTTGCTGCTACACAATGGCATGGGCGCCCTGGACGAACTCATGCCACTGCCCACGCAACCCTTGTTACAGGGCAGCACCACCCATGCCGCGCGCCGTGAGGGACATACCGTCTGGCACGTCGCCAACGGCATCACCCATATCGGCCCGCTTAACGAGGCGGGGCAAGCCTGTAGCGGGCTGGCCGACGCCTTGCACCGGGCATTACCTGACGTCGCCTGGCACGATAATATTCAACCCGCGCTATGGAATAAGTTGGCGATCAACTGCGTCATCAATCCGTTGAGCGTACTGTATGGTTGTCACAACGGCGCACTGGTCCAACACCAAGAACACATCCACGCCCTGATCGCCGAGATCGTCGAGGTGATGGAGGCGGAGGGCTACCGTACCAGCGCCCAAACGCTCTACAGCTATGTGATGCAGGTCATTCATCTGACCGCCGACAATCTCTCCTCCATGTTGCAAGATGTGCAGGCTCAGCGCCATACCGAAATCGACTATATCACCGGCTATCTGATCCGCCGTGGCCGCAGCCATGGTCTGGCTCTCGCGGAAAACCGCCAACTTTTTGATCTGATAAAACGAAAGGAACAAACCTATGAGCGTATCGGCCTTGGTGTGTCTGGCGCCTGGCAGTGAAGAGACCGAAGCGGTCACCACGATCGATCTGCTGGTGCGAGCCGGCATCCATGTGGTCAGCGCCAGCGTCGCGCCGGACGGTAACCGGGAAATTCTTTGCTCACGCGGTGTGCGTCTGCTGGCTGACACCACGCTGGTTCAGGTGGCCGATGAGCCGTTCGACGTCATTGTCCTGCCCGGTGGGCTAGCGGGCGCCGAATGCCTGCGCGATAGCGATCTGGTGATCGAGAAGATCCGCCAGATGCATCTGGAGGGAAAACTCGTCGCCGCGATCTGTGCCACGCCGGCGGTGGTCCTGCAACACCACAACCTATTCCCCATCGCCAACATGACCGGCTATCCGGGAATGAAAGCACAGATCCCCACCGAGAAGTGGATGGACAAGCGCGCCTATTACGATGAACGCGTTCGCCTACTGACCAGCCAGGGGCCGGGTACCAGCATCGACTTTGCCCTGAAGATCATCGATATTCTGCTGGGCAGAGAGAAAGCGGCCGCCGTCGCGGCGCAGCTGGTCACGGCCGCAGGTATCCACGATTATCACCACTAAGCGTATGGCGCTCCCCTCCTCCTCGGGGGCGCCGCCGTAGTGGTACGCAATCCCCTAGGGAAAATAAATAGAATCACCCGGAAATATCCACCTCATCTATGTATGCAGTTTTTATTAATTCATCATACTTCCTGAGCGATCACAAAACGTTATTTTCCTCGACTTACCCTGCCGATTCCGCTCGATAGGATGGTTGCGCCGCCCCATCATTTATATTAAAAGGATCGCGTTATTCAGCGCGGCTTATTTTAGCATTTCTATCATTCTATTTTTATTAACCCCCAACACCACCTCGGGAGATGACCATGCTCGCTAAAGCCACTCGCTTACTTATTCCCTTAGGACTACTCCTAGCCCTGAATACCGCCTCCGCTCACGAGTTTATGATTAAACCCGAGAAGAGCCAACTCAACGTCGGTGAGGCTGTCCGCGTCGAAGCGATGTCCTCCCATGTATTTATGGTCAATGAGGAGATGGAGAATCTTAACGATGTCACCTTAGCCCTATACCAAGGTGGCGCGAATACCCCCCTGACCCTGCACGAGCAACCCCAGCGCAACACCCTGGACAGCGAGGTCGTCTTGCCGCAAGCGGGCAGTGCCCTGTTAGTCGGCCACCGCCTAGCGCAGACCTGGAGCGAAACCACCGAAGGGATGTTGCCCGGCGATCGCGCTACCCTGGAAGCGCAAGGGAAAAACGTCATCAACGTTAACCGTTATGAGAAATTCGCCAAGACCTTACTCAACCCGAGCGCTGGGGATACCACCTATCAGCAAGTATTAGGGCAAAAATTAGAATTAGTTCTACTCACCAATCCCGCCGATATTAAAGGCAATGGGAAAATAAAAGTTCAAGCCTTATTAGATGGTCAACCACTGCAGAGCGCAATCAATATTACCTACGATGGTTATTCACAGGCGCACGATGCCTATCTGGCTAATCAACAGAGTGACGCTCAAGGGATCACCGAGTTTGCAATTACGCAACCCGGACTATGGTTATTACGCACCGGAGTAACACAATCACAGCCCCAACCGGATATTAATAAATATGATCTGCGGGCAACGTTAGTCTTTCCTATCACAGAATAAGCGATCAGCACGCTCCGCATTAATCATCTGGCGCACGCCACAGGCGGGCAACGGGGCATAGGAGGTCAATGATCATGCGCTCTGGCATAACCTGGGTACTCCTTCCCCTGGCGGGGTGGCTGGCCGCGCCGGTCGGCGCGCATAGCGTTCTAGCGCACGATCTGAGCAGCGATCAGGCGCGAGTGGTACAGTTTGGCTACTCGACCGGCGACGACGCCCCCTTCGCCCAGATCAAGGTCTATGCCCCCAATGATGCCGTCACCGAATATCAGAATGGGCGCACCGATCGTTTGGGGCGTTTCGCCTTTGTCCCCAATCAGCGCGGTGAATGGCGCTTGGAGATGCGCGATGGCATGGGGCATGCGCTCAGCCACCCCATCACGGTGAGCGCGCCGTCGGGCCAGGCGGCCTCCCAGCCGATCAAGCATGACCTCTTCTCCCGCTTCGCCCTGCCTTTACGCGCGCTACTCGGCATTAGCTTACTTATTAACCTCTACGCCGCCGCAGGCTATGTGGCGCATCAGCATAGGCGGAAAAACGCGCATGCACATCAGTGAAGGGATCCTAACGCTGCCGGTGATCCTCACCGGCTGGGGGGGTAGCGCCCTACTGGCAACACTGACGCTACGACGCACCACTGCGCAACAGCTGCCGCGCATCGCTGTCCTGAGTAGCGCCTTCTTCCTGGCCTCGTTGGTACGCATCCCGCTAGGGGCCAGCTCGGTACACTTTACCCTGCTCGGCGTGATGGGGATCATCTTGGGCTGGAGTGCCTTCCCCGCCATCTTCATTGCCCTGGCGCTCCAGGCCATCCTCTTTCAGTTTGGCGGGCTCTTGTCGCTGGGGGTCAATGCCAGCATCATGGGCGGCGCGGCACTCCTGGGCTGCCTGCCGCTGCGCGCGGGGTTGCGGCGCTCCGGCCGCCTGGCGCTGGGTATCGCCTTTCTCTGCGGTGCCTTGCCCATCGTCATCGCCGCCACACTCGTCTATCTGGCGCTGAGCTGGAGTCATGCCGCTCTCGCCTCAACGGCCACGCTGCTGTTTATTGCCAATCTACCGTTAGCATTGCTGGAGGGGGGAATCACCCTGTTTACCTTCCTGTTTCTGAAGCGGGTCGCCCCCGAACTGCTCGCCGGTGAGTCCCGTTAATGTTCTCGTTTCATCTTCCCCGATCTACCCCCTCGGCCAAGCCGCGCTACGGTTGGGATCCGCGCTGCCGGCTCACGGGCGCGTTGTTAGCCAGCGGCGGCGTGGTACAAACGCTTAGCCCGCAATGCGTCGCCATCTGGGGCTGTCTGGCCGCGCTCGCGCTGTTGATCACCCCGCTGCCACGCGGTGCCTATCGCGCCTTTATTCCCTTGAATATCCTGATGCTATTTCTCTGGCTCACCCTCCCCTTTAGCAGCACGGAGGTCCAGAGCCCCAGCCTGGCAGCACGCCCATCGCCAGGCGTCACGCTCGCCTTCCTGTTAACGCTCAAATCCAACGTCTCGCTGGCGTTCCTGCTCTTCTTCTGCGCCGGTCTCGATACCCGCGCGTTGGGGGCAGCATTACAGGGGATGCGTGTCCCCCCTCAGGTCATCTCGCTGTTGCTACTCACCTTCCGCCACCTCAGCACCTTAGCACGCTATCTCCGTGCTAGCCTGCAAGCCTTGCAGCTACGCGCGCCGGCCCGCCAACGCCTAACGCTCAGCACCAAGATGTGGATCTACGCCTGTATGCTCGGCTCCGTATTGGTCTACGCCGCTCGCCACGCAGAAGAGGTGCGTCTCGCCCTATGCTGCAAGCCCGCGATGCCGCGCTATGACATCCGCCGCTATCTGCATTGGCGTCGGCGGGACAGCGTGACCCTGATCTTCATCTTGCTGACACTGCTATTACTCATCGGAGGGGAACGTGTCTATCTTGCTGCAGGTTGAACATCTCACCGTCGCCTACCAGGCATTAGCGGTACTCCGTAATGTCAACCTGACTCTGCGCCATGGCGAGAAGGTGGCCCTCGTCGGCGCCAACGGCAGCGGTAAGTCATCGCTCTTGTTACACCTAAGCGGCTGCCTGACTCCCCGCGCCGGGCGTATTCTCGTCGAGGGGGAGTCGTGCATCGGACAGCCCCGACGCGCGGGGCGCAAGATGGGATTACTGTTTCAACGCCAAGAGTGCCAACTGTTGCTGCCCTCGCTGCGTGAAGAGCTCGCCTTATCGCTCTGCGACAGCCCGCTGGATGAGGCGGCGCGGCAACAACAGATCCAACAGATCGCCACCACCTTCGGCCTGCTGCCGCTACTCGATCGCCCTCCGCACCACCTCTCGGGGGGCGAGCAGCAACGGGCGGCGCTAGCCACCTTATTGATCACCCACCCCGCCTTACTCCTGTTGGATGAACCCAGCGCGGCGCTCGATCCCCAGGCACGGCGGACCCTGATCCATCATCTGAATCGATTGAATAACGCCCTACTGCTGGCCACTCACGATCTCGATTTAGCCCTACAGACGACGCAACGAACGCTGGTGCTCTGCGCTGGGCGCATCGCCGCCCAGGGCGAGACGGCACAGATCCTGCGCGATGAGGCGCTACTGGAGGCGTATGGTTTGACGTTGCCGCTCAGCCTGCAAGCGAGGCTGAGCGGCGACATGGTGGAGGGAAACGCTTAGGGGCGGTAGACGCGGACGTTGTGGTAGCCCTGCTCTTGCAGATAGAGGGCCTGCAAACGGCTCATGACCCCACGCTCGCAATACAGCACGTAACGACGGCCTTGGTCCAGATCGGCGAAGGCATTGGCCAGTTTATAGAACGGCAGGCAGATCACCTCGCTCCCTTCGAGCTGCAACGGCTTACGCTCCTGCTCATCGGGGGCGCGGATATCCAGCACCACATCGCCCTCGGCCAGCGATTCGATGGTCTCGACTTCGACCACGCCGGCCTCGCTCTGACGCGCGATGTCGCGAATGTCCATGGTCTGCGCCTCGTCGACCACGCGATCCAGAATGGCGAAATCGAAGTGCTCCTCTTCGGCCTCAATCTTCGCCTTCACCGCCTTCACCGTCGGGCTCTTCGAGATCACGCCGCAGAATTCCGGCATGGTCTTCGCAAAATCTTCGGTACCGATTTCACGCGCCAGACGAATGATGTGTTCTTTATCGTGGGCGATCAGCGGACGCAGCACCAGCGTATCGCTTACCCCATCGATCAAACGCAGGTTGGTCAGCGTCTGGCTAGACACTTGCCCCAACGCCTCACCGGTCACCAACGCCTGAATACCGTAACGCTCCGCGACACGTGATGCGGCGCGCACCATCATGCGCTTCAGCACCACGCCCATCTGCCCATCGTCGACTTTCTCCAGGATCTCTCCCACCACCGGCGCAAAGTCGATGGCGACAAAACGGACGCGGTGCGAGCTACCGAAGCGGTTCCACAGATAATGCGCCACCTGCTTAACCCCAATCTCATGGGCGGAACCGCCCAGGTTGAAGAAGCAGTAGTGTACGCGACACCCACGCCGCATCAGCATGTAGCTGGAAACCCCAGAGTCGAAGCCGCCGGAGATTAACGACAACACATCTTCCTGGGTACCGATGGGGTAACCCCCCTGGCCTTCGAAGCGGCCACGCACCAACAGCAGGCGATCGTCTTCGATCTCCAGGTTAACCGTTACCTCGGGGTGTGTCAGACGGACGCGGGCACTGGGGATGTTCTGATTCAGTCCACCGCCGACGTAGCGCTCCACCTCAATCGAGGTGAATTCGTGCTTACCACGCCGCTTCACGCGTACGCAGAAAGTCTTCTCTTCCAACTGCTCGCGGTACATCGCCAGCGTCTGTTCGAAGATGTCGTGCATGTCAGTGAAGGGGTGATCCTCCACCTCTAAAATGTGATGAATACCCGGGATTCGGGTTAAGGCGGTGCGCACGACGTCGCGACGGCTTTCCTCTTTGGCCCGAACTTCGATATGATCCCAATGGCGCGTTACCGCCACATCTTCAACCAACGGTTTCAACACGTTGCGGATATTCCCAGTAAGGATTTTAATAAAGCGCAGACGGACGGACTGGCTTTTGATAGTGATTTCCGGGAATAATTTAATGATAAACTTCATGGCGGTCGTGGCTAATAGTCGTCGAGATATGCGTTAAAAGGGCTTACACTGCACGGGCGCATCCGCTAGGGTGTTGCGCACCGTACCGAGTACAGGGCGCGCAGTATACCACTAAGTTAGCCAAAACGGTGCGAATGTACGCAGGCAGGTGCAGAATCTTGCCGTGTCACGGACGTCACCCTCGTTTTGCCAGTAACCAAGTAAAGAGATTATGGCCAAGAAAGCACCCGCCGCACCGGCATTTGAACAGGCACTCAGCGAATTGGAACAGATCGTGGTGCGCCTGGAGTCTGGCGATCTGCCTCTGGAGGAGGCGCTCAACGAGTTCGAGCGCGGCGTCCAACTGGCTCGTCAGGGGCAACAGACGCTACAGCAGGCGGAACAACGCGTGAAGATTCTGCTGAGCGACGATCAAGATGCGCCGTTATCGCCCTTCAACGCAGAGCAAGAGTGAGTCATGGCGACCTTTGAACAACAGTTGAAAGCCTACCGTCAGCGGGCGGATGCCGCCTTGTCTCAGGCGTTGGATAACCAACCCTTTGGTGATGGGCCCTTGGTCGGCGCCATGCGCTACGGTGCCCTGTTAGGCGGTAAACGTCTGCGCCCTTACCTGGTGTATGCGACCGGTCGCCTGTTCGATTGCGACCTCAGCGCGCTGGATGCCCCGGCCGCCGCCATCGAGTGCATCCACGCCTATTCATTGCTGCACGATGATCTGCCGGCAATGGATGATGACGATCTCCGCCGCGGGCAGCCAACCTGCCACATCAAATTTGGCGAGGCGCACGCCATTCTGGCCGGCGACGCCTTGCAGACCCTCGCCTTCACCCTCTTGACCGATAGCCCGATGCCTGGCGTTGCCGATCGCGATCGGCTGTGCATGTTGAGCGAACTGGCACACGCCAGCGGAGTTGCCGGTATGTGTGGCGGGCAGGCGCTGGATCTGGCGGCCGAGGGGCAGCACGTCGATCTGGCGGCGCTGGAGCAGATCCACCGTCACAAGACCGGGGCGTTGATCCGCTGTGCGGTGCGCCTGGGCGCGCTGGCCGGGGGTAACGCGGGCCACGCGGCGCTCACCCTGCTCGACCGTTACGCCAATGCCATCGGTTTGGCGTTTCAGGTCCAAGACGACATCTTGGATGTGGTCGGCGACAGCAGCAAGACTGGCAAGCGCCAAGGCGCCGATCAACAGCTCGATAAGAGCACCTACCCGGCCCTACTGGGGCTGGATCAGGCGCGGCAAAAAGCGGCCGACCTCCAACAGGAGGCGCTACGCGCGCTGACAGAGCTTGAACAACAGCACAACCTGAATACACAAGCGCTAAAATCCTTAGCCAGTTTTATCATTGAGCGCGATAATTAACGCCATACTAACAACCTTGTCCTCCCCCACGAAGCGACAAGGTTGTCCCGAATAAGTCGACATGAGCCGCTAATGAGTTTTGATATTGCCAAATACCCCACGCTGGCGCTGGTGCAGGATCCCGACGATCTGCGTCTGCTGCCCAAAGAGAGTTTGCCGACGCTGTGTGATGAGCTGCGCCAGTACCTGCTGAATAGCGTCAGCCGTTCCAGCGGGCACTTTGCCTCTGGGCTGGGTGCCGTCGAGCTAACCGTGGCGCTGCACTATGTCTACCGCACCCCGTTCGACTCACTGATCTGGGATGTCGGCCATCAAGCCTATCCGCATAAGATCCTGACGGGACGGCGCGATCGCATCGCGACCATTCGTCAGAAGGGGGGGCTCCACCCCTTCCCTTGGCGCGACGAGAGCGAGTATGACGTGCTGAGCGTCGGTCACTCCTCCACTTCGATCAGTGCCGGCCTGGGTATGGCGGTTGCCGCCGAGCGCGAAGGAGAGGGGCGGCGCACCGTTTGCGTCATCGGCGACGGCGCGATGACCGCCGGGATGGCCTTCGAGGCGATGAACCACGCCGGTGACATCAAGGCCGACATGTTGGTGGTGTTAAACGACAACGAGATGTCGATTTCAGAAAACGTCGGCGCCCTGAACAACCATCTGGCACAACTGCTCTCCGGCAAGCTGTATGCCAGCCTGCGCGAGGGGGGCAAGAAGGTACTCTCCGGCCTCCCGCCGATCAAAGAGCTGGTCAAGCGCACCGAAGAGCATCTGAAAGGCATGGTCGTACCGGGTACCCTGTTCGAAGAGCTGGGCTTTAACTACATCGGCCCGGTCGATGGCCACGATGTGCAGGCGCTGGTAGCGACGCTGAAGAATATGCGCGACCTGAAGGGTCCGCAGCTACTGCACATCATGACCAAGAAGGGGAAAGGCTACGCGCCGGCAGAGAAAGATCCCATCAGCTGGCATGCGGTGCCCAAGTTCGATCCCGCCTCTGGCACGCTCCCTAAGAGCAATGCCACCCTACCGACCTACTCCAAGATTTTCGGCGATTGGTTGTGCGAGGCGGCGCGCGATGACGAGAAACTGATGGGGATCACCCCGGCGATGCGTGAAGGTTCCGGTATGGTGCGTTTCTCGCGCGAATTCCCGCAACAGTTCTTCGACGTCGCTATCGCCGAACAACATGCCGTCACCTTCGGTGCGGGCCTCGCCATCGGTGGGTATCATCCGGTGGTCGCCATCTACTCCAGCTTCCTGCAGCGCGCCTACGATCAGGTGATCCACGACGTCGCCATCCAACGCTTGCCGGTGTTGTTTGCCATCGATCGTGGCGGCATCGTCGGTGCCGATGGGCAAACCCACCAAGGTGCCTTCGATCTCTCTTTCCTGCGCTGCATCCCTAATCTGCTGATCATGACGCCGAGCGACGAGAACGAATGCCGCCAGATGCTGCAGACCGGCTATCTCTACCGTGAAGGCCCTTCAGCGGTGCGTTATCCGCGCGGTACCGGGACCGGTGCGGCATTGGAGCCGCTGGCGGCCTTGCCGATCGGCAAGGGTGTCATGCGCCGCCGTGGCGAACGCATCGCTATCCTCAACTTCGGTACCCTGCTGCCGGAGGCCCTGGCCGCCGCCGAGCGGCTCAACGCCAGCGTCGCCGATATGCGCTTCGTCAAGCCGTTGGATGAGGCGTTAGTATGCCAGCTGGCGCGCGAGCATGACTACCTGATCACCCTGGAGGAGAACGCGGTGATGGGGGGAGCCGGGAGCGGCGTCAACGAACTGCTGATGCAACAGCGCCTACCCTGTCCGGTGCTGAATATCGGTCTGCCGGATAGCTTCGTTCCCCAGGGGAGTCAGGAGGAGATACGCCACGATCTGCGCCTCGACGCCGACGGTATCATCGCTCAGTTCGAGGCGTGGCGAGCACGCTGATCCGCGCATGCGCCATGAACGACAAAAGGGGGCCTGATGGCCCCCTGTGCGTTATCGGAACAATGGATAACCCGGTATCCACTCAGATTAACCCATAGTAGCCAACCAGCCACAATAGGATCGCCGACAGCACCCCGGCGACAATATCGTCTACCATGATCCCCCAGCCGCCATGCACGTTGCGATCGAACCAACGGATCGGCCACGGTTTCCACATGTCGAGCACGCGGAAAATGATCAAGCCCGCCAACACCCAGCGCCATTCGACAGCGGGTACCACCAACAGGGTGATCCACATGCCGACGAACTCATCCCAGACGATGCTGCCGTGGTCATGGACCCCCATGTCGCGCGCGGTGCGGTGACATAGGTAGGTGCCCAGAATGATGCTTAGGAGCAGAAAGGCCAGATAGAGCGCCAAGGGTAACTGCGTCAACAGGAGCCAGAAAGGGATCGCCGCGATGGAGCCCATCGTCCCCGGCACCACCGGACTCAATCCGCTCCCGAAGCCGGTCGCCAGCAGATGAAAGGGATTCCCCATGCGCAGGCGCGCCTTCGCCGCCTGCCGTTGTGTCTTGCTCATCTTAGCCAAAGTGATCAAACCCCTGTAGATCCAGTGTAACCTGACGATCGCCGCGCCATAGGCAGATGCCCTCCGATGCCGGGACCACCTGACCGACGCAGGTGAAGCGGCACCCGAGCTGACCGAGGGCCATATCCAGGGCGCCGCGCGAGATCTCCGGCACGGTGAAGCACAGCTCATAATCCTCACCGCCCGCCAAGGACCAGCGCTGGCGCGTCTCGGCATCCACCTGGCGCAGTAGCGCCTCGGACTGCGGTAACTTATCCAGATACAGATTGGCGCCACAGCCGCTGGCCTTGAGGATATGGCCGAGATCGGCAATCAAACCATCGGAGATATCGATGGCGGCGCTCGCCAAATCACGCAGCGCTTGCCCTTGCAAGACGCGCGGCTGCGGACGCAGATGACGCGCCAACAGGTAGCGCCGATCGGCCTCGTCGCCGATCGTCAGCCGCTGCTGTAACAGTGCCAAACCGGCGGCGCTATCCCCCAGCGTCCCGGTGACGTAGATCCAGTCGCCGACGCGCGCCCCATTGCGTTGCAGCGCCCGCCCCGCCGGTACCAACCCTTGCACGGTGTAAGTCATGCTCAATGGGCCGCGCGTAGTATCGCCACCGATCAACTGCATGCCATAGTAGTCCAGTTGCTCGAAGAGCGCATCGCTGAAGGCCTGGAGCCAAGGCTCGTCTACTGCGGGTAGGGTCAACGCCAATGATGCCCACGCCGGATCGGCCCCCATCGCCGCCAGATCACTGATATTGACCGCCAGAGACTTATAACCGAGGTCGGCCGGATCGATGTCCGGCAAGAAATGCAGGCCGCTAACCAGCGTATCGCTACTGACGGCCACCCATTGTTTCTCCGAGACGGACAACAACGCGCAATCGTCGCCGATGCCGCGCTGAACATCGTGGCGCAGCGTGCGCTGGCGGTTAAAGTAACGGGCGATCAGGTCAAACTCACCGTATGCCATAACAAGTTTCCTACGGGCGGCACGCCCGCCATAGCCGAAAAAAAGGCCGGAAATCCGGCCTATTGCGTAGCTATCAGTCCCTCTCGGGCCGGGCGGGCAAGCCGCGCTGATTATTTGCGATTCGGGCGCACCTGCGGTGCGATCTTATCCAGCACGCCATTGACGAACTTGTGGCTATCTTCGGCGCCAAAGGTTTTGGCCAGCTCGACGCCTTCGTTGATTGCCACCTTGTAGGGGACATCCTGGCGCTTGCTCAGTTCATAGATAGAGACGCGCAGGATAGCTTTTTCCACCTGCCCCAGCTCATCCAGTTGACGTGACAGCACCGGGGCCATCAAACCATCCAGATAGTCCGCATTGCTTGCCACACCGGACAGCAGCTCACGGAAGTAGTTTACATCAACGTCTTTCACGTCCTGCTCAGACAGAAACTGGTATTCGACATCGGCGATATCGTTTTTAGAGATCTGCCAAGAGTAGAGTGCCTGGACGGCACACTCACGGGCGCGGCGACGGGCAGCAGGTTTCACGGAATTCCCCTTACTAATAAATCAGGCTTTAATGGCTGTCAGTACATTGATCATTTCGAGTGCGGTCAGCGCGGCTTCCGCCCCTTTGTTCCCCGCTTTAGTCCCTGCACGATCAATGGCTTGTTCGATGGTTTCGGTAGTCAGTACGCCAAAGGCGACCGGCACTTCGCTATTCAGCGCGACGCTGGCCAAGCCAGAGCTGCACTCACCGGCAACGAATTCAAAATGGGCGGTGCCACCGCGGATCACGGTGCCCAACGCCACGACGGCGTCATAGCGACCGGTCGCCGTCAACGCGCGTACGGTCAACGGCAGCTCGTAGGCACCCGGCACCCAGACTACGGTGATATTGTCGTCAGAAACCTGACCAATACGCTTCAGCGCGTCGATCGCCCCTTCCAACAAACTGTCATTGATGAAATGGTTAAAACGCGCGATCGCGATGGCCACACGCGCTTGAGGGGCAGCAACAACGCCTTGAATCGTTTTCATACGGTTTCCTTAACATACGTAAGTTATACCCCGCAGGGGGGCGGATTCTATCATACTCTTTGCGCTTCTGCTCAGCTCCGTTGCCATTTAGGCAACGCGCAACGTCAGACGCAAATCGTCGCCGACGCGCGTGACCTCACTAAAAGCCAGCGACGGCGCATCGCCCAGGCGCTCCAGCCCGGGTAAGTGACATAGTCCTCGCGCCGCATCGCCCAACAGCTTCGGCGCCAGATAGACAATCAATTCATCGACCACACCCGCCTGTAACAGCGCACCGGCCAGGCGTGGACCCGCTTCGACCCACACACTGTTGATCTGCCGCTTGCCCAGTTGCATCATCAGCAACACCAGGTCCAATCCCGCGCCATTGCGCGGCAGCGACAACTGACTTACCGCCGACGGCCAAGCCTGTGTATCGGGCGTCTCGCGCGCCAGCAGGGTCTCCCCCGGTTGAGAGATCAGCCGATGTTGCGGCGTTACGCGATTATGGCTATCGACGATCACCCGCAACGGCTGGCGTAACCACTCACGCGGGTAGTGACGCTGTGTCTCGTCGTCTAACTCATCCCAGCGCACCGTCAGCGACGGATCATCGGCCAGCACCGTAGCGCTACTGCTTAAGATGGCCGAGCTCTGCGCCCGATAGCGCTGCACGTCGGCACGGGCGGCGGCAGAGGTGATCCATTGGCTCTCGCCAGACGCCATGGCGGTACGCCCATCCAGCGACGCGCCCAGCTTCAATTGGACATAGGGAAAACCGGTGCGCATACGCTTCAGGAAGCCCTTGTTGACCGCCTCGGCCTCGGCCAGCATCAGGCCATGGCGCACCTCGATGCCCGCCTGCTGCAAGCGATACAGCCCGCGCCCTGCCACGTGTGGATTGGGATCCTGCATCGCCGCCACTACGCGGCTCACGCCGGCGGCGACCAGCGCGTCGGCACAGGGGGGAGTCCGGCCATGGTGACTACAGGGCTCCAGGGTGACATAAGCCGTGGCGCCACGCGCGCGTTCGCCAGCCATGCGTAACGCATGCACCTCGGCATGTGGCTCTCCGGCACGCAGGTGAAACCCTTCGCCGACGATTTGCCCGTCACGCACCAAAACACAACCGACATTAGGATTAGGGGTCGTCGTAAAACGACCGCGACGCGCCAGCTCGAAAGCGCGCGCCAGGTAGAATTCATCAGGATGGATAGCCGACATCGTTACGATCTCCAGCGCTCGGGGCGCTACTCCTGCAAACGGGCGATCTCTTCGCCGAATTCGCGTACATCCTCAAAGCTGCGATAAACGGAGGCGAAACGGATATAGGCGACCTTATCGAGCCGCTTCAACGCATCCATCACCAGATTACCGACCATCTTGGTCTCCACCTCGCGCTCACCGGTCGCGCGCAATTGTGATTTAATCTGGCTGATAGCCATCTCGACATCGTCGGAGTTAACCGGACGCTTCTCCAGCGCCTTTAGCATGCCACTACGCAGCTTCTCTTCGTTGAAAGGTTCCCGCACACCGTTGCTCTTGACCACGCGCGGCATGACCAACTCGGCCACCTCGAAGGTGGTGAAACGCTCGTTACAAACCAGACACTGACGGCGGCGGCGTACCTGTGAGCCATCGCCCACCAGGCGTGAATCGATGACCTTGGTATCGACAGCGGAACAAAACGGACAGTGCATAACTCTTCCTGAACGGCTTCGGGGTCGCCATAGTGTACCCTCAACGCCGCTGACAACAAAGGGCGACATCCCCCGCTTTGTAGGGAAAATCACAACGAATGGCACGAAAATCGGCTTTTCCCCACCCTCATCCTGCGTCTCTCCCCGCTCTGCTCGCCACGGAATACACGAAAAGCCAGCGGGTGATTCCCCTGGCTCCGCAATAAAAAAATCCGCCATGCGGTGCCCCCCATGGCGGATTCGCTAGCCTAAGCTAGGCCCTATTTAGCCTGCCGCGCCGCTTATGGCAACAGTGAAGGCTGATCGGCCCCCTCTTTCTCCACCTTCTGCTGCAGCATGTGTTCACGCTTCATGCCCAGCTTCAGCGCCAATGCGGATGCCACATAAATGGAGGAGATGGTACCGATGGAGACCCCGATCAACATCGTCAGTGAGAAGCCTTTCAGCATCGCGCCACCGAAGATGTAGAGGCAGAGCACCACCACCAAGGTCGTCGCCGAGGTCATGATGGTACGGCTCAGGGTCTGTGTCAGCGAGACGTTCACGATCTCGTACGGTGTCCCGCGGCGGATCTTACGGAAGTTCTCACGGATACGGTCGGAAACCACGATGCTGTCGTTGAGCGAGTAACCGATCACCGACATCAGCGATGCCACGATGGTCAGGTCGATCTCGATATGGAACAACGACAGTACCCCGAGCGTAATGACCACGTCATGCGCCAACGCCAACACCGCACCGAGCGCCAGACGCCACTCGAAACGAAAGCCGACGTAGATCAGGATGCTGATCAGCGCCACCAGCAACGCCATGCCGCCGGCCTGCGCCAGATCGCTGCCCACGCTCGGACCGACGAACTCGATACGCTTGACCGAGGCGTCGCCATCGATGACCTGCTTGACCACCGCCACGACACGATTGCCCAGTTCCTGGCCTTCGTTGCCGCTAATCGGTGCCATACGGATCATGATGTCACGGCTACTGCCGAAGTTCTGCACGACGGGCTCTTCGAAGCCTGACTTGACCAATGCCGCACGCATCGCATTGAGATCCGGCGCTTTCTCCACCGTCAGCTCAATCACCGTACCGCCGGTGAAATCCAGGCCCCAGTTGAACCCCTTCACATACATCACCAGGCAGGAAGCGAGCAGCAACAACCCGGAGATAGTGAAGGCAACGTAGTCCCAGCGCATAAAGTCGATGACTTTACGCCCGTGGTTAAGTTGTTCAACGCTATAATCTTGTGCCATTCCCTACCCCTTAGATAGACAGCTTGTTGATGCGCTTGCCGCCGTACAGCAGGTTGACAATGGCGCGCGTACCGACAATGGCGGTAAACATCGAGGTCGCCACACCGATTGCGGTGGTAATAGCGAAGCCCTTGATGGAGCCGGTACCCACAGCGTACAGGATCACGGCGGTGATCAGCGTGGTCACGTTGGCGTCGATGATACTGGAGAACGCGCCCTTGTAGCCCTCATGGATCGCCTGCTGCACGGTTCGCCCGTTGCGCAGCTCCTCCTTGATACGCTCGTTAATCAACACGTTGGCATCCACCGCCACCGCCAAGGTCAACACGATCCCCGCGATGCCCGGCATGGTCAGGGTTGCCCCCGGTAGCAGCGACATCACCCCGACGATCATCACCAGGTTAGCCAGCAGCGCCGTCGTGGCGATCAGGCCAAACTTCTTGTAGAACACCACCATGAAGATGATGGAGGCCACCAGACCCCACAGGCAGGCTTCCAGCCCCTGTTGGATGTTCTGCATCCCCAAGGTTGGGCCAATCGTCCGCTCTTCTACGATCTGAATCGGCGCGATCAACGCACCGGCACGCAACAGCAGAGAGAGCTGACGCGCCTCGGCCGGGTTATCGATACCGGTGATACGGAAGCTATTCCCCAGACGCGACTGGATCGTCGCAACGTTGATCACCTCTTCCTGTTTCACCAGGATCGGCTTGCCGTTGGCATCTTTCTTGCCGCTGTCCTTATACTCCACGAACAGGGTCGCCATCGGCTTACCGATGTTGTCCTTGGTGAAGTTAGACATGGTACTGCCGCCAGCGCTATCGAGAGAGATGTTAACCTGCGGACGGTTAAACTCATCCTGGCTGGAGGTCGAGTCGGTGATGTGGTCACCGGTCAGGATCACACGCTTGTACAGCACCACCGGACGACCGTCGCGGGTATACTTCACTTCGGAGTCGCCCGGAACACGCCCACTCGCAGCGGCCTGAGCATCTACGTTGCCGTTCACCAGACGGAATTCCAAGGTGGCGGTGGCCCCCAGGATCTCCTTGGCACGCGCGGTGTCTTGGATCCCCGGCAGTTCGACGACGATACGGTCGGCGCCCTGACGCTGCACCAACGGCTCGGCGACGCCCAACTGGTTCACACGGTTACGCAGGATGTTGATGTTCTGCTGTACGGCGTACTCGCGTGCCTCACGCAGGCGATCGTCGCTCATCACCGCCTTCAGCGTGGTATCACCCACATTGCTGAAGACCAGATCGCGATGGCGTGACGACAGGTAGTCGTTGGCCTGGTTACGCGCGGCGGAATCGCGGAAATGGATCTCTACGCCACCGCTGGAGGGATCGGGCAGCTTACGAATGGTGGAATAGGCGATGCCTTTCTCACGCAGATCGCTGCGCAGGGTGTCCATGGTCTGCTCTTGCAGCTTGCTCAGCGCAGTATCCATGTCAACTTGCATCAAGAAATGCACACCACCACGCAGGTCGAGACCCAACTTCATCGGCTCAGCACCGATCATCTCCATCCACTTCGGCGTAGCGGGAGCCAGGTTCAGCGCCACGACATATTTGTCACCCAGCGTGTCGACCAGCGCCTCGCGCGCCCGCAGCTGAATGTCGGTA
Source organism: Edwardsiella tarda ATCC 15947 = NBRC 105688 (assembly GCF_003113495.2). NCBI lineage: Bacteria > Pseudomonadati > Pseudomonadota > Gammaproteobacteria > Enterobacterales > Hafniaceae > Edwardsiella > Edwardsiella tarda. Next base: position 2,565,903 of record NZ_CP084506.1, read on the forward strand.
TCAGTAAAGCGTGCCAGGATGGCACCATTTTCCAGCGCAATGGATTTGCTGGGGATATGCTGTTTTTCCAGCACATCACGGACTTGGACCAGTGTTGACTCACTGGCGGCGACACCGCGCGCGCCAGTGATTTGAACAGCCGGATCCTCGCCATAAAGGTTAGGGAGCGCATATAGCAGACCGATGACCAACGCCACGATCAGCATGATGTACTTCCACAAAGGATAACGGTTTAACACGGCAGTTCCCTTAGGGAAAATCGAAAATTACAGCGCTTTCATCGTACCTTTCGGCAGGACAGCGGTCACGAAGTCACGCTTGATGATCACTTCGGTAGTGTCATTCAGCGCAATGGCGATGTAGCCGGTTTCAGCCACTTTGGTCACACGGCCGATCAGACCACCGTTGGTCAACACTTCATCACCCTTGCCGATGGAATCCATCAGTTTCTTATGTTCCTTGGCGCGTTTTTGCTGCGGACGCAGGATCATAAAGTAGAAAATCAGGCCGAATACCACCAGCATGATCACCAGAGAGTACGGACTACCCTGCGCCGGAGCCCCTGCAGATGCAACAGCGTCAGAAATGAATAAACTCATCGAAATATCCCTCATTAATTACTATAGATAGCAACAACACACTGCCAAAGCACTGTAAGTGCATTAAATCGGCCGGATCCATTTCCCGACCGATCTAACTTTTTTACGCGGCCTGCCTATCCCTCTGCCCGATCGGCATCAGGAGGCGGCGACCTCGCCCAACGGTGGAACCGTACGACCGCGACGGTCATAGAAATCGGCCACGAACGTCTCTAATTTACCTTCCTCGATAGCCTGGCGTAAACCTGCCATCAGACGCTGGTAGTAACGTAGGTTATGGATGGTGTTCAAACGGGCACCCAGAATTTCGTTACAACGGTCGAGATGATGCAAGTAGGCACGGCTATAATTGCGACAGGTGTAACAATCGCATTCAGGATCCAGCGGGAGCGTATCCTCTTTATATTTCGCATTGCGGATTTTCACCACCCCGCCGGTGACGAAGAGATGGCCATTACGCGCGTTACGCGTCGGCATGACACAGTCGAACATGTCAATGCCGCGGCGAACCCCCTCCACCAGATCTTCCGGCTTACCCACGCCCATCAGATAGCGTGGCTTATCTTGCGGAATCATCGGGCAGACATGCTCCAGGATGCGATGCATGTCCTCTTTGGGCTCTCCCACCGCGAGGCCGCCCACAGCGTAACCATCAAAGCCGATCTCTACCAGCCCTTTTAATGATACATCTCGTAAATCTTCGTAAACACTGCCCTGAATGATGCCGAACAACGCGTTCTTATTACCCAGCTCGTCGAAACGCTGGCGGCTCCGCTTCGCCCAACGCAGCGACATCTCCATCGAACGCTTGGCGTAATCCCAATCCGCCGGATAGGGCGTACACTCGTCAAAAATCATCACGATGTCGGAGCCGAGATCATACTGAATCTCCATCGACTTCTCGGGACTAAGGAAGATCGGTGAACCGTTGATCGGATTACGGAAATAGACGCCTTCCTCCTTGATCTTGCGCATCGCTCCCAGGCTGAACACCTGAAAACCGCCGGAGTCGGTCAGGATGGGCCCCGGCCACTGCATGAAGTCATGCAGATCGCCATGCAGTTTCATGATCTCCTGCCCCGGGCGCAGCCACAGGTGGAAAGTGTTGCCCAGCAGGATCTGTGCGCCAGTCTGCGCCACCTCCTCCGGAGTCATCCCCTTCACCGTGCCGTAAGTCCCCACCGGCATAAATGCCGGGGTCTCAACCACACCGCGCTCGAAAATCAGGCGGCCACGACGCGCGCGCCCATCCGTAGTGACTAACTCGTACTTCACGTAAACCTCCGTCATCAGAAAGACAGTCTGATGGTGTCATGCCCTACCGGCACACCCGACTCAGCGGGAAACCGGTCCTGCCAGCGCCGTTTGGCGCTGCATTCAGGCGAAAAATGACCCGCCGCAAGGCGGGCCGCGTAACGATCAGGCTGATACGATCGTCTCCTGCTCAGCCTGCGGATTACGGGTAATATACATGGCATCCCCGTAACTAAAGAAACGATATTGCTGCGCCACCGCCTCATGATAGGCATCCAGCGTATGGCGATAACCGGCGAAGGCCGAGACCAACATGATCAGCGTGGACTCCGGCAGGTGGAAGTTGGTGATCAGCGCGTCGATCACCTGATAGTGATAGCCCGGATAGATAAAGATCTGCGTATCATCAAAGAAAGGGGCGATCAAGGCCGACTGACTGGCCGCCGCCGCGCTCTCCAATGAACGTACCGAGGTAGTGCCGACGGCAATGACACGGTTACCGCGCGCCTTACAGGCCAGCACCGCATCGACCACCGCCTGTGGGACTTCGGCATACTCTGAGTGCATCACATGATCTTCGATGCTCTCCACCCGTACCGGCTGGAAGGTGCCCGCCCCGACATGCAGGGTCACAAAGGCCATCTCCACCCCCTTGGCACGCAGACGATCGAGCAACGGCTGATCGAAGTGCAGGCCGGCGGTCGGCGCCGCCACCGCGCCCGGGCGGGTGCTGTATACCGTCTGATAGAGTTCGCGATCCGCCTCGTCGTCGGGACGATCGATATAGGGCGGCAACGGCATATGACCGGCAGCATTGAGGATGGTCAACACATCACGCTCATCCTCGAAACCCAATTCGAATAAGGTATCGTGGCGCGCCAACATGGTGGCACGGATCTCCTCGTTGTCGCCCAGCAACAACGCGGCACCGGGCTTCGGCGCCTTAGAGGCCCGCACATGCGCCAATACGCGCGCGCGATCCAGCACTCGCTCAACCAGCACCTCGATCTTGCCACCGCTCTCCTTACGGCCAAACAGACGCGCCGGGATCACCCGGGTGTTGTTGAAGACCAGCAGATCGCCCGGTTGCAGCTTGTCGACGATGTCGGTGAATACCCCATGCTCCCGCTTACCCGTCGGCCCATCCAACGACAGCAAACGGCAGGCGCTACGCTGTGCTTGCGGATAACGGGCAATCAATTCATCGGGCAATTCAAAGGTAAAGTCGGACACACGCATGGTTTGGTTTCACTATATAATTGACAGTAATACGCCGAAGACAGGCGGCTTAGTCTAGAGCCGGCGGCGATAGGCTGCAACCGCAGATGCCGCCCCACGACAAATTAGCGTGAAAAACCAACGCGGACTGGCTCAGCGCCCGCCCCTCCCTTATACTCGGCGGATGAATTTCCTCGCCCATCTTCACCTTGCCGCCCTGGCGGACAGCTCACTCCTCGGCAATCTGTTAGCCGACTTCGTGCGCGGCGATCCCCAGCCCTATTACGACGGCGACGTCTGCGCCGGTATCCGCATGCATCGTCGCATCGATCGCATCACGGATGGGCTGCCGCAAGTGCGCGCCGCACGAACCGGGTTTAGCGACGCCTGTCGGCGCGTCGCACCGATCACGCTGGATATCGTCTGGGACCACTTCCTGGCTCGCCATTGGACACGCCTGGAACCGCAGCAATCGCTGGATCATTTTGTCGCTCACGCGGCGCACACCATCCTGCCCCAGTTAGAGGGGACCCCCGAGAGCTTTCAACGGCTCAATCACCATCTCTGGCAGGAGCGCTGGCTACTGCGTTACGCCGAGTTACCCTTCCTCGCACGCGTGCTGCATGGGATGGCGCAACGCCGCCCTCGCTTGGCCGCCCTCAGCGACTCCTTTAGCGATATCGAACGCAACTACAGCCAACTCGAGCGACAATTCTGGGATTTCTATCCACAAATGATGCAACAAGCGCGAGAACGCGCGCTGTAATCCTTACCTGACATCGAAAGGACATTTTGATAACAGAATTCACACAGAAAGGATTGCTAAAATACGACGTTGCGTTATGGTTTTAGCACTGTTAGGCCTAGATTGACGGCAATCTAGCCATCAAACGCAAAGGATGATTGGTGCAGGCTATCATATCGATTGGTGTTTCACGCTTTATTTACAAACACCGACTTCGTATAGTTGTTGCCAGTTAAAGATTATATAACCTATTGAATACTATTTAACGGGAGTTATTATGGTCCTGGTTTCTCGTCAAGCACCTGACTTTACCGCTGCCGCCGTGATGGGTAACGGCGAAATCGTTGATAAATTCAACTTTAAAGCATTCACCCAGGGTAAACCGACCGTGGTGTTCTTCTGGCCGATGGACTTCACCTTCGTCTGCCCGTCAGAATTGATCGCCTTCGATCACCGTTATAAAGAATTCCAGGCGCGCGGCGTCGAAGTGGTCGGCGTCTCTATGGACTCCGAGTTTGTCCACAACGCCTGGCGTAAAACACCGGTCGACAAAGGCGGTATCGGCGAAGTTCAATACCCGCTGGTTGCCGATGTGAAGCATGAAATCATGCGTGCTTACGGCATCGAACATCCGGAAGAGGGCGTCGCACTGCGTGGCTCCTTCCTGATCGACAAAGACGGTATCGTGCGCCACCAGGTAGTCAACGATCTGCCGCTGGGACGTAACGTCGATGAGATGCTGCGTATGGTCGATGCCATGCAGTTCCACGAAGAGCACGGCGATGTTTGCCCGGCTCAGTGGGAAAAAGGCAAAGCTGGCATGGGCGCCTCTCCGGACGGCGTCGCCAAATACCTGACTGAAAACGCCGATCAGCTGTAATCCATCCTATCGGTGAGTAAAGAAAGCGGCCTTATGGCCGCTTTCTTGTTATTCCCCCGCCCGCTCACTCAATGGCGCAGTAACCACAGGCTCGCGCTCTCGGCGGCAAGGTCGAGCGACATCTCCTGCGCGCCAGCGTCGAGTTCTCCCTCGCCACAGAGCAAACGCCACGTGCCATGAGGCAACAAAGGCGTATACGGTACGCTCAACGTAGCGCGCCCGGTGCGCCGAATGGCGATCAGCAGATGCTCATCTTGCCACTGACGAATGAATAGCAACGACTCCTCATCGGCATGGATCACCCGGCAACCACCACGGCGTAACGCGGTATACTGCCTACGCAGCGCGGCCAACTGACGGCACAACGTCAATAAGGTCATATCCCAACGGGACGTCTCCCAGGGAAACGGCGCGCGACAATAGGGATCGTTGCCCCCCGCTAGGCCGATCTCATCACCGTAGTAGAGACAAGGCACCCCGATCCAGGTGAATAGCCAAGTCAGCGCCAAGCGCATCCGCGCATAATTGCCCTGTAGCAGGGTGAGGAAGCGAGCGGTATCGTGGCTATCCAATTGGTTAAACTGGCACAACTGCTGTTGCTGACTCAACCCGGCGCGATAACGCTCCATCCATTCGGCGCAATCCGCCGCCGTCAATTGTATCGGTTGATAGGCGACGTCTATACCGGCCAGAAAGGCGCGGAGCGGTAAGGCGAAGCCCATGTAATTCATCGCCCCATCCTCAACCCCGGCCTGTAACCAACGGCGCGCATCACCGAAGTGTTCGCCCAGCACATAGCCCTGAGGATTCTCCGCTTTCACGGTCTGATAAATCCCCGCCAGATGCGTAAGATTAGCGCGCGCGCTGCCCCCCTCGCCCAGCATATGAACCACGTCTAAGCGCCAACCATCAATGGCATAGGGCGGACGCAGCCAATGACGCACCACACTATCCTGATCACGATAGATACGATCGACGACCCCAGGACTGGCATAATCCAGCTTGGGCAACGAGGCTTCGCCCTTCCAGCCTAACGCCTGCCCCGCGCTATCGAAGGTATAGTACTCACGCTGTGGAGAGTCGGGGTGATGGCACGCCCCCGTCTCCCCCTGTCGGTGACGGTCAAACCACGGGTGGCTATCCCCGGTGTGATTGAAGACGCCATCCAGGATCAGACGCATGCCGGCATCGTGGGTCGCCTGGCGTAGGCGAATCAACGCCGCATCCCCACCGAGACACGCATCGACATGGTCATAATCGGCCGTGTCATACTTATGGTTGCTCGGCGCCGTGAAGATGGGATTGAGGTATAAGGCATCGACTCCCAGCGCCTGGAGATAGGGGAGCCGCTCGATGATCCCGTCGAGATCACCGCCGTAGCGGGTATAACCATCCGTCGACTCATCCAATGGCGCATCCCAGGCCCGCACGCCCTGCGCCGCTTCATCTCGCTGGCCGGAGGCGCGGGCGAAACGGTCGGGAAAGATCTGGTAAAACAGGCGATCCGCGACCCACTGGGGATAGGGAGAGGGGTCGCTCACGGCAAACTGCTCCGTCTGTCCCGGCGGGATGCTCTGGAGACCGGTTGGCGTCAGCCAACACTGCCGATCGGCCCACAACAGCTTAAAGCAGTAGCGCCGCAACGCCTCTCCCTCCGCCAGCGTCAAACGGGCGCGATACACGACATACGGCGGATGTTGCCGCGGGCTCATCGCCAGCAGCCACTCTTCATTGTCCGGTTCGCAACGCAGTAAGACGTGTTGCGGCAGCGTCGCGCCCGCCAGCCACAACGTCACCTCCAACGCCTCTCCATGCCGGCGCAGATAAGGCGCGACCGGTAAGTGCCAGGCATTCAGCATACTTCCCTCTCCCTTTTCGCTCAGATAGGCCGATCATGGCAGCTCTTTCTCACGCCGCCTCCTCTATTATCTCCTTTTCGAGGGAGGAGCCGGGGGGAGGAGAGACGATAATGGGCAATAATTTTTTGTAAGTCAGTGTCAAGTAAAGAGAAAATGGGTTGACTGACGCTAAACAGCCGTTAGCCTATGCGCAGGGATGCTATCCCGCCATATTCCCCACGATGCATCATGAGAAGATAAAGGAGCCTGCATGCAAAAAATAGTGATGCGCTGGCTGGAACAGTTCGGCCTTGAATTTACCCATATGACCTCGCTGGTACTGGTGCTGACCCTGATTGCACTGACGGCGGTCGTCATCCATCTGCTATTACACCGCCTGTTGCTCTCTCGCCTGCGTCGCCGTGGCCTGCAGAGCGAAAACATGTGGCTCAAGGTCCTCACGCAACACAACCTGTTTCACCGCCTGGCGCTGCTGTTTCAAGGGGTGATTGTCAATCTTCAGGCTGTCTTCTGGCTTCATCCCGGCACCGATGCGGGCAATGCGCTGATCATCGCCGCTCAGCTGTGGATCCTGCTGTACGCCCTGCTCTCGCTCTTCTCCCTGCTCGACATTCTGTTGGATCTGTCGCATCAGTTGGCTGTCGCCACCCAGTTGCCTCTGCGCGGTATCTTCCAGGGAACCAAGCTGCTGGCGGCGATCATCATCGGTATCTTGATGATCTCGCTGCTGATGGGCCAGTCGCCCATCTTTCTGATCAGCGGCCTGGGTGCCATGGCCGCCGTGTTAATGTTGGTCTTTAAAGATCCCATTCTCGGCTTAGTGGCCGGCATCCAGCTCTCCGCCAACGACATGCTACACCTCGGTGACTGGCTGGAGATGCCCAAATATGGTGCCGATGGCGCGGTGATCGACATCGGGCTGACCACGGTGAAAGTGCGCAACTGGGATAACACCATCACCACAATCCCGACCTATGCGCTGGTCTCCGACTCTTTCAAGAACTGGCGTGGGATGTCAGAGTCCGGTGGCCGACGCATCAAACGTAGCCTGAACATCGACACCACCAGCATTCGCTTCCTGAGCGAGGCGGATCTGACCTCACTGCAGCGCAGTGCGTTACTGCAACCCTATCTACACGACAAGACGCTGGAGATCGCCCGCTACAACCAGCAGGTCCAGAGTGATCTGAGCTCACCGCTCAACGGGCGGCGTATGACCAACCTGGGCACCTTGCGCGCCTATCTCCAGGCCTACCTGACCCAACACCCTCGTATCCGTAAGGACATGACCCTCATGGTGCGCCAGCTGGCCCCGACGCCCGATGGCTTGCCCATCGAGATCTATGCCTTTACCAATACCGTCGTCTGGGCGGAGTATGAGGCGATCCAGGCGGACATCTTCGATCACACCTTCGCGGTGATTGAGCAGTTTGGTCTACGCATTCACCAGACGCCAACCGGTACCGATGTACGCGCCATCGCGCATCATCTCACCGCGGCACCGTCGCGTAACCTTACCGCCGATTGACAATTACCGACGCGGATGTATCGGCGCGTAACAAACCCCACCCATCCCTCTCACAATATGAATGCGGGGTTCTCGCCCCGCCGTGACTGGGTTACAAAGAACACGCACGTTTTTAACCGGGAGAGTTTGTTGTGTTTACACGGCTACGCGCACACCTGCTGCCGCTGCTGTCCGCCCTGATCTTGGTGGCCGGCCTGCACAGCGTCGACGGCGAACGCATGGCGCCCGATCGCCTGCACGCCGCGCAACACTATGAAGAGGTGGTCAGCACCCTGCACGACGTCCGCGACGCACTGCGTCAACGCGTCAATGGCGCCGGGCGCGATGAGCAAGAGGAGGCCCCCGGCGATCCTATCGCCAACGGCGCCGAAGTTCGCGCCCGCAGTCGTCCCTATTGACCCATCAGCCAGCCCAAAAACAAACGGAGCCAAACGGCTCCGCTTTTTTACCCCTCATCAGCCCGATCGCCGATCACTCCTCCGGCGGTAGGGACTGCTGCAAATCTGGGGCCGCCGGGCGGCGCACAAAACGGTAGCCGATCAGCAACGCCACGATCCAGATCGCCCCTGCGTACAGCGAGATGCGCGTATCGGGGAAGTAGCCGATCAAGCCGATGATAAAGGCCAGGAACACGATCCCCAGCAGCGAGGTGTAGATCCCCCCGCGTAACGGGAAGTCCAGCGCCTTCACCTGCGCGGGAGTGAGGCCCCGGCGGAAGCCGATCTGCGACAGTAAGATCATGATCCACACCCACACCGTGGCGAAGGTCGCCAAGGAGGCGATCACCAGGAAGACATTCTGCGGCATGATGTAGTTCAGGTAGACCGCCACCAACAATGCCAGCACCATCACCACCACCGTGACCCAGGGGATACCGTGACGCGATACTCGGGCAAACATCTTCGGCGCATGCCCTTGCTGCGCCATGCCATGCAACATACGCCCCACACCGAACACATCGCTATTGATCGCCGATAGCGAGGCGGTGATCACCACGAAGTTCAGGATACCGGCGGCCACGGTGATCCCCATATGCTGGAAGGTCAGCACAAAGGGGCTACCCTGCGTTCCTACCTGGTTCCATGGGTAGATAGACATGATGACAAACAGCGTACCGACATAAAACACCAGGATACGTAGCGGCACCGAGTTAATCGCCTTGGGAATCGCCCTCTTAGGATCGGCTGCCTCGCCGGCGGTAATACCGATGATCTCAATCCCACCGTAGGCGAACATCACCAACTGCAACGACAGTATCATCCCCATCACGCCATGGCTGAAGAAGCCGCCGTGACTCCACAGATTGCTGATCCCGGTCGGCTGCCCGCCGTTGCCGATACCCCAGATGATGATGCCGAACCCCGCCAGGATCATCACCACGATGGTGGCGACCTTGAAGAAGGAGAACCAAAACTCCAATTCGCCGAAGACCCGCACACTCATCAGGTTGACGGCACCGATGATCAACACCACGCTTAGCACCCAGATCCAGTGGGGCACCGCCGGGAACCAGACCCCCATGTAGATACCGAACGCCGTCACATCGGCGATGGCGACGATCAAGATCTCGAAGCAGTAGGTCCAGCCGGTGATGTAGCCCGCCATCGGCCCCAGGTAATCCTGGGCATAGCGCGAAAAGGAGCTGGCCTGCGGATTGTTGACCGACATCTCTCCCAGCGCACGCATGATAATAAAGGCCGCGATACCGCCGATCAGGTAGGCCAGCAACACGCTTGGCCCCGCCATCTTGATGGCATCGGCCGACCCATAGAACAGGCCGGTGCCAATCGCCGACCCCAATGCCATAAAACGGATATGGCGCGCATTCAGCCCCCGTTTTAACTTATTGGCTTGTTGTTGCATCTTGTTAGTTACCCATCTTGCCTGTCAAAAAAACACGGGCGCGAGCGCCCGTGCTAAAAAATGTGTGTGATTATAGGGTGAGCGCCGGATGAGTTCACCTCATCAACTGTAACAATTTCATGACGGCGCCCTTTACAACTCGCTTACGACGACATGACGCGCCCACGCTCCCCGCGAACGCGGTCGTATAGTCCGGCCAGCACCATCATCGCCAACGATGGCGGCAACCAGGCCAGCCCCTGTTGCGCCAACGGTAGCTGCTCGATCCAGCTCGGTAACTGAGCCGCCAAGGCCGATGATTTCACGGCGTCCAGGATGCCGAACAGCAGGCTGATCACCATCACCGGCTTGAAGACACGCGGCGCGCTGCACCACCAGCGGCGGGTAAAACTCAGCACCACCAACACAATGCACGGCGGATAGATCGCCGTCAGCACCGGAATCGAAATCTGAATCAACAGGCTCAATCCTAGGTTGGAGACTACCATAGAGAACAGCCCGAGGATGAAGACCAGGCTACGGTAGCTCAGCGGCAGGTATTCGGCGAAAAACTCAGCGCAAGCGCAAGTCAGGCCAACCGCCGTCACCATGCAGGCGATGAAGATCAACGCGGCCAGGAAAATCGACCCCATGTTGCCAAAGGTATGCTGCACATAGGCATGGAGGATCACCGCCCCATTCTGGGCGCCCGGAACCAACATCCCACTGTCAGATCCCAGCTTAAACAGGCTCAGGTAGACCAGGGTCAAGCCGATACCGGCGATCAGTCCGGCCCAGATGGTATAGCGTGTCAACAGGCGCGCATCGCTGACACCGCGTGAACGCGCCGCATTGACGATGACGATGCCGAACACCATCGCGCCCAAGGTATCCATGGTCAAATACCCATTGATAAAGCCGCTTGAGAACGGGATCTGGCGATACAGCTCCGTCGCTGGCGCGAAGTCGCCCGCCGGCCATAACAGAGCAGAAATACCGAGGATCGCCAAGGCGACGATCTTCAGCGGTGCCAAGAAGTGACCGACGGTATCCAACAGTTTGCCCGGATAGAGCGAGATGCCGATCACTAAAACGAAGTAGATCAGGCTGTATACCAATAAGGGTAACGCCCCTTCGCCGCTCAGCGGCGCGATGCCGACCTCGAAGGAGACCGTCGTGGTGCGCGGAATGGCGAATAGCGGCCCCACCGCCAGGTAGGCGATGGTCGCCAGTAACAGCCCTGCCCGACGGCCAAGCGGTGAACTGAGCGTATCGATGCCTCCGCCGACCTTAGCCAGCGCCACCACCGTCGCCACGGGCAGACCGACCGCCGTGATCAGGAAGCCTAAGGCCGCGATCCAGACATGCTCGCCGGATTGCAGTCCGACCATCGGCGGGAAAATGATGTTGCCCGCGCCGACAAACAGCGCGAAGGTCATAAATCCCAGCGCCAGGATATCTTTAGAGGTTAAACGATGCGTCATAATATGATGTTGTGTGGCCTTAATACTTAGAATATATCCGCCGATCGCGTAAGAGACGGCCAATGGCACGCCGCACCGCTCGGCAGCATGGTTGATATCGCGGGGGAAAAATCCTTGCGGATGACAAACGAGATCACTCTCAGGAGTCTGGGGGAGCTTACCACAGAATCGCGCCAAGGCAGCACTTTACCCGGGCCCATACGGCGCATAAACATCCACACACACACCGCACCACGGGGAGATCGCACCACGCCCGGCCAACGCCGTGCGCGCCTGCCGCCCCTTGCCAACGGCGACAGCACCGATCCCCATCCACGACAGGCGCAGTATGGCGACAACGGTGACAGTAAACACGTTAGCCATGGCAAAAGACAAGCACAAAATGCAGCGACGGAATCATCCTCCAGAGAAACATATTAGCATAGAGAATGATTTGGAGTTATTGGAGTATAACCATAGATAAATTGCCCTACTCCCTGGTGATCCCTGCGGTAAGACGGACAAAAAACCGACAGACGCAAGGATTTTCCGCTATTCTCTCGACCGACCACTCATCATCGACGATCCTACTCAATACAGCTACTTTTTTAGATAAAAAGTCATGACTGATGAGGGAGATAGGCCACTCAAAATCCAATTTTCAGCCAATATATGAAATAATCCACCATAATCGGTTATTCTTTCTTCTCCCCCTCCGAGGACAGCAGCTCCGCCAGCGGAATCGCCTGCCCCGCATCACGCCCCTGGACCGCATCGATCCCCAGTTGCCTCAGATGCTGGCGCTGCGCATCCCCCTCCACCGCTCTCGCCACCACGCGCTGACGCCGCAGATACGCAACCTGGCACAACGCCGCCACGATGTAGCGCTCCAGCGACTCGGGCTGTGCCCGGCGACTCAGTGACGGGGTCATCAGCAGGATATCGGCCTGCGCCTCGCCCGACAGCCCCTCGCCGGCGTGTACGCCATCGACGCCATCGAGAGCGAGGTGGCAACCCATCGTGCGCAGCGCCTCCAAGGTAGAACGAGCGGGCGCCAATGCCGCCAATTCCGTCGCATCGAAAATCAGAATCAACTGCCAAGGCTCGATATGCGCCTGCTGCAATACTGTGGCCAGCCAGCCTGGTAGCGTCGGAGGGCTTAGCGTGGTGCCGGACAACGAAATCGCCACGCGGATCCCTGCCAAGGCGTAGCGATGGTTGGCGATAAACGCCAGTGTCTGCGTGACAATCCAACGATCGATCGTGGCGCGTAGGCCAAACTCATCGGCGATAGGCAAGAAGCGGTCGGCGGAAAGTAATGCCCCCTGATCATCGCGCAACGCCAGCACAATCTCCTGATAACGCTCCCCGCGAAAGCCGATGATCGGTTGAGCCAGCAAGACTAGGCGTTGCTGCTCCAGCGCCTGCTGTAACTGACGTAACATCCCACTCTTGCGCGCGATACCCCGCTGCAAGCGACGCTGATTTAACGCCAAGCACTCCACCCGTCCGCTATCTAAAGAGTGCTCGGCCATCGCACTCAGCTCGCCGATCAGGTCGGATAGCCCTTCGAACGCCCCCGGCACGCGGCAATAGCACAAGCCATGCTGGCGTTTCAGCGGTAGACCACTCCACTGCAAACGGAAACTCCGTACCGCGCGCTCTATCCGGCGCAAGCTGGATGAGGAAGTCGCCGGTCGCAGACGGATCAGCAGATCATACCCCGGTAGATGATAGACCTGCTCCTCGGCGCTCAACACCGTACGCAACGCCGAGGCCAAGCGCTGTTTATAGGCCAGTCGCACCTGCATGCCATACGTTCGACACAACGAATCCAAGTTGGCGATGCGGACGAAGCAGAGTACCGACCCGCCATGTCGCCGTAGATCGCGCTCGAGACAACGCATATTGGGCAGATGGACCAACGGATCGACCATCGCCGCGCGACGCATCTGTTGGTAGAGACGCCGCTGACGACTGTTGATCGCCGCCATCAGGATCACCGTCAAACTGAAGACAATCATCATCGCCGTGATGAAGCAGATGTTACGGCTCAGATCGTCCAGCTCGACATAGCCCTCGTAGTTAAACAGCAACACCATGACCGCCGACGACCAGACCAGGGTACTCAGTAGATAACCGTAACGCATGGCGCCAAAGATCATCACCGGCAACAGCAGAGCCAGGGTGTAATCGGTAAACAGGATACTGCCCTGGGCCTGTGCGCGAATGCACAACAGCGCGATCATCACCACCACGACCGCGCCCCAGAGAGGACGCTCCCAGCGCGCAACGTCACTGGCCTGTTCGTTACGGCAACGTTGACGCATTACTCGCCAATATTGCGGGTGATGCAACAGCCGTAGCAGGTGGTAATAGAGAGGGGTCGCGGCGAGGACACCCAAGACCATCGCCTGATAGTTGGTTAAGGTACTCAGCGAGAAGGGAATGCGTTCGGCGAAGAAGGGATGACCGGAAAACATCCCCATGGTGACGATAATCTGCGTCAACAGGATGAACAGCAACGGAAACATGCCCGCCAGCCAGAAGAGCCGGGGCCATAACAGTTTGGGCCGCGCCAGACCGGCGCGCCAGCGTTCGCCGCTCTGTAGGGTATAGCCCCAGCAACAGAGCAATAGCGTCAGGCTAAAAGGGCCACCGACCGCGAAGAGCGGCGTCAGGCCATAGGCCAGATAGAGTGTCCCGAGGGTGACCAGCACGATCGCCGCCAACAGCCGCGTCCCATATAAGAACAGCAGAGAAAGTGCCGCCGCGGGTAAAAGCGCGATCAGATAAGCCTGACCATGTGGCAAGATCACACGCGGGGAGTACAGGATGCTGAGGGGGATAACCAGGAGGGTCAACAGAAGCGGCACGCCCCAGCGTGAACACTGCAATGCCAAGATTGTGCGATGCTTATCTACTTTCATGGGGCCGAATTAATCACTACACCTTATTACTGCGCGCAGCAGGAGAAAATAGCGCCCCCGACACGACGCCTCTGTCACGCTAACTGAAGTGGGGGGATGTTAGCACGAAACGGGGGAGAGAAAAACGCGTCGTCCGCAGCGCTGGCGGCCGCTAAAGAGGGGGGATATTCTCGCCGTTCCGCGGCACGGCGCCCCCTTGCCGTCTCACCTCCCCCTTTTCACCATTGACGCCCGCCCGTTCCTATGCCTAAATCTCTCTATTATTCTAATATGAGACCCTACGCTCTAATCATGATGACCCACAGAATGAAACGACGAACCAACGGACACATGACTCGAATCGTCCTGCTGATCAGCTTTATCATTTTGTTTGGCCGCCTGCTCTACGCCTCCATCGGTGCCATTAGCCACCACCAAGATCAACTCCGTCAAACACCCGCTAGCGAACAGAGCCAAGCCTCCTCTCGCAGTGATAACGGCCCGCGCGACTGAATCACGATGCGTACCTGCGCTTAACGCCCCATTGCGTACGGCGCCCAACCACCCGATAATGGTAGATCGCCGCCTGTCCGTAGCCGTTTTACTCTGAACGTAGCGCCGAATCAGCACAAGGATTGACCCCGATGTCCGTCACCGTTACCCCCCGTGCCGTGTCGCGCGCCCAGATGCGCGCACGCATCCTTCATATCTTGCTGAATGAGCAGATCATCAGCGACGGACTGCTCGGTCGTCTCGACGATCCCCAACTACTCGACGACCCGCAGTTGTTAGATGAGAGCGCCGAGTTGAAGCACGCCGTCCGCCAGCTATCCTCCTCCGATCTTGGTGATGTGTTGGCCGCCTTGCCCTGCGATCGACGCCTGGCGCTGTGGTCGCTGATCGATCTACCGCAACGCGCGGCGGTACTCGCCGAGTGTGATCCCTGCCTGTGGCCAGAGCTCACCGCGACCCTGAGCGATAAGAGCCTACTCCAGTCGCTACAAGCCTTGCCGCTGGAGCGCCGTGTCATGTTGGGTCGACAGTTACCGCGCGCACTCAGCGGGCGTCTCCTTACCTTGATGGAGGGGGAGCAGCGTAATCAGGCGCGCACCCTACTGAGTTACGATCTACACAGTGTCGGCGCGCTCATGACGTTGGATAGCAGCGAAGGCAGCGTACGACGGGATATGCCATTGCTGCTCCTGTTGCAATGGTTACGCCAACGGCCTGCGTTGCCCAGCGGCTGCGATCGGTTGTGGGTCACCGACGAACGGGGGCGTTTATGCGGTGAGTTGCCGCTAGGCGAACTGCTGGCCGCCTCCCCCGATGGCCGGGTCGCCGACCTCATGCATGCGACGCACCTGCGCCTACATCCCACCGAGGATGCCCTCGACGCTGGCCAACGGCTACTGCATGAACGGCTGCCTTGCGCCCCGGTCGTCGATGAGCAAGGTTATTTGCTCGGACAATTTAGCCTGATGCAAGCCAGCCGTTATCAACAACGCCAGCAAGAGCGAGAACATTTCCTAGAGGTCGGATTACAGCGGGATGAAGATCTCTTCGCCCCCATCACGCGCAGTCTGCGTGACCGCGCGCTCCCTGTGCTGGGCATCATCGTCGCCACGCTTCCTGCCGCCTTACTGGCGGCCTACTTCAGCTCGGCACTGGGACGTTGGCCGATGTTGGCCCTACTGATGCCACTGCTGATCTTGCTCGGCAGCAACACGGCACAACAGAGCGCCGCCATCACCCAACGTGCGCTCAGACGCCATCACCTGCCAGCGACCAGCGCGGCATTGGTGTTGGTTCGTGAGTTGGGGGTGGCGCTGCTCAGTGGCTTGATCATCGGTAGCCTGTTGGGACTCTGCGGAGGGATCTACTATCGAGATGCGCAGCTGGGTAGCCTGGTGGTCTTGCTCACCGTACTCAGCCTGATGCTCTGTGCGTTGCTTGGCGTCGAATGGCCACGCCTGGCGGCGCGCTTATCGCCGACCCAGCGAGAGGTAAACCGGACACAACTCGGTGCCCTGGCCGCTAGCCTGGTCTGTGCCCTACTGTTCCTCTTAAGCGCACTCTTTTTGATTTAATGGCGCTAGCGAATGGCTTCGACCAAAGTCTAGGGGACTTTTTCTTTACGCCAAGCCAGCACTATACTGGAAAAAAACGTTTCGCTGCCGATGCAGCCTTCTTATTTATTTTGCGCGTCGCCAATGTTCGTGCGCGTTGTGGACATGATCGCCAGGGGCGAGTAGATGGAAAGCAATCCGAATCGTAGCGGAAATGACGCTTGCCTTTCTCTATGGCGTCTGTCGTTATTCGCCCTGAGTAACGGTCTGCTGGCCCTCCTTAGCCTGTTGTTGGCCCGCCCCGATGCCTCATCGCCCGCGCTCTGGCTACCGACGGCCTTCACCTGCGCCGTCTTGTTCCATACTCCGCGCCGCTACTGGCCATTATTGCTGGCGATCGCCCTGGTGAGTAGCCTGCTGCCGCTCCCCCTGACCACGGCGCATTATGGTCTGCTGCACGCCCTGATCGATCAGGGCCAGGCCTGGCTCGGTGCCGCCGTGCTCCGGCGTCTACTACCGGCGCAACGCCCCTTCGATACGCTGGCGCACTGGCTGCGTTTCATCCTTAGCGTCGTGGTCGCGATACCGCTGCTGTGCGCCGTATTGAGCACACTCAGCCATACGGCAGCCACGAATACCTTCATCACCCAGTTCTCCTCTGACTTCCTCTCGGACGCGCTCGGTATGTTAGCGCTTACCCCACTGGGTCTACTGGCCGGACCGGCATGGCCGACGCGGGGACGCATCCCCTGCCTCACGTTGCCGATCCTCGTGCTCACCTTGCTAAGCGATTACTTCGCCTTGCCGCGCTTGCCCTATCCTTTTACCATCGTACTGATTCCCTTGCTCTGGGCTGCCATCGCGCTGCCACTCTGGCCTGCCTTCCTGATCTTCGCCTGCTCGGCGTTGTTGCTTTGTGCACAAATGAACCACCTGTCGCTCGGCACGCACACGCCCGATCCCCTGTTGTTATATATGCCGATCCTGCTGGTCTTGTTACCCGCTCATGCCATTGCCATCCAGACACAAGCCTATCGCCGTGAACGTCAACGGTTACAAGAGAATGAGACCCGGCTGCGTAACGTCATGGAGTATTCAGCCATCGGCACCGCCTTGATCGACTTACAGGGGGAGTGGATCCAGTGTAATCCCGCGCTCTGCCAAATGTTGGGCTATGAGGCATCGACCCTGATGAGCATGCCCTATCAGCAACGGGTACATCCCGAGGATCGCCAGAGCGACAAGCGCCAGCAGGCCGCATTACTCGCCGGTTATCTCGACAGCTATACCCTGGAAAAACGTTACCTGCACCGCAACGGCCAGGCGATTTGGGCCCTCTTGACGGTCTCGTTGGTACGCAATCCACGCGCGGAGCCGCTCTACTTCGTGATGCAGGTAAAAGAGATCAACGACATCAAAAACAATCAGCGCCAGAAACAGCACTTGCTGGATACGCTACATCAAGAGCGTGAGCGCTTGCATACCACCCTCAGCGCCATCGGCGAGGCGGTGATCAGCAGCGACCCCCAGCAGATCATCCGCTTTATGAACCCCAGTGCGGAAAAGATGACTGGCTGGCCGCAGGGTGAGGCCATCGGTCAACCGCTCGATACGGTGATCCAGTTACAGGAGAGTAATAGCGGAAAGGCGCGATCGGTATTACGCGCCGGCGCACAGGATGAGGGCGACGATGAGAACGAGCCACTCTCTCTACACAGTCGCGAGGGGCGCCGTTATGAGGTTCAGAGCCGAGTGGCCGAATTGCGTCACGGCGATGGCATCCTGATGGGATATGTCGTGGTCTTCCAAGACGTCAGCGAGACACGCACCCTGCTACGCCAACTCTCCTACAGCGCGCTGCATGATCCGTTGACGGGCCTGCCAAACCGAGTCAGCTTCGAACAGGCGCTGCGACGCGCACTGCGCGGCGCCATCGAATATCATCAGCGCCATGTGCTGGTCTTTCTCGATCTCGACTACTTCAAGTCCATCAACGATAACGCGGGCCATGCCGCTGGCGATCGGCTGCTGCAAGACTTGGCGCAACTGATGCGCTCGCTGCTACGTCCTCAAGATACCCTCGCCCGTCTCGGCGGCGATGAGTTCGCGCTGATCCTCTGCGACTGTGAGCTGAGCCAGGGGAAACTCATGGTGGATCAGCTGATCCATGAGATCGCCGCCTACCCGTTCCCCTGGCAGGGCCAGCAGTACCATATCGGCGCCAGTGCCGGATTAACCCAGCTACAACATGATAACGCCCTGGCCGACGAGACGATCAACCAGGCCGACGCGGCCTGTTACCAGGCCAAACACCGTGGGCGCGGGCGGGCCTTTTGCCACTCCCCGCAACGCAGCCCCCATTCCGCCGCCGCGAGGAGTGAACCGACGGCCGATCAACTCAGCGCCTTGCTGGCGGATGCCCGCTTTACCCTGCTGCTACGCGCCGTCTGTCCGCGCGATACCCCACAGCAGATCGATTTCTATCTGCTAGACCTCGAGGCCTGCCAGGACGACGGCACCCCCTACACCTCCCAGGCCTTTACCACCGCCTGCCTGCGCCACCAGCGCCAACAGGAGGTCGAGCACTGGCTATTGAGCCAGGTACTGGAGCAACACGCCGAATGCCTAAGCCAGCAACCTCAGGCGCTGGCCGTCGCCATTTCTACCGCCAGCCTAGGTCAACCGGCGTTTGTCCGTTGGCTCTGCGATGCGCTGGAACGCTCCCCCCTACCCGCCGATCGACTCTGGCTGCGCCTAGAAGAGAGTGCGCTGATCGAACAGCAGACGCAGACCGCACCGGCCCTCGCGGCATTACGCCGCTACGGCTGCCGCCTGATCGCCGAGGGATTCGAGCGCCATCTCGAGAACATCGCCCGCCTGGAGCATTGTCAGATCGATTACTTGATCGCCAGCAGCGGGTTAGTCGCCCAGGCCCACGCGAATCGTATGGATGAGATGATGCTCTCGCTGCTACATACCCAGGCGCACAGCTACGGTATTCAAACGATCGCCGGCCCCGCCGAACTACCGGCAACACTGGCGACCTTAAATATGCTGGGGATCGATTTACTCTTCGGCAGCTGTCTCCATCCCACCATCACGTTGACGCAACAGCTGAAACGACTCGCCGCCCCATCCGGCGCCGCGTCGGTGGATCAGCGCGCAACCATTGCCGATGACGTCACAATGCAGTAAAGTCGCCGCCCTTCACCGGCATGGGAGACGACGATGTATATTGGTTTTGACTATGGTACCGCCAACTGTTCGGTAGCGATGATGGTGGATGAACAGGTGCGGATGCTGCCGCTGGAGCAAGACTCCCCCTATCTTCCCTCCATGCTCTGCGCGCCATCGCGCGATGCCGTAAGCGAATGCTTACATCTCCATTGGCAGATCCCGACGATCAGCGAAGAGAACCAACGGCTGTTACGGCGCGCCATCGCCGCCAACCGCGAAGAGGACATTCGCGTCGATGCCCAGAGCCTCCAGTTTGGCCTACAGGCGCTACACAGCTATAACTGCGATCCGCAGGAGGTGTACTTCGTCAAGTCACCCAAGTCCTTCCTCGGAGCCAATGGCCTGAAGAGCCAGCAAATCGCCCTGTTTGAAGATCTGGTCTGCGCCATGATGGTCCACATTCGCCGCCAGGCCGAGGCCACGCTACAACAGCCTATCGACCAGGCCGTGATTGGCCGCCCCGTCAATTTCCAGGGCAGCGGCGGCGATGACGCCAACGCGCAGGCACAGGGGATCCTCGAGCGAGCGGCGCACCGAGCCGGGTTACGCGAGGTGAGCTTCGAATTTGAACCGGTCGCCGCCGGGCTCGACTACGAAGCCACCCTGACACAAGAGCAGCGCGTGTTAGTGGTCGACATTGGCGGAGGCACCACGGATTGTTCAGTGTTGCTGATGGGTCCACACTGGCGCGCCCTGGCAGACCGCAGTCAGAGCCTGCTCGGCCACAGCGGTTGCCGCATCGGCGGTAACGATCTGGACATCATGCTGGCCTTCCGTCAACTGATGCCACTACTGGGCGCTGGCGGTAGCAACGCCAAGGGGATCGCCTTGCCGTCGCTCCCCTATTGGAATGCCGTTGCCATCAATGACGTCCCGGCGCAGAGCGACTTCTACAGTATCGCCAATGGCCGCCTGCTGCGCGAGTTGGTGCGCGACGCCAGCCAGCCGCAACAGGTGGAGCGTCTGTTACGCGTCTACCAGCAGCGCCTCAGCTATCGTTTGGTTCGCTGCGCCGAAGAGAGCAAGATCGCCCTCTCTCAGCAGGCGCACTGCCAGGCCGCCCTGGCATTTCTTGAGGCGGGACTGGCCACTACATTGCACCAAGACGATCTGGCGGCGGCCATCAGCCAACCGTTAGCCCGTATCCAGGAGCAGGTCGCCGCCGCACTGGCCGTCAGCGCCATCACCCCGGATGTCATCTATCTGACCGGCGGCAGCGCGCGATCGCCCTTGATTCGCCAAGCCTTATCACAACAACTTCCCGGTATTCCTCTGGTCGGTGGCGATGACTTCGGTTCGGTCACCGCCGGTCTGGCTCGTGCCGCTCAGCGCCTCTATGCCTGATCCCCCTCGCCGCCCCATGGGCGGCGAAAAAAGACCGGACTAACACTGTTTTATGTCAATTTGTTTCAAATCCGCCCAACAAACGCCCCTCCTGCGCGCTATTGCGAGCAAGTAACATAAAAAATCAAATAAAAACAATTAGTTATGCATGACCTTCACTAAACAAAAATAAATTTAATAAATGTGATTATTGGCTTGTCATCACGATTTGACTGGGGCAAAATACGCGCCCTGCGAATAGCCGATGTTTTACGTTGTGTCAGTAAGTAAAGACCAATGGACGTCGGTTATTTTTTTGTAGTGCAGAAAATTAAGTAGATGACTGAGGCCGGCCTTCGACCGGACATGATAAATAGCTATTTATGCGGTCCCCCGCATGTTGACTGAGGAAACCTAGATGGGGCAATCATTCGCTTTCGCACCGGGCTTTACCGGTATGCGCTGCAGCAGCAGCGACTATGGGGCAGGCGCGCCGTTTTCCGCACGCGCTTCTTTATCCCATCCCCTCTTTGAATATCCTGCATACCGCTTCACACGAAGTTTTCCTGTGACCTCTCCGCTTTGCGCTTCATCAAATCAAAACGTCGAGAGCATGGGAGGACTGCGTCATGGCCGCTAATACCGCTACCGCACAAAATCGCGTTCAGCTACGCAAGACCCTGACCCTGGTTCAGGTCGTCATGATGGGCTTGGCATACCTGCAACCGATGACGATCTTCGATACCTTCGGCATCGTCAGTGGACTGACCAATGGTCACGTTGCCACCTCCTACGCTATTGCGCTGATTGCCATCCTGTTTACGGCGATCAGTTACGGAAAGCTGGTTAAACGCTTCCCGTCCGCCGGCTCCGCCTACACCTACGCGCAGAAGGCGATCAGCCCGCACGTCGGCTTCATGGTGGGCTGGTCCTCGCTGCTTGATTATCTGTTTATGCCGATGATCAACATTCTGCTGGCCAAAATTTACCTGGAAGCGATCTTCCCCGGCGTCCCGTCGTGGATCTTCGTCATGGCTCTGGTCACCATGATGACCCTGTTCAACCTGCGTGGCATCAACCTGGTGGCCAACCTGAACACCGGCATCGTGATCGTCCAGGTCGCCATCATGGTGATCTTCCTCGGCCTGGTGGTGCATGGCATCACGCAGGGCGAAGGCGCCGGCACCCTGCTCAGCAGCCGTCCGTTCGTCTCGGAGGATGCCCACCTGATCCCGATGATCACCGGGGCAACTATCCTCTGCTTCTCGTTCCTCGGCTTCGACGGCATCAGTTCGCTGTCGGAAGAGACGCCGGATGCAGGCCGCGTGATCCCGAAGGCCATCTTCCTGACGGCGCTGATCGGCGGCATTATCTTCATCGTGGTCTCCTACTTCCTGCAGCTCTACTTCCCGGATATCTCCCGCTTTAAGGATCCGGATGCCTCGCAGCCGGAGATCATGCTGTATGTGGCCGGTAAGTTCTTCCAGTCCATCATTCTGGTGTTCTCCTGCGTCACCGTGCTGGCATCCGGCATGGCGGCACACGCCGGGGTTTCTCGCCTGATGTATGTGATGGGCCGCGATGGCGTCTTCCCGGAGCGTTTCTTCGGTTATATCCATCCGAAGTGGCGTACCCCTGCCTTCAACGTCCTGTTAGTCGGTGCCATCGCCTTGTCGGCGGTCTCCTTCGACCTGGTCACGGCAACGGCGCTGATCAACTTCGGTGCGCTGGTCGCCTTTACCTTCGTCAACCTGTCGGTGATCTCGCAGTTCTATATTCGTGAACGCCGTAACCGGACACTGAAGGACACCATCGCCTACCTGATCCTGCCGTTAATCGGTGCGGCGACCGTCGGCGTACTGTGGATGAACCTGGAGGCCAGCTCCATGACGCTGGGTCTGGTATGGGCCGCCATCGGCCTGGGCTACCTGGCGGTGCTGACGCGTCGTTTCCGCCAGCCGCCGCCGCAGTATCAGGATGCAGAAGCCGCTCAGTAAGGCGTAATCCACTGGATTTGCCACGAAAAAAAGCGCCCTCGGGCGCTTTTTTTGACTGATCTGGATACGCTTACTGACGCACCGCCAGCAGGACACTCGAGGCTTTCACCAAGGCGATGACCCGGCTCCCCGGACGCAACGCCATGCTATCGGCGCTCTCATTGGTGATGATCGACACCAGGCGCAGCCCGCTATCGCTGGTCAACTCGACGGTGGTATTCACGGCACCGTGCTGCAACGCGGTCACTGCACAGGCAAACTGGTTACGCGCCGAGAATTTCAATCCACAGGTTTCCGACGCCAATACCACCCAAGGCGCCTTAATCAGGGCAATCGCCTCTTTGCCCTGAGCGAGGCCCATCGCCTCACGGCTGGCGCTGGTCACCACGGCGACGAGCTTCTCCCCCCCTTCCAGCGTCAACTCCACCTCATCGTTGACCGCACCTT
The DNA here is from genome assembly GCF_003113495.2 of Edwardsiella tarda ATCC 15947 = NBRC 105688. Classification (NCBI taxonomy): domain Bacteria; kingdom Pseudomonadati; phylum Pseudomonadota; class Gammaproteobacteria; order Enterobacterales; family Hafniaceae; genus Edwardsiella; species Edwardsiella tarda. Next base: position 2,589,270 of record NZ_CP084506.1, read on the forward strand.
CTGCTAAGGCTGAAATGGTTCCCTGCAACTGATTGCGAGCCGATACGCTCATGTTCTTCTCCTTTCGAATCAGACTATATGGACCCGGCTAGCCTACCAGAGAGCGGCGAGAGAGAGGAAGAGCATCACCGCAGAGTACGATCTGGATCAGTTTCGCTCATAGCCATGGTAGTAGTAACGCTGCAACTGGCTATCTTCACCGCTGAGGAAAAACTCGGCGATCGCCTCGCGTGCGAGGCCGTACTGGCGCGCCAACTCCCCCGCTCGACACGCCGCCAGATAGCGATCATCGATGCGTTTTCCTAAGCTATACGCAAAGCCACAGACATAACCACGCCGGTAATCCAAACAATAGCGTTGCATATCGCCAACAGCGCAGGGTTCGTAACACTTCACCCCATCCATGACACCATCGCCAAAGTGATTCTTCATCGCGCCCCCCTAGACCAGCCCCATCGCTATAAACAAAATTATATAACGAATGACACGAAAGGCGCTATCCCACAAAAGGCGTACCCCCCTCCCTCTGCAACGCCAAGCGCGCCGAAAGATCAAGAATCGTACCTTCGGCACTCCACGCTACGCTCAGAAATCGGTATAATCGGCGCCGGTCCATCCTATCTACAAATGTTGAGGTATTTCTATGGCAGACGAATTTGACAACGCTAGCGCGCTGGAAGAACTGGAACGCGATCTGGCGCTGGCTAACCGTCACAAACCCAGCATGGCCCCTACCGGCTACTGCTACAACTGTCACGCACCGATCCCGACAGGCAACTTCTGCGACAGCGACTGCTGCGAAGACTGGCAAAAAGTGCAATGGGCCAAATCCCAGCGCCAGCGTTAACCTCCGCCATCCCTCCCCGCGCACAACGCCGCCGGTTGCTATCGCGGCGCCCGTTTCGCTGACCTGCCGCCCTTTTCGCTAGGCTGTATCATCTATACCGCCTCGCACGCCTTTGCGCCGTCTCTCTGCTGATGGGCCATATTGGCCTCCGGATATCCGGCGCTATGGCGTGCTGCCCTGCGGTTTACGCCAGTAACATCTGCTGGAGTTCGTGTAATGAGCCAACCTGATAGTTCGGTGTGATGCCCTGCGGCATCGGCTCCTCGCGCGGATTCAACCAACAGGTATCAATACCGGCATTGATGCCGCCGAGAATATCGGAGTGCGGGTTATCCCCTACCATCAAGATCTGCTCACGGGGCGGGTTATTCATCAACGCGAAGGCATGCTCAAAAATAGCCACGTCCGGTTTAGCCACCCCCACCTCTTCCGAGACCACCAGCGGCGTGAAGACATCGCTCAAACCGGTACGTTGCAGACGCTCATTCTGCATCGCGGAAAAGCCGTTAGTGATGATCCCCATACGCACTCGCCCACGCAGTGACAGCACTAACTCTCGCGCCCCGGGTAAGGGCTCGCAAATCTCCGCCATCGCCTGAATAAAGGCTGCATTGATAACGCTCGCCGCCGTATTTAAACGCGTGGCCCACTCGGCGAAGCGCCGCTCTTGCAGCTGCTGCGAATCGATGCGTCCCTCTTGGTAATCGACCCATAGTGGTTGATTCACGGCCTCGTAAGTCTGGTAATCCTCCAGACTAAAATCGACATTGAAGCGAGAAAACATCAGGCGTAGCCCGCGATAGGCGTCAAAACGGAACAGGGTTTCATCCGCATCAAACAAAATCCAACTGTATTTCATAACGTTATTTATTCCATTCTCTCTCTTCCCCACTCCGTCAGACGACGCTATCGCTCGCCGGCGGAGAAAGGCCATGACACACTGAACGAACCACATTCCGAACGCGACATTGCCCCAGCGTCCACGCAACAGTGGAGGCTGAGGGCCGCTCATTGTGCCATAGAATCGTGAGATGCCCCTACCCCGACGAGGTGTCCGCTACCCGCACGATAAGGTTACCGCGCCATGCTGCTAGTTTCCGTTAAATCACGATGATCATTCAGACGGCCGGTATGATCGGCGGCGAACGACCTAGCGCGAACGACCCAGGCAGCACATTCCGCGAAAAATCTGAATGAAAATATGCAGCTCCATGTTTTTATTAGTTCTTTTCTTGCTAAAAGCGCCTTGACGCTGGCCAAAGACTCTTGTTATACAGGCGCCGGACTCTTTTTATGGCTATGCTTACTCATGGCCATTTTGACCGATAGACTTTCGTCGTTCGTCGCCTTGCGCCCCCGCCTACGGCGCCGCATCTCACTGCGGCCATCGCGCCATTGCGTCAGCGTAAGACCGACAACGACGATCAATACGATAAGAAAAACGTCAGCATCAGGATAGTTCTATGGCCTCCCGAAGATGGCATACCCCCCGCAGTCCGGGGTTGAATAATGCACCGCGTCTACGCTCATTGATCGATCAGATTGCAGAGAAGCAGCATTCTACACCGCCGCCTCCCCGCTACCGCCTACTGTTATCCCTGCTAGAGATTAGTGAGGAGATGCGTGATTTTTGTGCGCTACACGGCATCACTATCAGCGATGCGCCTTATCTGCAAGTGATGTTCGTCGGTGAGAAGATCGATCTACAGCTGCTGATCCGCTGCTTCCTGCCGGTGGAAAAACAGAGCGATTGTCTGAATAGCCTCTACCTAGCCTAGCGCTTAAGCCTCATCCGCTATCGCTTCGCGTAGCGGAGTCAGCGCGCAGCAGAGACGCCAGATAACCCCGGCCAGCTCGCGTGCGCTGGGATCCGGATGGCCAGCCAGAGCGTGGCTCATCAGCGACAATTGTGCCAGCGTCTGGCTCAATCGCTCCTGGCGAACCCCCTGCTCGTTGACGATACCGCGCAGGTAGCGTAGGCAACGATCCCGTACCCGCTCCAAGGGATCGGCATGCCTCTCCCAGCCACGCAACTGCCAAACGATATGACTACAGTTCAACAATACGGTGCCCCAGCGTAGCAACCAGTGATGAGCCAGGCGATCCGGGCTCTGCGTCAGTTGGCTCATTCGATGGTAAATCAACGACTCATACTGCGCCTCGCTGTGGCGCGGCTGGGCGCTCAACTGCTCGATAAAGTCACGCCGCATCGCACGAATGATGCGCCGACTCTTCCGTCGATCCGAGCTAGGGTGCAAAAGCTGGAAGGCGAGCGCCGCCAACAGGACACCGACGATCTTGGCGATGGTGCCGTTCACGAAGCTCGCATAGTCATACTGCGGCGGATTCGTCACCGCCAAGAAAGAGCCCATGAACACGATCACCTGCCCCCACAACGCCGCATGGCGCGCGCTCTGCAGCTTAAGCAGTTGCATGGTCAACAGGATCGGCGCCAGTAGCGCGCAGAATAGCCAAAACGACGCGATCTGAATCATCAGGCCAAACTTCAGCAGGAAACAGAAGATCGACAACATGATCATCGCCTTGAATAGTGTCATCAGGCTACTCAACGGCGAGCTGACGCTGGAGTAAAGTACGCAGGTGACGGCAGCGATGGCCAAGGCCGAGGCGCCGCTATCCCATTGCGTCAGAATCCAAAAACCACACCCTACCAGTAGCGCGCAGCCGGTGCGTAGCCCGTTATAGGCGGCTTCGATGCTGTCGGTATAGTGTGTCAGGGATGGCGTCGTCGGCGCTGGGGGGAATCCATGCGTCTTCCCATCCTGCGGCGTCTGAGCGAGATAGCGTAACCAACGCTCACTGTGCAGATAGAGTTGGACGAAGTATTGCACCCGTTGACTAAAGGCCTGCAGGCGCACCCGCTCCGAGGTCTCAGCATACAACGGCGCCAGCAGACGCGCCGTCTGATAGGCATCCCCTCCCGGCTGCGAGAGACACGCCACGATCTGCGCTAATACCTCCGCCACACCCGGCGGAGCATCGGGCCAATTCTGCTGCATGCGACGAATGCCAGCGATAGCGCTGGTCATCCGCAACTGTTGATGCAGTAACGTATTGAGTAAGGGATTATGGCGCCGAAAGTGATAATGGCTCCAGAAGGCCTGAATACGGAGCAGATCCAGGGTTAAGATCTGGCGGATCACCCCCTCATGCGCCACGCGTAAGTCCTCCTCCGTCTGTGGGGCCCATAGCATCGCCGCATGTGCCATGAGGCGCTGATGCATACGCTGTAAGGCGCTCAGCAGGTTGCTGCCATCCGTGTCGTTCGGCAGGATCATCATCATCACGGCGCCACACAGCAAACCGGTGATCACCTCGCACACCCGCGCCTGAGCGATGTCGAAGATCTGCTGACTATCGCCGCTGTTCACGCAGGCAAAGGCGATGATCGCCGTGGTATACCCCGCCAGCGCGAAGGCGTAAGAGACGTTGTTACGGTGGTGATTCGCGACGTAGGTACACCAGCCAATCCAGGCGGAAATGAAGAAGGTAAATAGCCAAGGGTCATTCAAGCATTGGCCGGCGATCACCATCGCCGCGCCGGCGCCCAACAGGCTGCCGGCGATGCGCCCTAGACTCTTGCTGATCACCCCGCCGATGGTCGGAAAGCTGACCACCGCCGCCGAGGTAAAGGCCCAGTAAGGCTCATCGAGGTTCAAGGCAAAGGCGATCCACAACGCCAGACACATAGCCAGGGTGTTACGCAACGCGTAACGCCATTGCCCGGCCGTCGCCCTGCCCCATGGCGACTGACGCCATCCTGCCAGTTGCAGCCCCATTCCGCCGTCCTTACGGTTTAATGACGATGGTGCAGGTCATGCCCGACACCAACAGCGTATCCGGCTTGATATCGGACAGGGCGATCCGTACCGGTACTCGCTGGGCTAAGCGAACCCACGGAACGCTCGGCTTGACGCTCAAGAGCAAATCTGCGCCGCGGTCGGCACTCTGATCGTAGATAGCCCGGCCAATACTCTCCACGCGCCCACGCAATGGCCTATCACCATCATATAACTGAATATCCGCGCGATCCCCCACGCGGATATGGCGCAGCTTCGTCTCCTCGAAGTACCCCATCACATAGAACGAATGGCGATCAAGGAGTGCCACCAGCGGCGTTCCCACCTGCGCATAATTACCGGCCCGCGTCTGTAGGTTGGTGATGAAACCATCCGTCGGCGCGAGGATACGGACATGAGCCAGATCCCATTCGGCCTGCGCCACCTCCTCCTTGGCCACCCGATAGGCGGCCTGCATCGCCTGCGCAGTGAGGCGAGCCTCATCTAGTGACTCGGCCGAGATCACCTGTGCTGGCAGCCGAGCACGCCGCGCCGCCTCATGCTGCGCCTTCTCCAGATCGCTCTGAGCGCGCATCAACGCGGCATTGGCACGATCGCGCGCGATAAGGAACGGCTGACTGTCGAGGGTGAAGAGCAACTGGCCCTTCACCACCGCCTGATTATCACGGACCGCGACCTGCGCGATACGACCGGAAACCTCCGGGGTAATCGTGACTAATTCGGCGCGCACCCGGCCATCGCGGGTCCAAGGCGACTGCATGTAATAATTCCACAGCCAGCCACCCGCACACAGGGCAATGGCACAGACAATCACGCTAGAGAAGTACTTGAGGGAGTGCAGTTTCATGAGACGCTATCCGCCGATCAGGAGCAGGGCAAAGGCCAGGACGATGCAGATCACCAACAAAGCGAGATCGCACAGCGTGGGATGCCAGATCGCGCCGCCATAGATCTGCGCGCGCAACAGGCGATGCAGTAGCAACCAGCCGAATAACCCGAGGGCGATCGCCTTAAATAGCGGCGGAAAGTACAACGCGGCCCCGACGACCAAATCGCTCAGGGGGAAAAAGGGAGACATCACCATCGCTACACCGCAAACTCCCCCGCCTTCTCACCCTGCGCCTGATAGGTAGCGTACGCGCGGCAAGTGAGTGACAGCAGGCAGTAATTAATCAACGTGAGATAATGTTAGCACGCAAAGTATAATTGACGATTATTTTTCTGTGCCTTCTTCCCCTCTTCGCCGACCATGCCCATGCCCATGCCCAGTGATGAGCGCCGCCTACGCCAGACAATAAAGCCATAGATTGCTTTTTGAACTCTCTCACATTTCATCGCTAAACATATTGAAGGATTACTCCAAAGATCATTTTATAATGGAGCAATACTACAAAGACAGCGTCATCATGCCGCGTAGGGGCGACGAGTGTGCCACAACTGGAACCGTCATCGTGTTATTTACGCGTCATTACTCTTTTATCATAGGAGTGTTTATGTCTAGGTTAACACCGTCTACTACGCGGCTGATCGCCGCCTTAGTCGTCTCACTTGCAGTTATTCCGACACTGCGCGCGGAATCGCTACCGCGCTTACCCCAACCTCTCAAGGCGGGAACCGGCGCCATCCTAAACGAAGTTATTTATATTGGTTTAGGTAGTGCGAATAAATCCTGGTATCGCCTGGATAAACGATCCGAGGAGAAACGTTGGCAACCTATCGCTGAATTCCCCGGTAGCCCTCGCGATCAGGCCATCACCCTGGCGCTGAATAATAGTCTCTATGTCTTTGGTGGTAGCGGTAACGTGACGGAGCAAGATGCGACGCCCTCGGTACTCAGTGATATTTATCGTTATGATCCGGCCAACGATCGCTGGCAGAAAATTGCCAGCCATCCTCCGCGCGGATTGGTCGGCCATGCTGGTGTCGCCCTCAACGCAAATCAGGGGCTATTGCTCGGCGGCGTCAATAAGGCCATCTTTGATGGCTATCTGCGTGATATCAACGCGCATAAAGACGATAAAAAAGCTAGCGAAGCCATTATCCAAAATTATTTTAATAAACCTAGCGAAGACTATTTCTTTAGCCGCGAGGCGCTGCTGTACGATGCGAAAAATAATCAGTGGCACGCCTTAGGCATTACTCCCTTTGCCGGTACGGCCGGTTCGGCCCTAGTCCGTAGCGGCGAACGCATCACGCTAATCAATGGTGAGATCAAGCCGGGTCTGCGTACCGACGCTATCCATTACGGACTCTGGTCACAGGACAAGTTACGCTGGACCGGAGAGGCCCGGTTGCCTGCCCCTCCGGGAGCCCCGCTCCAAGAGGGACTCGCCGGGGCCTACGCGGGTTACAGCCATGGCACCTTACTGGTGGCTGGCGGGGCCAATTTCCCCGGCGCTCGGGCTAACTACCGTCAGCACCACTACTACGCCCATCAGGGACTGACCAAGACTTATCAACGCGCGATTTTCGCTCAACACGGCGAGACCTGGCGTGCCATCGGCGAGCTCCCACAGCCGCTGGGCTATGGGGTCACGATCAGCGATGGCGAGACGCTGTACTTGATCGGCGGTGAGACATCACAGGGTCAAGCGGTGGATTCGGTCATTGGCCTGAGTCTGCGCAACGGTCATCTCACCATCGAATAATCACGGCGATGCCGTAGCCATTTTCTTTGCATGGCCGCCATAGCACACGCTAGCGATGCGCTATGGCGGAGGGTAACAGACGACCAATTATCAAAAAATACTTATCAATATCTCTGGGAATATAAAATGAAAAAAGAAATTATCTCGCTGACCTTGGCGGTGGCCACATTAGGCCTCCCTTGTGCGCTCTCCGCCACTACATTAGATTTTCGCCATGAATATGCAGACACGACACGTATTCATAAAGATCGTATCGCGATTATTCAAAGCTTTGCCAATGGCATCGGTTTCTATGTCGATGCCAGCGTTAAATCGGGTGGGGTAAATAGCGAACAGGATAAGTTTCTGAGTGACCTCGTCACCAACGCCGTAGAAATGGGACTGAGTTATAACTACCAACTTAATCAGAATATCAGCCTACAGCCAGGTATTATCTTTGAAAGTGGTAGCGACACCGCCATCTATAAACCCTATCTACGCGCGCAATACCGTTTCGACAATGGCCTCTACCTCGCCGGGCGTTATCGTTACGACTATGCGCGCAAGACACAAGATGGCAGTGATGATGAAAAGACGAATCGCCTGGATGGATATATCGGCTACAACTTCAACTCCGCGCGTGTGGAATATAACTACACACAAATGTATAGCGATGCGCTGAAATATGACAATAAGAAGACTAACTACGAACATAACGTCGCCTTCTCTTATCGGATCAATGAAATGTTCACGCCTTATATTGAGGTCGGCAACGTCGCAGTCAATAAAAATAGCGATGCACGTCAGACACGCTACCGTGTAGGACTGCAATATCACTTTTAATCCTCCCACCGCAGGCGCCAGGGACACGGCGCCTGTACTAACACGCCACATAGCACCACGGCGCGTTCTCCCAGCCAATGACAGGAGTGACATATGCAAGCTCATGACTTCGGATGGCTAAACTACACCGTCCTGTTCTGTTACCTACTGGCAATCATGTCGGTGGGCATGTACTTTGCGAAACGGCAGAAAACAGCGGATGACTATTTTCGTGCCGGCGGTCGGATCCCCGGCTGGGCCGCGGGCATCTCCGTGTTCGCCACTACCCTCAGCTCCATCACCTTCATGTCGATCCCGGCCAAAACCTACACCGCCGACTGGACCTTCATCATCGGCCAATATTTGGTGATCGCCATTCTGCCGCTGGTGTTCTACTTCTATATTCCGTTCTTCCGCAAGTTGAAGATCACCTCGGCCTATGAGTATCTGGAGGCGCGTTTCGATGTCCGTAGCCGCCTGTTCGCCAGCCTCTCCTTCATGTTGTTTCATATCGGACGGGTCGCCATCATCACCTACCTGACCGTACTGGCGTTACGGCCCTTCATCACCCTCGATCCCACGCTACTGGTGTTGCTGATCAGCATCCTATGCATCATCTATACCTGGATGGGGGGCATCGAAGGGGTGATCTGGACTGACGTGATCCAAGGCCTGCTGCTCTCTCTGGGGGCACTGCTGATCCTCCTCATGATTTGCTGGAAGGTGGAGGGTGGGATCGTCGAGATCTACCACGCTACCGCTAGCGCCGACAAGTTCTTCCCGGCCAGCCAATGGCACTGGAGCTGGACCGATAGCACCATCCCGGTGCTGACCATTGGCTTCCTGTTCGCCAACATCCAGCAGTTTACCGCCAGCCAAGATGTGGTTCAGCGCTATATCGTCACCGACTCCATCGAGCAGACCAAGCAGACGCTGATCACCAACGCCAAGCTGGTCGCCGTCATGCCCCTCATCTTCTTCGCCATCGGCTCGGCGTTATTTGTCTACTACCAGCAACATCCCCAACTGCTGCCAAAAGAGTTCAACAGCGGCGGCATCCTGCCACTCTTCGTGGTGACGCAGATGCCAAGCGGCATCGCCGGGTTGATCATCGCCGCCATCTTTGCCGCGGCGCAGTCCAGCATCTCCAGTAGCCTGAACAGTATCTCCAGTTGCTTCAACTCCGACATCTATGTGCGTCTCAGCCGCCAAGAGCGCAGCACGGCGCAGAAGATGAAGCTGGCGCGCTTGGTGATCATCATTGCCGGTTTGCTGAGCAGCCTGGCCACGTTATGGTTGGTGTACGCCAACGAATCGGAGGTGTGGGACGCCTTCAACAGCCTGATTGGTCTGATGGGCGGCCCGATGACGGGCCTGTTTATGCTGGGGATCTTCTGTAAACGCGCCAATGCCGGCAGTGCCGTCGTCGGCATCCTGGTGAGCGTCATCGCGGTGCTGCTGGCACGCTACGCCAGCGATCTCAACTTCTTCTTCTACGGTGTCATCGGGGCACTGGCGGTCGTGATCGCGGGCGGGCTCAGCGCGCCGTTATTCCCCCCCGCGAAACAACTCCGCCTCGACCAGGATCAGGCTTAGCGCCTCCCCCTCTGCCCGCCCAGCCCGGCAGCGCCGGGCTTCTTTTTTTAGCCGTCGTTATTTGCTACGCTACTTCCCGATACCGCAACCCCCCTGTTGCCGCGCCGCCGGACGGTGCTGTTCATCAATCAAGGCGCCCTCTCATGAAGGATTCTCAGCAGATTCGACTACAACCCGGTAAGATCCTCGATACCCTTTCCGCTATGCGCAACAGCCTGACACGCGTGTCTCAGCGCATCGCCGACTATATCCTGGCCGAGCCCACACAGGTAAGCCAGCTCTCGATTGCCCAGTTGGCGCAGGCCACACAGGCCGGAGAGGCGACGGTGATCCGTTTCTGCCGCACCCTCGGCTACAAGGGCTTCCAAGATTTTAAACTGGATCTGGCGATCGAGTTGGCGCGCAACGACGATGAAGAAACACCGTTGCTCGACGCTGAAATCGCCGATGATGACGATCTGCTGACTATCGGCCGTAAGCTCCAGAATGCGATCAACTGTGTCCTGTCGGAGACGCTGAATCTGTTGGATATGGCCCAGGTACAGGCGGCGGTAGACGCGATTCGCCAGGCCAACACCTTGTTTATCTGCGGCGTCGGCTCCTCCGGCATCACCGCAGAGGACATGAAAAACAAGCTGATGCGCATCGGCTACCGCGTTAACAGCACCAGCAACAACCATTTCATGTATATGCAGGCCACACTGCTGCAACCGGGTGACGTCGCCATCGCCATTAGCCACTCCGGCGCCTCACCGGAGACGGTACAGACCCTCAAGCTGGCGCGTGAGGCAGGCGCGTGCACGATCGCCTTAACGCACAACCTCGGCTCGGCATTGATGCGCTACGCCGATATCAGCCTGATTAACGGCAACCAACAGGGCAAACTGCAGGGTGACTCGATTGGTACCAAGACCGCCCAACTCTTCGTGCTGGATCTCCTGTATACCTTACTCGTTCAGGCCGAGCCACAACGCAGCGCGCAAAAGCTGCGTACCCTAGAGGCCCTGCGTAGCGCCAAGTCCTTGTAACGTTCCGCCAGCAACAGCGCGCATGGTCACATTTTATGTCACGCATATGTCGTGACCTCATGCGGCGGTTGCCTCGGCGTCACCCGCCATCTAAAATGGAGTAAAACTCCATTTGCACGCAAACCAAAACAACATAACTCCATCAAGGAGGCTGGAATGAAAAAGCTAACGGGTTTAATCGCCGCGCCCCATACCCCCTTCCACAGCGACGGTAGCGTCAACTATCTGGTGATCGATCAGATTGCCGACCATCTGATCGCCAGTGGCGTGAGCGGTGCCTATGTCTTGGGTACCACCGGTGAGGGCATCCATTGCTCGGTCGCAGAGCGGATGGGCATCGCCGAGCGCTGGGTCGACGCCAGCCACGGGAGACTGGATCTCATCATACATACCGGTGCGCTAAGCATCGCCGATGCCACGACGCTGGCTCGTCATGCCAACACGCTGGATATCATGGCCACCTCCGTCATCGGCCCCTGCTTCTTCAAGCCCAGCAGTGTGGACGATCTGGTGGAGTACTGCCGACTGGTGGCAGCGGCGGCCCCGGATAAGGGTTTCTACTACTACCACTCCAGTATGTCTGGCCTCAACATCGATATGGAGCGTTTCCTGATCCAGGCCGCCGCGCGGATTCCCAACCTCAGCGGTATGAAATTTAACGCCAACGATATGTATGAGTATCAACGCTGCCTGCGGGTAGAACAGGGGCGTTTTGACATCCCATTCGGCGTCGACGAATTCATGCCTGCAGGACTGGCCTGCGGGGCCACCAGTGCGGTCGGTAGCACTTACAACTATGCCGCGCCACTCTACCTGCGCCTGATGGAAAGCTTCCGCCGGGGTGACATGCAGGATGTGGCTCGCTGCATGGATAGCGTGATCGCCATCATCCGGGTCCTGGTCGAATATGGCGGTGTCGCCGCCGGGAAAGTCGCCATGCAACTGCACGGCATTGACGTCGGCGATCCACGCCGTCCGTTGCGCCCGTTGAGCGCGCAACAGAAGGCCGATGCCCTGGCCAAGTTACAGGCCATCGCCTGGCAATAGCGCGCTATCCCTCATCAGGCAGACGCTGGCTCAAGCGTGCGGCAGCCAATAACGGTAACAGCAGCGCAAGGAAACCGAGCACGGCGAAGCGCTCGGTCAATACGCCACCCAGTAGCGCTCCGACGACGAAAGCGAGGATGCCGCGCAGGAGCGTTCGGCGCAACGCACGCTCCTGCGGCTGGCAGCCGTTCGCCAGGCTGTTGATCAATGAGGTCGACATGCCGGTGATATAGGTCGAGTGAACCTTGGCGCTACGCAGGCTCTGGACCACGCCATTCTGTAGTCCTAAGGCCAGCGCCTGCAATAGGATGAAGCCGGCTCCGCTGTCCATCAGCCATAGCCCGCTCCCGGCGAGCATGAGCAGCGCTTGCCCCCCTAACAACGGCGCGATATGCCGTGGCATGTTGTCGGTCTGGCACCGCTGGCGCCAGCGGCTACCGAGGAAGGTGCCCGCCAAAAAACAGGACAAGGCGATAGCACAGTAGCCTAGGGTGCGCCAATGACCCTGAGCCAGGTAGATCATCGCCAACACGGCGTTGCCGGTAATATGGCCGGTAAAGGTGCCTAATAACACAAAAGCGCCAGCATCGGCGAAACCGCCGACCAGCGTGAGCAATAACAGTACCTGGATACGCTTATCCATCCCCCTCTCCCGATGGCGCACCCCGCCTCCCATCGGGTGAGGCACCTAACTACAGCATAGTCGATAGCCGTGGCAACGCGGATGGGCGAATGTGCAGGCGAACAGCCTCCTCGCGGAGCCGTCTCACCAGACGCCCGTGGCATAACGTGGGAAACAGGAGAGGAGCAATGACGACTCAGCCAACCGGCAGCGTCGATAACGTAACGATAGCGCCTACGACGCCGCGTTACTACTATGTCTTGCCCATCGCCGGGCAGTCGAACGCGATGGCCTATGGCGAAGGCATGCCATTACCCGACACCCTGGACGCGCCACATCCGCGCATTAAACAGCTGGCACGACGCGCCACGGAGACCCCCTATGGTCCCCCCTGCCATTACAATCAAGTGATCGCCTTGGATCACTGCCCACACGATGTGCAGGACATGAGCCGCTTCACCCATCCGCATGCCGATGTGCGACGTGGCGAGTATGGTTGCGTCGCACAGGCGCTGCATATCGGCAAGACTCTACTCCCCTACCTACCTGCCGAGGCGGGGATCCTGATCGTGCCGTGCGCACGGGGCGGCTCGGCCTTCACGCAGGGAAACCTGGGGGCCTATCATCCCGCACGCGGTGCGACGGCGGACGCCTGTCGCTGGGGGGTAGCGACCCCGCTCTACCAGGATTTGCGCGATCGGACTCGGGCCGCGTTGCGCCATAACCCCGACAACCGTCTGCTGGCGCTGATCTGGATGCAGGGGGAGTTTGATCTGACGACGGCAGAGTACGCTCGCCAGCCGGCGTTGTTCCAGGCAATGGTCGCGCGCTTCCGCGCCGATATGGCCGATATGGCGCCACAGATGGCCGGGGGGCGGGCGGATCGGGTGCCCTGGATCTGCGGCGATACCTGCGCGTACTGGCAAACGACCTACCCACGGCAGTATGCGACGATCTACGGCGCCTACCGGCACTGTCCGTTGCCGGCGCTGCATTTCGTCCCCTTGATGTATGACGCACAAGGGATGGCGACACCGAGTAATGCGCCAGCCGACGATCCCGATAACCCGGCGATGCACTATTACGGCGCCGCCTCCCGCGATGCGAGCAACTGGACCACCGCGCTACGCGCCGCCCACTTTAGTGCCCCGGCTCGGCGCTCGCTGATCCCTGAGCGTCTGGTGGCCGCCATTCTGCGTCACGCACCACTCCCGGCGGAAACGACAGGCGGCTAGCTGCGCGTATGCCTTAATCATCGGGCGTCAGGCACCCCTGCTGCAAACAGTAGCCGCCGTCGGCCAACGCCGCGACCTCACGCGGTTCATGGCTGACCAAGAGTAACGTCAGGGCGCGGCGAGACTGCAACTGACGTAACACCTGCCACAGCCGGCGGCGCAGCGGCCAATCCAGGCTGGAGAACGGCTCGTCCAACAGCAGCAATGCTGGCGCGCTCACCAACGCGCGTGCCAATGCCACACGCTGCTGCTCACCGCCGGACAGTTGCCCTGGATAGCGCCGCGCCAGATGATCGACCTCTAAGGCCTGCAGGAGCTCTTGGCGTGGTTCGGCATGGCGCGTCTGTCCGGCGGCGAACTGTGCCAGTGCCAGGTTCTGCTCCACGGTGAGAAACGGAAAGAGGTATAGACGCTGATTGAGGTGACGGCAGGGACGACGCCAGGCGGGTAGCCCATCGACGCACTGGCCGGCGATCTGCACGCGCCCTCGGTAAGGAAGATGACCGGCGATGGCGCGCAACAGGGTGGTCTTACCGCTGCCCGAGGCGCCGCAAATAGCCGTACAGCGCCCGACGGGGGCCGTCAGGCTGATCTCACGCAGAATGGCGCACTGTAATCCTTCAACATGCAGCACGTCGTCCCTCCTCGGCGTGGGGACGTATCCCATGCAGCAACAACAGCAGCAAAAACGCCAGCACGATCAGCAGTAACGCACAACCGACGGCGGCGGAGAAATCGCCACCGGCAATGTTGAGATACACCGCGATCGGTAGCGTCTCGGTCTTCATCCGCGTCGCACCCGCCAACATCAAGGTCGCACCGAATTCCCCCAGCGCTCGCGACAACGCCAGTACCGCCCCGCTCACCAGGGCGCGCCACACTAACGGGATCTCTACCAGCAGAAAGGTGGCCAACGGTGCCAACCCCAGGTTATGAGCCGTCTCCAGCCAGGCACGATCGATAGCGGCCAACGCGGCACTGGCGCTACGGAGCAGAATGGCGCTGGCGACGTAGGTCTGCGCGATGACGATACCCAATGGCGAGAACAGCCGCTGCGCCAGCGCCGGCCACCAACTGCCCACCATGCCTTGTTGCCCTAATAACAGCAGCAGGCCGATCCCGGTCACCAGCGGCGGCGTCACCATCGGTAAATCGAGTAGCAGATTAATCCAACGCTTACCCGGTAGATCGAGGCGTACCAATGCCCACGCGGCAGGCAAGGCGATCACGCAGGCTAAAAGCAACGATAGCAGGGCCGTCGCCAGCGAGAGACCGAATGCAAAACGGATCTCCGCATCACGCAGTAATGTGCTCAGCGTCGTCACCTCAAGCTGTCCCAAGAGGGCGGCCAACGAGCCGACGATGAACAACAACAGGATCAGCAACGGCAGCAATGCCAGTATGCGCATCCCCCGCTACTCCGCCAGCGGCAAGTAGCCGCGTGCGGTAAATGCGGCGATCCCCGCTGGTGAGGCAAAGTAGTCAGCCAAGGCTCGCGCCGCCTGCGGCGCAGGGCTACTCTTCAGCACGGCGATGGTCGCGACCTCTTGCGGTACGCCGGGCGGCGTCGGCAGCAGGCGCAACTGATCGCGATGACGCATCGCGTCCGCTCGCCCGATCACCGCCGCATCTACGTCGCCATTCAGTACATATAACAGCAATTGCTTAATGGTCGTCGCCTGCACGGCCACCTTGTCGCGTAAGGCCGGGCCATAACCGCTGGCCTCCAACAAGGCATCACCGCTCCGCCCCAAGGCGATGGCCTGCGGATCCCCCATACCGATCTTCAATGGACTCTGCGCCAACTGCGCGAAGGTCGTAACCTGGCCTGGACTGGCGCGGCGTACCACCATCACCGGGGTATGCAATACCAACGGCGCGGAGAAGGCGATGCGATCCTGGGCGCGCAGACGCTCGACATAGTCGGCAGAGCCGGGCAGAAACAGATCACCCGCCTGGGTCAAATTGATCCGAGTCAGCAACTGCCCGGAGCCGCCATATTCGACCGTCACCCGATGGCCGCTCTGTTGCTCGAAGGCGGCCACCACCGCCTCGACCGGCTCGCGCAGCCCGGCACCGGCATAAAGATGCAATTCCGCCGCCGTCGCCAGCGCCCCCCAGCCACACAATAGCACCGCCCCGATAGCCTTTCCCCAGCCCATAGACTCCCTCACTTACGGTAAGATGAATAATCAATCGCTATATATGTAAATATATTACGATGGTTCGACAACGACTAAACCAGGGCAACGTGATCGTCATCGACCTTTTCGCGCCATAGGCGCCCCACTTGCACACGCTCAGTACCAGGCGATAAGAGCGGCGAGTGCGTCGACCACGACAAGAAAAATAGACCGTTGCCGGGCGGGGTAGGCGGTGATGTTGAGGGAGCGGAGAGCGAGGGGGATGGCGTGCGAATAGGCGGGGAACGGTCGTTGAGGGCCGCTCCCAACGCACGCTCGGTTATGACTGTTTACGCCAATGACCATTCTGCCGGACATCTTGCTGCAACTCATGCACTACGATGCGGACTTCGTCGTTATCGTGGAAGCCGCTGGCGCTGAAAGACGTTTCGCCGCAGTCATGTACGATCAGTACCTGGCTCTCCGGATAGACCTCCTTCACCCGCGCCTCCAGCTCTGCGACATAAGCCTGATACTGTTGTTGCGACAGGGGCGCAATACTGGCATCAGCGATACTGATTTTAATATCCATGACAGACTCCTCGATAAGGATGGTGAATAGGTCGCTTTTGAGTGTAAAAGCTCCCCCTAGACAATGCAATCCATTCATTCCCCTGCGCCATCAGTATGATTTTATTCTCTGTTCTCTCCTTGCCCTCCTGGTCGGTCGCCCTGAGCCACACGCGAGCTAACCTGCTCCTATTTCGTAGCGCATAATGCATGATTTGCATAGATAAACGATTCTACGCATCACGACGCCATGGCACCATCGTCAATAAAACCCTTTCAAAATAGCACCATTACTAGATTTCCTATCGATAACCTCGCTGAGCACTCGCTAGATAATGCATTTAATGCATTAACCATCGCATTATTGCATTTCCGATCGCCCCCCACTCTGTCGACACTGAAGGGCAAGGTGCCTAAACGCATCGTGACGATTCAACATACCAGTCTGAGCAACGTACTCAGCCAACCTAGGGGAAACGAGGTGAAAGGATTAATTGGTGTTTTGGGCGGCATGGGACCGGCCGCCACCGCAGATCTCTTCAATAAGTTCATCACCTTTAGCAACGCGCGCAGCGATCAGCAGCATATTCCGCTGCTGATCTCCTCGATACCGGATATCCCGGATCGCACGGCCGCCTTGATGCAGTCGGGCCGCTCTCCTCTGCCGGAGATGTGCGACTACCTGCAACGCCTGGAGCAAGCGGGAGCCGAGTGCATCGTCATCCCGTGCAACACCGCTCACTTCTGGTTCAAGGAGCTGCGTCAATCGTGCCATGTCGAGCTACTCAACATCGTCGAGGCGACGATGGAGGAGGTCTGCGCCAGCGGCCAACAGAAGATTGGTCTACTCGCGACCGATGCCACGCTGTACATGGGGCTGTATCAGCAGGCCATCGAGGCGCGTGGTCTGTGCTGTATCCGCCCCGATAAGCCGGGTCAAGAGCAGGTCATGGCGAGCATTTACGCCCTGAAGGCCGGTGACGCGGCACGTGCCCGCGCCATGATGGAGCAGCAGGCCGCCGCCCTATTCGCGCGCGGCGCCCAACTCATCGTACTGGGTTGTACCGAGGTACCGGTGATCCTGGCCGAGGCGATGAAGGCACAACCGTCACGCTACATCGAGTCGACCGGTGCCCTGGTGCGCGCCGGTATCCGCTGGTACGAACAACGCGTCGGCAGCGATCGCCTCCTGACGCAATAACCCATCCGGCGTCGGCAGCGCCGACCCGTTTCTTCTCGCTTTGTGTCGTTTAATGGCAATTGACTGCCTCTGGAGGCCTTTTATGGTATGGCTAGAAATCATCGTGGTGCTTGGCGCCATCTTCTTCGGGATCCGCATGGGCGGGATCGGGATCGGTTTATGCGGCGGCTTGGGATTGGCGATCCTGACCCTCGGCTTCGGCCTCCCCATCGGCTCTGCCCCGGTCGACGTCATCCTGATCATCATGACCGTCGTGGTCGCCGCCTCGGCGCTCCAAGCGGCGGGCGGGATGGACTACCTGGTACGGCTCGCCGGGACCTTCATGCGCCGTAATCCTAAATATATCAATATAATCGCTCCGATCATCACCTGGTCGATGACCATCATGGCGGGCACGGGCTTCATCGTCTTCTCCACCTTGCCGGTTATCGCCGAGGTGGCGAAAGACTCTGGGATCCGCCCCTCGCGCACCCTGGCCGGCTCCGTGGTCGCCTCACAGATTGCCATCTCCGGCTCACCGATCAGTGCCGCCATGGCTGCCATGCTGACCATCATGGAGGGCAATGGCGTCACCTTCATTCAGGTGATGGCAGTCTGCTTACCGGCCTCATTCGTCGCCGCCATGGTCGCCGCGCTCATCGCCTCACGCCAAGGTTGCGAGCTACAGGACGACGAGGTGTATCTGGAGCGTCTGCAGAAGGGATTGGTACGCAAGTATCAGGAGAAACAAGACGTCGACACCCCGCAAGCCAAGCGCTCCGTCGTCCTGTTCCTGTTGGCGACGGTCGCCATCGTCATCTTGGCCGCCTTCCCCCAGCTGCGCCCAGGATTCGACATCGGCAAGCCGATGGGTACCCGCGACATCATCATCATCTGCATGCTCTCCTGTACCTGCCTGATGGTGCCATTCTGCAAGACGAATGGCGATGCCATCGTCATGACACCCACCTTCCGTTCGGGGATGAGCTCGCTGGCGGTGATCCTGGGGATCGTGACACTGGGTACCACCTTCGTCGATGCCCACATGGATCAAATCAAGTTCATCGCGGGTGACGTGCTGCGCGCCTATCCCATGCTGCTGGCGCTGGTGCTGTTCCTCACCTGTGCCCTGCTCTACTCACAGGGGGCCACCACACCGTTGATTATTCCGCTGGCCGTCGCACTCGACATGCCGACCTGGGCGATTCTGGCTTCCTACGTCGCCGTGACCGGGGTCTTCGTCCTGCCGACTTACCCAACCTCGCTGGCGGCGATGGAATTTGATACCACCGGCACCACCCGCGTCGGTAAGTACATCCTGAACCACCCCTTCATGCTACCGGGACTGGGCGGCATCGTCGCCGGCGTCGCCTTCGGCTTCCTCATCGCCCCGTTAGTCGTCTGATCCACGCCCAGCTACACGCGTACGACCACGCCCCGGCCCTCCGGCTGGGGCGTCATTCTTCCTGCGGGGTAAACTGTTGGCGCAACGCCTGCCAGAAGCGCTCGACGCTTTGACTCATGCGGGTATCGAGACGATAAGCATAGGCATCGATCGGGATCAGTAAGTCGTGCTCATCGAGGGCTACCAAACGCCCCTGCGCCAACTCCTGACGAATACCATACCCCGGCAACCAGGCGATCCCCGAACCATCCAACGCCACCTGCTTTAAGAGTTCACTCATCGATGAGACAAAGACCGTACGGAAGGTCAAGGCAGGATGGCGTGCCAACAGGCGATTAACCTGACGCCCCATGTAAGAGTTGGCGTTGTAGTTCAGCAACGGCGCATCGGCCTGATCCAGGCGATACAGCGGTGCGCCATACGCATCGGCGGCGCAGACCGGAAAGAGTTGCGAAGAGAATAGATGAATGTGCGCGAACGGCGTCTGCAACAGGTTATCGTCATGGTAAGAGAAGATGAAGTCGCTCTTGCCCTCGCGCAGGGTATCGACCGCCCGATCGACATCGATCGCCTCGACGGTGTAGCTAAATTGCGCCGGTAGCGTCTTCACCAACGAGGGTAACAGCCCTAAGGAGAGCGAGTGCGCCGCCGCGATCGTGATGCGCTGCTGCGCCGGATCGCCGCCGGAGCGCAACTCCGCCAGGTTACTCTCCAGCTGTTGGAGCAGGTTACGCACCTGGGAGTGGAAAATCTTCCCCTGTTCCGTGAGCGGTAACGGCGACACGGCGCGATCGAACAACACCACGCCGCAGGCCTGCTCCAAGGATTGGATACGGCGGCTAAAGGCGGACTGCGAGACGTTGCGCCGCAAGGCGGACTGCGAGACGTTGCGCCGCAAGGCGGCCTGCGAGAAATTGCGGCACGCCTCCAGCATCAAGAAATCATACAGCCACTTGGTCTCAATGTTATGCGCCTGTCCGTCGCCACCCCGCTCCATATCTGCCTATCTCCCTCGCCTCACCGTCAATATCGTGCGCGCCAGTATAGCGCACTCCGTTACGCGTGCGGGGGAATGTCGCGCCGAGTAAGCGCGCGAAACCGATCCTGCGTGATGAGGCTTAGGCCTGCGCCAACCAGGTACGGATGATCTGACCGAGCTCGGCCACATCGTTGTACAGGTGATCGTCGCCTGCCACGCAGCGGCACTGCGCGCGATCGCCCAACAGCTGCGCCAGCTCCTGATAGTGGCCAAAGGGATCGGCCTCCTGCTGGATGATCAACATCGGCTGGCGCTCCGCCAAGGCCTGCAAGGCCTGACGTTGTGGCTCGCTATAGAGGGATAGCGCCACGCCGATAAACACGATGCGCTGCGCCTGAAGCGCCGGCGTCAACACGCAGGCCAGCGTGCCGATAGACTTAGACAGCAACAGATCGTAGTGACCCTGCGGCATCTGTGCCAGCTCTGCCTGGAGATCAAACGGTGCCTGCGGCTGCTGCCAAGCGGCGAAACGGTGTACCTGTAGTGTCAACGCAGGCAGATGCAATGATTCGGCGACCTGGGTTATCCACCCTTGGGTGGCGGGCACTTTGCCCGGAATGGCGATCACGTTCATGAGTGTTCCCCTTACTGAATGCTCCGTCCTCGCCGGGTGCGACGAGGGCTCCGTGTTATCGTTATAACGCGATTACCCGCGCCTGTCCCCCCACGGCCGGGGGGTTACCCGAAAAAGGCACAGGGGCTAAAGCGTCACGTGCGGCGGACAGCGCTGAGGACAGAGAGCTGAAGGTAGAGGAGGGATGGCACACCTCACGAATGCGACATCAAGCCAAGACAGGACCAAGGCGGGCGGCGGAATGTCACGGCTACGTCCCTACGCAGGCACGTAGCCCTCTTCTGTTATCGAGTCAGTGCATCAGCACTCGGTCAGGATCTCGGATAACGGTAGACGCGACTTGGGCAGGTCGGCGTTGAAATCATCGGCACGACGATACCCCAACGCGACCAGCACCACGCTGGTCAACCCTTGGCGCGGCAGATCGAACTCGGCATCGAGCAGCGCGCTGTCGAACCCTTCGATCGGTACCGCATCGATCCCTAATGCGGCGACCCCTAACAGGAAGTTACCCAAGTTAAGGTAGACCTGCTTCGCCATCCACTGCCCGGCGTCCTGTAACGTATCACGATGCATATAGGCGAAATAGGCGCGCCCCTTATGCTGCGTCTCCATCGCCTGCTGAGTGGCGAAACGGCCATCGGCCTGCTCCTGGCGCAACAGGTGCTGTAGGTACGCTTCGTCAATCTCGGTCTTAGCGCAGAACGCCACCACGTGCGATGCGTCCAAGATTTTATGCTGGTTAAATTCATAGACTCCCGCCGTCGCTCGAGCGATACGCGCCTTACCGTCGGCGCTACCGGCCAGAATAAAATGCCAGGGCTGAGAGTTGGTACTGGAAGGGCTCAAACGCAGCAACGCCTTAACGCTGTCGAGATCCGCACTGCTGATCTTTTTCTCGGCATCGAACGCCTTGGTGGAATAACGGGATAACGCCGTGGAAATGATATCCATCGTGACACTCCTGATTAAACGAAGACTTGCCCGGCAGCACAAGCATGGCGCACGGGGTAAAATCAGACTAGCCTGTTTACGACATCGCCAGCAAGGACAATCCGGGCGCACCAATGCGGCCCGCACGCCATGGTCATCCCGCAATGCGGCGCGTATCCACGGCGTGCAAGCGAGGCTGAAGGCTTAACCTATCTTGATCGCGATGTAATCTTCCAGGCGCGAGAACCAGCCCGCCTCCGCAACCGGCGCCAGGGTACGCAAGTCGTAGCTGCCGATACTCTTACCGTCATACAGGTAGTTCACGCGGCCGACGACCTGGCCACGCGCCAGGGGCGCCTCCAAGTAATCATGGTTGAGGGTGTAATCGACTTTGACATCACGTAGCTCGCCCTTGGGCAAGGTGTAGTAGATATTCTGCGGGTTACCCAGCGCGACCGTCTTCTGCTGACCATACCACACCTGCTGGCTCGTGATCGCCCGATCGCGCGCCACCAGTTGCACCGTCTCGAAGTTTCGCTCGCCCCACTGCAACAGCTTCTTCGCCTGGACCTCACGCCCCCGACTGCTGTCGGCCCCCATCACCACGGCGATCAGGCGCTGGCCGTGCGGGTCGATGCTGGAGGCGACCAGGTTGAAGCCGGCGCTGGCGGTATGGCCGGTCTTCATGCCATCGACATGCAGATCCTGATCCCACAACAACCCGTTGCGGTTATTCTGCGTCACACCGTTCCAGCTCAGACTCTTCTGCGCGTAGAAATGGTAGTAAGGCTGCTCGTGGAGAATGATGGCGCGCGCCAGCTGCGCCAGATCACGCGCGCTGCTGTACTGCCCTGGCGCGTCCAGGCCATGCACCGTCTCGAAGTGGGTATTTTGCAGGTGTAACTGTTGCACATAACCATTCATCAGGCGGACGAAACCCGCCTGATCGCCGCTGACATAGTCGGCCAAGGCGACACAAGCGTCGTTACCCGAGTCGATGATGATCCCGCGGATCAGATCGCTCACCGTCGCCTTATCGCCCGGTTTCAGAAACATCAGCGAGGATCCCTTAAAGCTGGGATTGCGCGTCGCCCAGGCATCGTTGCCGATCGGCACCGGATCGTTTAACCCGATCCGCCCCTGATCCAACGCGCGCTCCACCACATAGTTGGTCATCAACTTCGTGAGGCTGGCAGGATTACGCCGGGCATCGGGATTTCCCTGCGCCAGGATCTGTCCGGTCTGGGCGTCCATCAATACCCAGGAGGCGGCATCGATATGGGGGGGAACCAGCGGGAAGGCGCTCTGCGCCTGGGCGGCGCCGGCCAAAAAAAGTAGGGCCAGCGGGATCTTGGCTGCTGTATTCAAAACACTGCCTCATTATTTAAGTTGAGAGTCATGCAACGGCGGGAGCCGCATTAGGCGCGGCTATTCTTAACAAAAGTGGCGAGGCATAGCGTCAACAAGTGTAAAAAAAACAATTCAGCCGATGTTATTTGTAATGAAAACCGCGAATACCAATACAAAATGCCAATAATGCCGAAAAAATAATAATCGTTGTTTCTGCGTGGAGTGCCGCGGGCGAATGCAAAAGGGGCGATGTCCCATGATGCGCACGAGGCGCGAGCGGGCACAGATCCGAGTGAGGATACCTCGGCGGCGAGGTCACTATCTTGCGAGAAAGTCGCTGTTTATTGTCTGCGCGTATTTATTCGAAAATCGGGAAAATAATGCGCGTTATGATTTGAATTCCCTGGAAATAGCCACTAGGCTGCATCAATCATCGCGCCCTAATAAGCCCGTTTGCCCCGACGCACCTTGAGTGACGACCGCCTGTCTTAGCCCGACACGGCGACCAGCTCGCCTGCGGCGGCGCGTTCAGCGCGCGATAACAATAACGATGACGTTGGAGTACATTTTATGGCAAAGACAGAAGACTCCCTGCGCGCATTGGGCGCACCGATCGCCGCCATGCGGCGCAGTACCCTCGATTATCTCCCCATCGCGCTATTTGGCAGTGTCATGGGAATGGCGGGGCTGGCCGCCGCTTGGCAACTGGCTGCTCAGCTGTATGGTTTTCCTCGCTGGCCAGCCCAAGGCATCGGCCTGCTGGCCCTGCTCATCTTCGTCGTGTTAAGCGTGGCCTACCTAATCAAGGCTATCAGCGGTCCGGCCGCCGTCCTCGCCGAGTTTCATCACCCGATCGCTGGCAATCTCTTTGCTACGCCGCTGATCAGCCTGTTGCTGCTGCCGCTGATTCTGGCCGACTACAGCCTCGTGTTGGCCAGAATACTGTGGGTCATCGGCGCCAGCGGCATGGTGCTGTTTGCCTGGTATAGCGTGACACGCTGGCTCTCGCAACGCCAGCAGACGGCGCACGCGACCCCGGCCTGGATCGTGCCGGTAGTCGGGCTGATCGACCTGCCCTTGGCCATGCCAGCCCTGCACCTTCAGGGTTATACGCAGCTCATGTTATTCGCCCTGGCTGTGGGGCTATTCTTTGCCCTACCGCTGTTTACCCTGATCTTCGCCCGCCTGCTATTCGAGGCTCCGTTACCTACCGCCCTACAGCCCTCGCTGTTGATCCTCCTGGCCCCCTTTTCCGTCGGCTTCTCTGCCTATGTCACTACCCTCGGTCATATGGATCGCTTCGCCGACGCCCTGTACATGCTGACGCTGTTTATGCTGTGCGTGTTGATCCCGCGCGTCCGAGCGTTAGCACACACCTGCCCCTTCCGTCTGTCATGGTGGTCGGTGGGCTTTCCGCTCGCCTCCAGCGTGGGGTGTGCCCTGCGTTACGCCGCGCATCACCCCAATCCCGTGAGCCACGCCATCGCCCTATTTCTGCTGGCCAGCGTCACCCTGCTGTTGTTCTGGCTGCTGCTCGCCACGTTACACGGCAGCTTACGCGGACGACTACGCGCCCTGGCCGGTTAAGCGCCGTGCCAACGCCCTCTAACAGGCGTATCGCAAACGGAGAGGGCTTTGCTGTGCAGATCCCCTGCCAAGCAGGGGGGCAGTCAGAGACAAAAAACGGCGGCCTATTGGCCGCCGTCGTCGAGTCACGATGCTGGTGCGTTAGGGTTTACTACGCAACGCGCTGTGGCTGTCGGCCTGGCTGCTGTCGACCGAGACGCTCAGCGGGAGCTCCCCTTTGGTCACCAGCTTATTCACCACCCCGGTCAGCCCGCCGACACTCAGCGGAACCTCGCCCTTACCACTGCCCTGATAACGGTGCCCGGCCAGATCCTGCTGCACCACGCGGCTCCCATTCAGGTTGACCGCGCCCTCCGAGCTCTCGATCAGCGCGCCGGTCAGGCGTGTATCGCCATCGACCTGCAGGTCAACCCCTTGCCGCCCCATGAGCGCGGACTGCTGCTCGACCGCCTGATTGTCCACCCGCTTGCCCTCGACATGCAGATTTCCCTGTGCGCCTGGCGCGCCGGTCAGCGAAGACTTCACCCCGTTGCCGACGCTGCGTGCCGCCCGATCCCAGCGCGCCGCCTGCGGCTTCTCTGTGCTCAACGTTTCCGGCAGGGTCACCCGCTCGTTGGCCTTATCGAAACTGACGCTACCGCTGGTGTCCTGGCGCTTGTCCAGGCGACGCACCGCACTGTTATAGCTCTCCGTCACCTTGTCACTGGCTCGATCGATAGCCCCCTCCAGCTTGCCCTGTACCTTCTGTGAAAGATGCGGCGTGGCAACTTTCGACAGCTTCGCCGTCTTGCTCGCCCCCTCATCGTTGCTATGCCCGAAGGTCAACCCGGCATTGACTTGGGTAGCGCGTTCACTGTCCTGACGGCTCTCCAAATGCAGATCGCCGCCGATCTTGCCCGTGATGCGCTCGCCCTCGATACGCGCACCGGCCAGTCGAGTATCATCGTGGCTAGACACGTTCACCTGTTCGGCGTGGATCTGCGTGTTATGTTGCTTCGTCTGATCTTGCTGATCCACATTAACCTTCAGCCCGCTATTCAGGGTATGGCGGTTCTGCCGTGTCGCCGGATCGGCCTGCCCCTGCACATCCTTACTCTCGCTCTGGCTGGCGGATAGACTCCCCGTCGCCTCAAAGCCCCAGTTATTTTTCACCTGGCTATCCTTGGCCGACTCCAGCACGATACCGCCCTGCTGGGCATTCAGTGTCACCGCCTTGCCCTTGACTTGAGTCCCTTGCAGGTGCAACGCATCGCGTGCCTCGCTACCGGCGCTCAGGGTGACATTCGCCCCGCTGATCCGTCCCCCTTGCGCCGTGCTCTGCTGTTCATGCTGCATCGTCACACCCACCTTGGCACCGAGGCTACCGTTCCGGCTCTTACTGTCGCCGCTGCTGCTGCGACCACCGCCACCACTCAGCTCGCCCGACCACACGCTGCCCTCCTGTTGACGCTGCGCGTCGGCCTGACGCAGATCTAAACGATCCGCCGCTCGCAGGGTGACATCCCCCTGACTGTCGACCTGAGCGCCCTGTAGGGTCAGCGCACCGCCGCTCTCTAGGGTGACGCCGCCTGCGGAACGGATCGAGGCAACATGCGCCTGCGTGTTGCTCTGCTGACCATTATCCTGCCCGCCGCCTAACGCCGCGCTGCCGCTATTCATATCGCCGCTGGCACGCGCATGTGCATCGAAGCCTTGGTGACGAGTGCTGTGGCTATCTGTGGCCTGAGCGATATGCAGATCGCCTGCGCTGTGGATCTGCGTCTTGCCCTGACCGCCATCCAACGCCGTTCCCTGATAGTTCCCCGCCTGCCCCAGACGAATATCGATACCTGATTGCGCCTGGATCGACCCACTCTGTGCCTGGGAGTGCTGCTCCTCACGGCGGCGATTCTCCCCCTGGCCACTGGCCGTCACACCGATATCCTTACCCGTGGTGGTGTAGACACGTAGAGTGGCGCCGCCCTGGACCGCGCTACTCTGGCTGCTGCTGCTGTCGCTTGCCGCCTCGAAGCGGTGGTTATCCGCCTGCAGCGTCACGCCCCCCGTATTGGCACGGTATTGCGTGCCACGATCGTGGATCGTGTCGCGCGCCGTGACCTCGATGGAGCCAGCCTGGATGTGGGTCGTCTTGGCTCGACTCTCGCTACGGCTCTCCGTCTTCGTCCCCCCGTTGGCGCCGATATCCAGCCCCAGGTTCGGTTTGCCCACCTTACCCACCTCATCGATGGCACCATTCACATCGAGGCTAGCAACCTTCTGTGCCGCCCCAGCCAGGGGACGAGTTACCGCACTGTAGTCAACGTTGGCCCCAACCTCGGCATCGACCCGGGTACCTTGACTACGGCTACTGTCGCGATCATGGGCCTCCAGCTGCGCGACGCTGGCCGCCTGCGCGCGGTAAGCGCCGCCGACCTGATGGCTTGCGCCTTGCTGAGTCAGCGTATCCTGCGCGTTGATGATCAAGTTCCCCTTAACCTCACTACTACTGCCCCGCGCACGCGTCTGCTTCTGTTGGCTATCGCTGGTGCTGTAGTGCCCCTCGTACCCACTGCCCGCCTTATCTATCCCTGCGGTATAATAGAGGCCGCCCCCCGCCGTCTGCTTCTGGCTACGGCTCTCCTGGCTATCTTCGGCGCTCACAAACGCCACATTTTTACCGCTGATCTGCGCATCACCCGCGTTAGCCTGTAGCCGCGAGCCGGTGAACTGCACATCCTCACCCGCCGTCAGCGCGACGCTAGCGCCCTGGATCTGGCTACCTCGATGCGTCACGCTCTGGCTCGTCTCCTGCTGGGCCGTATGTTCGAGTCCCAGGCCGACGCGGTACTGCTTGTCGCCCTGTTTTTTGGCGTAGGCACTGGCATGTAGCGAGGTGCTCTGTTCGTCACGGCTATCGACTCCCGCCGCCGCCTTGACATCGACGCGGCCACCCGCGTTCAGGTCAACGTGTCCGCCACCCGCCACCTGGCTGCCCTGCACCTGAATATCCCCCGCGCTCTGCACCCGCAGATTCACGTCCGACGTCAGCTGACTGGCGCGCAACTGCTCATGGCTCTCCTTACGCTGCTGGGAGGCGGTGGTGATATTGAAAGCACCGCCGCGCCGGCTGTTATCCTGCTCACTCGAGGTATTCACCACATGATCGATGACTACATTCCCTTGACGCGCCTGCACCACCCCGCCGCGCCCGCCCTGCGCACGGCTGCCGCTGATCGTCACGCCCTGCCCGCCGCTGATCGTCAGCGTACCGCCGCTCTCGACCTCGCTGGCATGGCTGCGCTCCTGGCTATGGTTATTGTCCCGCTCACCGCCGCCGCCAATGCCGCCCCAATAGGTGTGATTATCGACCTCGCTCTTGCGGTTCGCGACATTCTGCACATCCAGCGTCACCGTCCCCGCCGCCGCGATCTCGGCATCGTTACCACTCTGGATCTGTGCGGCTTGCGCGTTCAGGTTGCCCTTCGCCTGCAACGCCGCATCATGGCCGGCGCGTAGGCTGACCTGACGTAGACGCTCCTCGCTCTGGCGCTGTTGCCAGCGCCCACTATTCAGGCTGGCGCCCTCGTTGCGCTTATAGCCCGTCAGCTGGCTTTCATCGTGCTCACGTACGCCACGCAACGCGATGTCGCCCTGCGCCTGTAGCCGGATATCCTGCCCCGCCTTCACCTCACTGCCCTCCAGGCGTAAGTCGCCACGCGTGGCGCTAAGATTGACGTTGTGGCGCGCCTCAATCCGCCCCGTCTGCGCCTGTTGTTGGCTGTTACGGCGGGTCTCGTCATGTTGCCAGGAGTAAAACCAGCGATTGTCGGTCTGCTCCTGGCGCTGCGTCAGGAGCTGGCCATCCAGCAAGACGTCGCCACCCTGGATCGTCACATCGTCACCGCGCAGATCCGTCGCCGTCAGATGGTTACTCTCCGCCGCCACCAGCGTCAGGTTCTTGCCGCTGATCTCCGTACGCCGGTACCCCTGCTCCTGCTGGCTCGCGTGAACATCGATCCCTCCGCGGTAGTTCTGATAGTTATCCTTGCCGCTACTCTGTGTCGTACGTTCGGTGAGGGTACCTTCGGCGCGCAGAGTCTTCGCCTGTAGCGTCACATCCCCGCCACGCAGCTGCGCCGACTGTAGCGCCAGGCGATCTTTCGCCTTGACCGTGATGGCCTGCTCGGCCTGGAGGCTACCCGCCAACTTCACCCCACTCCCCTCGGCGGTATTGATGATGCGGATGCGTCCGGCCTGCATGCTGCCCAGGTAGTAGCTGTCTAACGCCGTATCGTTAGGGGCGGCCTCGATCTGTGTCAGATCGCGCGTCAGCCGATTGTTGCCGCTGATGGCATTAATCGCCTCGGCGCGTACGGCGCCGTTGCTCTCGATACGCGGGGCCACCAGATCCAGCACGCGCTCTGCCGTCACCCCGCCGCTCCCGATCTGCAACAGGTTGTGATTATTCAGCGTAGAATAGGCGCGCAACATACCGTTTTCGATCAGCGGATTACCCACCACCAGCGAGGAGCGAGAGGTATTGATAAAGCCGCAGCCGTCGCAGGTAATGCCGTTGGGGTTAGCCAAGACATAGTCCGCCGCCATGCCAAACACCTCTTGTTGACCGAGCAGCAACGAAGGGTTACGGCTGATCACCTCGTTGAGGATCACGCTGGCGCTGTGCCCGTTCAGATTCGGGTTGGCGGCCAGTTGCCCCGCCAGCTGTGACTGGCCGGCGCTCAAGGCGTTATTGAATACCGCGCCGGGCCGGTTGACGTTAAAGTCTTGATACTGGTTATGGGAGAGTCCCTGATCCGTCGGCTTAACGATGTTGACAACTTGGGCGCCATTCGCTGCCGTCGCCACCCCTGGACCCAATGCCCCACCATCCGCGACGATACCCGCGGCAAAACTGCTACAGGCGACGAAGGAGATGGCGATAATGGTCGCCAAACGTCCGGCTGAAGAGAGTTTAAAATGTTGATATGCCATAGAGATTACCTCATGTCGACGTCAAGTAACGTCGAGAACGGGTTAAAAGGAGTAAGAAAACTGCGTAAGTAACTGAGTCGATTGTTTTGGAAAGTTATGATTGGCAAGCGCCCGGGCGCGTCCGACTTCAATGTCGAGCTGCGCGGACATCATATTCAGCGTCACGCCCGCCACGGCGCCGACGCCACTCTGCCATCCTTGCTGGCCGATACTCGACCGCACGCGGCCGACATCCACACCGAGGCGCGGTGTCAGCGTCAACGCACGCCACGTCACCGGACGCGACAGCGTATTCTGCCAATACCAACCGTTATCCGCCGACAGGCTGCCCCGCTTGAATCCACGTATTGCACTGTGATCCGTCAGGCTGATCCATTCGATACCCGGCAACGGATCCCGACTGTATTGCCCATACCATTGGCTAGAGAAGCGGTAGTCTGCGCCGAGCAGCGTGAAACCTTGGCTCAACGAGGCGGCCAACTTCAGCTTGGTGTACTGCGCCTCTGCCCCAGTGCGCAGTCGTCCGCGATCGGCGCCCAGCACGCGCACCCCTCGCTCTACGCTGAGATTTCCCGTCGCCAGCCCGTATGGCAAGACATGCAGATGGTTAAGCCCAAGCTCCACCACGCTCAGTGTCGGGCTGCTAACCTGTAGCAGATCATCCTGTAAGTAGTTACGAATGCGCTTCGCGGTTAATTGGGCGCTCAACGTGTTAATTTGCCGCTGGCTACGCTGAATCACGCCATCGACACGCAAGCCATATTGGCTGGACACACCATCCAGACGAATACGGGTATGCAGCAACGGCTGGTACATCAGATAGTGCGAAAAACTGGCGAATCCGCTGAAGGTCAAGGCGCCGTAAGGCAGCGAATAAAACAGCATATAGCTGCGGCTATAACGCTCCGCAGGTCGCGCCAGCGTCGAAGAGAGGCTCAAGCTGGCGAAATCGGAGAGCCCTAAGGGGCTATCCAGCGTGGCATTACCACGCGCCACCCACTCTCCGGCCCCCTGCTGACCCGTGTTATCCAACGAGGTGCTCACCTGCCAGGGACGACTGCGTTGGTTATACAGGCGAATGACCGAGCCGCCGACCCGCTCACCCGGTAAAATATCCATGCTGACGTGGTTCGAGCGCAGACGATTAGCCTGATCCAATCCCTGATCCAGATCGCTTAAGCGCAACGGCTTACCGATCAAGCCAGGAAACAGCCAGCGCCGGTTGACGCCCCGATCGCCACCCTCAATACGCTCGATATACCCTTCAGTGACTCGTAGGCCTAACTCACCACGCGCATTGGGGCGCAAAAACTGTACCCGAGCCGTGATATACCCCTTATCCAAATATAAGGCGGTAATTTGCTTGGCTAACCGGTTAACATCTCGACTACTAATACAGTTCGTCGGTAGCGCATCCAATGCCGCGAGATCGTGCAAGGACAATAGCGTAATCCCGGTTAAATAAACCCCACTGATCGGTAGGCAGGTGTCGATATCACGTAATTGATCCGCGCCTGCGACGGAGGGCACGGCATGCTGTTGTTTGGTTAGGCGTTGCAGCGTCTGCTGCTCCAGCAATGAATTAAGCTGCCGGGTACTGTTTTGTAACGCTCGGCGCGACTCATCGGTCGGTGTATTGTCCCACTGGGAGCTCGCCCCCACACTGCTTGTTACGCCCCAGATCGTCACCCATAGCAGTCTACAAATTAAAGTTTTACTCATCTTATCCCCCGGGCTATCGCAATCAGTCGGTGGAATTATCGTTATCGTCCTTGGGCGGCAATGGCTAAAAAAGCAGCGTAAAGTTAATCCTTGCTAATCTTTTTTTAAGACTATTCTTTGTTTGTAATATAAATCAACAATAATCTAATTAAATTGATGATATTTTTAGCATCCATTTCATAACGGTTTAAGATATGAGCACGAGTTAGCTCATTGAATGTCTAGTTAATCGGTTACGTACTAAGCGCAGATAACATTCACATTAATTTATTGAACGCATGGCAGTAGCTAATATTTTTAATAGGGTGTTTGATACATAGCAAAACTATAATCATAGTTATTATAACTATATCAAACAGATTATATGTCCAGATTAAAACCGCCCATTAATGTTAAATCGATGGACTCCCCCCAGAGCCATAAAAATTCTGTCCTCACCACAAGGCATGCTTACAGGCCTCAAGATCATCTTCCGGGGTATGGCCAGTCCACGTTTTCCCGTTGCAGGATAAAATCACTGTAAATCACCAATCCTAAAAGACGCCTAGCCGGCGTCTTTTTATTCATGATTTCTGTGGAATCAGCTCATCAGCTTCCACGATATGTTGAGTATCCATACTGACTCAGCAGTAGCGGTATATGGTAGTGTTCACCGGCTTTTTTCACATGAATGATTACCGGAATTTCAGGGAAGAAGGTATCTTCGTTATGATTGGTATAATACTTACCCGTTTCAAAGATCACCCGATAATCGCCTGGCTCGATATCTTTGCCAACTGGATATAGAGCATTAATGCGCCCATCCTGACTCGTAACAGCCGAATTCAGCTTGACCCATTTATCCCCCTCTTTTTTATCCAGGATCACGCTAACACCTTCAGACGGCGCCCCCGTTTTCAGGTTCAACACATGAACGCTAATGGGATTTTTAGCAGCTTCCGTCTGTGCAGCGAATGAAACTGAGGATGCGGAAAGCACCATCCCGACCAGAGAAAGTCTTAAATATTTATTCATCTTTTTAACTCACTCAATAATACATTGTTGGAGAATATTTAATAATGCAATCAACATAATGCAGTCAATAAGAAAAAGTTAACTTTTTTGTGATATTTAAATCATGCTGAATGAATAACATAATCACAATTCATTGATATAGTTGCCTTTGACTGACATCACCACGGTAGGGTGTACTCTAGGGTTTAAATATAGAGTCGCCCCCTCCACATCACCGGTTCGAATTGACCGGCGTGGGGGTTGACTCTGATCCCTTTGTATTAATCCGCCGTTCGCTTCAGATATTTTACGGGTATAAGCAGGCCCAGGATTTATGACTAAATAGGTGCTTTGAACTGCACCGCGGTTTTGTGGAAGAGGGTGAAATCCGGGAAATCAGGCGGCCATAGCCTTGCTCCCGATGGGGACGTAATACACTTTTCTGGGCTTTGTTGCATGCATCGAACGCTTGCTGAGTTGAAGGAGCCGATCACGCGTCATTTGCTAACACAGGTCGTCCCGGAGCAAAGCAGGAGTTCAGGATCCCCCACTGGCGCAACGACAACAAAACCCTCGTCAATCGTGGCTCCGTCACTTGCTGGCTGGATGACGTGGCGATCCAGGCCTGGTATGAGTCAGCAGTACCGTCATCACGGGGGAGATATCGGCGCTATTCCACCCACGCCACCACGATGATTCTGGTGATTAAACGCACATTCCGGCTGCCCCAATGGACAGCACAGGGCTGTATGGATTCCATTTTGCCCTGATAGGCGTTTCGTTACGCCGCCCGGATTATACCCGAGTCATCAAGCGAGCTACGTCGGTTAACGTCTGCTTTAAAACGCCCATCCTGGGTGAAGTAGCGCATCGGATGATGGATTCCACCGGATTGAAGGTCTGCGGCGAAGATGAATGGAGAATCAAAAAACACACTAAGGAACGCCGTCGTATCGGGCGAAAGCTGTACTGGCCGTTGACAGCAAAACACGTGAAGTTATCCGTACGGATCTATCGTAGAACAACGTTATCGATGCAAAAACCCTCCCCGGACTTACCCGGCAGATCCCGCGGAAAATCAGGTCAGCGGCGGCAAGCGGTGCTTACGACACCCGGCGGTGTCACTCGCCCCACACGGCTTGTTACGCCCCAGATCGTCACCCATCGCAGTCTACCAATTAAAGCGTGACTCATCTTATCCACCGGGCTATCGCAATCAGTCGGTGGAATTATCGTTATCGTCCTGGGATGGCAATAGCTAAGAAGGCCGCGCAAAGTTAACCCTTGCTAATCTTTTTTTAAGATTAGCCTTTATTTATAATATAAATTAGTAGAAATCTAATCAAATTGATAATTTTCACCACGCTCACCCGTGCATATATCAAACAGCGCGATGTCGCCAAGCTTAGGCAATGGATTGCGTTCAAAAAATGAATAATTTCCAATTGGATTTATTATCGACACGCCACGGTGAATAAGCTTGGTTGGCGCCTAAGCCATATATTTCTAGCGGCGGAGTTTTCCCTATAAATACAGCATAATAAGACCACTATCACCATAATGATAGTGATGCGGAAAACGACTCTCAGAAATAACTCGCCACGCTGGCAACATCGCTGACCGGATACGCCATGACATCAATGTGATATGGCGAGAGGTAACCCCATAAAGGATGCGCTAATCTTGTTAGCAGACCAATGACGCATGGCGTCATCAGACCAGTATCTTCATATTCTCAAGGAGAGTTCCCATGGTTCAGTCCGCAACGCTAGCAGCCCCCGAGATAAATAGCCAACAGGGTAGCGATGCCGCATCGGCCATCGTGCTGAGGGTGGTGGATCGCGATGATGCCCTCAATCTTATGCGCACCTTGGTATTCCCAGTCAGCGAAACCCGTGAGCAGGTAAGCCAGATCTTACGGCGTAACCCGAAAATAATCGAAGAGTGGCTGCGTGAATTTAATCGCGGCTTCGCGGAAAACCAGCAATGCTGGTTCGAACAGCATATTCTGGTGGTACCGCATGTACGAGAAAATCTCCCCGCGGTGCAAAGCCAACTGGCACACTTGCTGGGTTCGCTGCAGCTCCGCTATCGCCCCGGCGCCATCGTCCCCTTGCCACAATGGATCGATATGATGGAGTTGCGCGCCTAACCGAGCCCTCTGCGAAAACATCACGCCCCGTCATCGACGGGGCGCTTTGCGTTATCCCCTCACCAGGAGGAGTAACGCTTACAGAATACCGGCAATAGAGTTCGCCAGTTGCGCTTCGAGTACCGGTTCAGCTTGGTTAAACTTCAGGTTGACCTGATTGGCGCTAGAGACGATACGAGTCTGGTAGCGTTGCTGATTGCCGCCCTGCACACTGCTGGTTTGAATCTTCGCGCCAGAGGTACCCTGACGCAATGCCGCCACGTTGTCCGTGCTCACCTTAGCCGTAGTGCGCTCGGCGATCTGTACGTCCGTCACCATGGTGTAGTTGACGTCCTCAATCATCGCATCCGCCGCCAGACCGATCAGCCCCGCCGCCAAACCGACCCCCAACGTCGCCCCTGCCGAGGTGGTATTATAAGCCGTTATCCCAGCGCCCAATGCCGCACCCATCGCCGCCCCTTGGTAGCCTTGATTTAGTAGCCCCTGCGCCTCACGCAGATCCATACGATCGGCGCGTAGCACGTTGGCCTGAACCCAGTAATAGGCGCGGTCGGGATCACTCACCAGTTGATATCCCTTGGCCTGAATCGCTTGCGCGATACGCGGCTGTAGATCGCTCAGAGGCTTATCGGAAGTATTCTTGACCTGGAGATAAACCGTTTTCTGATTGGAAGGCTCCAACCAAATCGTCTCGCTCATCTGGGTCTTCACCTCCAGATTACGTTTTTTAATCGCCGTGGTCATCGCACCACAACCTGACAACAACAGACAGGCCGCAACCAAGGCGACAATAGCGGTATTTTTATAATGGCGTTGCATGATGAATCGCTTCTCTCAGAGGTCAATAAAATGCATCCATGGCCTAGTGCCATGGTAGGTAAAAAGTGTGACGATTATAGAAATGGGATTGTCAGCAAGGCAAATTGACTGACAAAAAATGAGCCTGAATCAGGAGTATTCCGAGGTGAATCTAAATAGAGAGTAAACGAGTCATCTGTATTTTTATAGGACAGCCCAAGCTAATTACTCCTAAAGGGTTAAGCACCTTGATAAAGTAAAGACAGTTATCACTCGCTCATTTTGTATAACCAGAAAAGATGCATCATAAATACCGTGTATTATGACCAGGTTTATCCCCTCAAACAGCCCATCAGCGCACGTCAAAAAGTTCCCGCTCTATTTCACATGGCACGGAAGATTAATGACTACGCGAGGCCCACGCCGAGCTCACTCCCAACGCAGGCACGATATATGACACGGTAATGCGGCTCACCAGGCCAGTGGCTCAGCGGGATGACTATCGTTTAGACGATGCGGCGACTTGATAAATACCCCCTTCCACGGCTGCTCACCCCGGTTTACCAAGAAATGGGCCTCACCCGGTTCACACGGCATCTCACCATATGCCCCCTACTCCACGCGAATAGCGACATATCGAGGGTTACCATCCCCATCACCTCCATCACCCCACGCCCTTCCCCGCTCATCAAACGATCGTTAGTCGATCGGTATAACCTAACCCAGCGCATGTCTTCCGGCTGAATGCTACGGCATAATCACCAGAGAGAGGGGGGCCCTCGCGCCCCTTCCCCGCGACTTTCTTTCCTGACAGGAGTGTAATGATGTTAAAAGTCATCCAATCACCATCCAAGTATATTCAGGGACCCGACGCGCTACAGTCCATCGGGCAGTATGCCAAGCTCTTAGCCAGTAGCCAGTTTGTCATCGCCGACGATTTCGTGATGGGGCTGACCGGAGACACGGTAGCCACCAGCTTGCGCGAGGCCGGGGTGGAGGGGCATTTCTCCCGCTTCGCCGGTGAATGCTGCCGGAAGGAGATCGATCGCTTGGGTGCCGAGTTGAAGAGCCTTGGCTGCCAAGGCGTGATCGGGATCGGTGGCGGCAAGACACTGGATACCGCGAAAGCCTTAGCCTACTACCAAGGCGTACCGGTACTGATCGTGCCAACCATCGCCTCGACGGACGCACCGACCAGCGCACTCTCGGTGATCTATAGCGAGCATGGCGAGTTCGAGGAGTATCTGATCTACCCGACTAACCCCGATATGGTGTTAATGGACACGGCGATCATCGCCAAGGCGCCGGTACGCCTGCTGGTCGCGGGGATGGGGGATGCCCTCTCCACCTACTTCGAAGCCCAGGCCTGTGTCGACTCCCATGCCATCAGCATGGCGGGTGGCGAGTCAACGCGGGCGGCATTAGCGCTGGCTCGCCTCTGTTATGAAACGCTACTCGAGGAGGGCTTCAAAGCGAAGCTGGCCGTCGAGGCGGGCGTCGCCACGCCTGCGGTGGATAATATCGTCGAGGCCAATACCTACTTGAGTGGGCTAGGATTTGAAAGCGCCGGGCTCGCCGCGGCTCACGCGATCCACAACGGCCTGACGGTGCTGGAAGAGTGCCATAAGATGTACCATGGGGAGAAGGTCGCCTTCGGCACGCTATGCCAGTTGGTGCTACAAAACAGCGACAGCGAGCAGATCGAGACGGTACTCGATTTCTGTGTACGGGTCGGGCTCCCCGTCACCCTCGCACAGTTGGGGATCGAGGATGGACCGCAACTGAACGAGAAGATTATGGCCGTGGCGCAAGCCAGTTGCGCCAAGGGCGAGACCATCCATAACATGCCCTTTAGCGTCACACCGGCACAGGTCTACGCCGCGATCCTGGCCGCCGATCGGTTAGGGCGAGCCTGGTTAGCGTAAGCCTCATGGCGGGGCCACTCAACGCCCCGCCTAATCCGTGTCCTGATGCTGGAGAGGCCTACGCCACCCAGCTAACGCCACCATAAAGCCAATGAGGCACGCCTCGTTGCCGTTAGCCGACGTCGTATCGGCCTAGGCGGCTCACTCGCCCCCGGCACCGGCCAGCGCCAACAAGTGTGCCGTGGCCTCGCGCCAATCCGCCGCCTGGGTAATGGCGCTGATCACCGCCACGCTGCCGACACCGGTCGCCAATACCGCAGGCACCCGCGCCAGAGTGATCCCCCCGATGGCGACAGTCGGGTAATCACCCAGACGTTGAATGTGACGCGCCAACTGTGCGATCCCTTGCGGCGCCGAAGGCATCTGCTTGCTCTGGGTGGGAAAGACCTGCCCCAACGCAATATACGAGGGACGCGCCGCGAGTGCGACCTCGATCTCCATATCGTCATGAGTAGAAACCCCCAGGCGTAATCCCGCCGCCCGAATCGCCGCCAGATCCGTCGCAGCCAGATCCTCCTGACCGAGATGTACGCCATAGGCTTGGTGCTTGATCGCCAGGCGCCAATAGTCGTTGATAAATAACCGGGCTTGATAACGACGACCTAGCTCAATCGCCGCCTTCACCGCCTCCTCCAACTGTTCGTCATCGCGATCCTTGATGCGTAACTGTAAGGTTCGTACCCCGGCCTCCAGCAGGCGCGCGATCCACTCGACGCTGTCGACCACGGGATAGGCGCCTAAGCGAAAGGGCACCGGCGGGAAATCAGGCTGATACATCAGGCATTCTCCTTGCGTAAAACGAGGCGGACTCCCCCTAGGGGGAATCGACGCCGATTCATGGGCGCGACACGCGCTGGACAAGGCGAGATAGACCTGTCGGCGCGGGGACTTGAACGAATGACATCCTCCGCCCCTAAGGCGGAAATGCAGCTTGTCGGACGACGGATAACGCCAGAGAGGCTTTCACCTGACGTGAGGTGATAACACGAAGACGCTTGTTCCCTTCGCAGGTATCAGCCTGATCAGGTTCTGCGGATCCCGAATCAACGGTCTCAGCCCAACGGGGCACTCCGACAAGATAACGCCTCGCTCGGCGAGCGGGGAAGCAGGGTAAACTACGCGTTAACAGGCGCGATCTCAAGCGGCGAGGGAGGATAATCGCCGCGACATCACGCGCCGGCGTCTCCCCCCGCCACGCTCGGCGCGCCCCTCTCAGAGTCGGCAACACGCGCCACTATCGCTTAATCTGGCAAGCCAACGATCGGGTGAGTCCCCCGCGAGAACGAGTCGGGGAGATGGCAACAATAACGGTGTCGCGATCCCCTCTCCGTCTGCAACTGGCTGTTATCAAAAGACAGGGTCTATTTATTCTGTCAGCCAGGCCGCCGTCATAATGACCTCACTCACCACGCGGAACGACATGGCTAGGCCACCCACCAGCCAACCTCGTCAGGAAACACCAACACCCCATGTCAAGCAATAAATATCAGCATATTAAATTCTGCTTACCTGTGTGTGTAACTGCATAACAGCCAAGTTATTAGCTATAAGAACAAAATAAATAAAATATAGAAAATAATAAAATACATTCACTTTAATAAACCAGAAAATAAAAATAACCGAAATGAATAATATGGAAAAGCCAGCCCAATCCAGTTATATCTCAAGATAAGGAGCCGTCCAGCGCAATACGCAACAAGCCGCGAATAAAAATAACAGAGTAGATAATGAAAATAACGATATCACTCGGTGATATATTCCTATTTATTATGATCATCGCGATCACACTCTATGCCATCTGGCTGCCGCCATCCGGCGAGCCCGCATGGTTAGCCTCATCGATTGACTATATTGAGCAGGGACAGGCGCTATGGCTCGCCTTTGTCGTGTTGTTTATCCCCTACCGTTGCTGGCGCGAACGGCTCGACGCGGGTGACCGCCGCTTCTGGTACTGGGCTACCCTATGGTGGCTCACCCTGTTAGGGCGCAGCATCAGTTGGGGGCGGTTCTATTTCCCCCATGGGCCACGGCTACTCTTTCATGGCATCGCTGCCCTACTGATCGCCGCACTGCTACTCTCGCTACTCTCCTCTCAGTTACGTCGTGCCATCGCCGCACGCTACCGTCTGCACCCGATCCCCATATGGCGTCTGGTGGCGGTAGTGTTAGCCTTCGCCGGTGCCGACGCCGTCGAGCATCAACGTGCGCTTGCCCACCCTCTCCTATCCAGTGCGAGCCCTTACCGAGATCTGATTGAAGAGTTATATGAATGCCCGTTTCTGATCGGCCTGTTTCTTATCACGTTGCACATGTTGAACCACGAGCGATATTTACGGCGACAACGCGCATCCAAGGCATAGAAAATAGAAAAAATGAGGCCGCCCAGAAGGACGGCTCCGCGACATAGACGACTCAACGACCGCCTCCACGCCAAGCGTTAGAAACAACGGGTAAAGGTACGTGAGATGACATCCTGCTGCTGCTCTCGCGTGAGCGCATTAAAACGCACGGCGTAACCCGATACGCGAATCGTCAGATTGGGGTAATTCTCTGGATGCGCGATCGCATCCAGTAACATCTCCCGATTCATCACATTCACGTTGAGATGTTGCCCCCCTTCCACCCCATCCTGATGGTGGAAGTAGCCATCCAATAGTCCCACCAGATTCGTCTTACGCGTCTCCTCCTCCTTGCCCAAGGCCTGCGGGACGATGGAGAAGGTATAAGAGATACCATCCTTGGCATAGGTAAAGGGCAACTTGGCCACCGAGGTCAATGAAGCCACGGCCCCGCAGCGATCGCGGCCATGCATCGGGTTAGCCCCCGGAGCAAACGGCATTCCCGCACGACGCCCATCGGGGGTATTACCGGTCTTCTGCCCATAGACCACGTTCGAGGTAATGGTCAGAATCGACTGCGTCGGCACCGCGTGGCGGTAGGTCGGCAACGCCTGAATC
This sequence comes from Edwardsiella tarda ATCC 15947 = NBRC 105688, assembly GCF_003113495.2. Lineage (NCBI taxonomy): Bacteria > Pseudomonadati > Pseudomonadota > Gammaproteobacteria > Enterobacterales > Hafniaceae > Edwardsiella > Edwardsiella tarda. Next base: position 2,629,194 of record NZ_CP084506.1, read on the forward strand.
TTCTTCATGAAACGCTCCACCAGTTCGCAGGCAATCCGATCCGCGCGATCATCGTTATTGCCGTACTGCGGATACTCACCTTCAATGGCGAAGTCGATAGCCAGCCCCTGCTCATCACGAATCGGTCTCACCTTGGCGTACTTGATCGCGGAGAGGGAGTCTACCGCCACTGACAGGCCAGCGATGCCGCAAGCCATGGTGCGATACACATCGCGATCATGCAGCGCCATCAAGGCCGCCTCATAGCTGTATTTATCGTGCATATAATGGATCAGATTCAGCGCACTGATGTACTGTACCGCCAACCAATCCATAAAGTGATCGAGACTGGCGATCACCGTCTCATAATCCAGCACCTCATCCATCAACGGCGCCCGCTGCGGTCCGACCTGGATCTTCAGTTTTTCGTCGACGCCGCCATTGATCGCATACAACAGGGTCTTGGCCAGGTTGGCGCGAGCGCCAAAGAACTGCATCTGCTTGCCAATCACCATCGGACTGACACAACAGGCGATGGCATAGTCGTCGCTATTGAAGTCGGCGCGCATCAGATCGTCGTTTTCATACTGCAACGACGAGGTCTGAATAGAGAGACGCGCCGCATAACGTTTGAAATCTGGCGGTAACGACTCCGACCAGAGGATAGTCAGGTTCGGCTCAGGCGCGGGTCCCATAGTATGTAACGTGTGTAAGTAGCGGTACGAGGTGCGGCTCACCAGCGTGCGGCCATCGAGCCCCATTCCCCCGATCACCTCCGTCGCCCAGATCGGATCGCCCGAGAATAACGCATCAAACTCCGGCGTACGCAGGAAGCGCACCATGCGGATCTTCATGATGAAGTGATCAATCAGCTCCTGCGCCTGTACCTCGTTTAGCACCCCTTCACGCAGATCGCGTTCGAGGTAGATATCGAGGAAGGTTGCAGTCCGTCCGAGTGACATCGCCCCACCGTTCTGCGACTTCACCGCCGCCAAATAGGCGAAATAGAGCCACTGGATCGCCTCTTGAGCAGAGCGGGCCGGACGAGAAATATCATAGCCGTAGCTGGCCGCCATCTCCTGGATCTGCAATAAAGCGCGGCGTTGTTCCGCCAACTCTTCCCGCAGGCGGATCACCGCCTCCAGATCCTCGCCGCGTTCGAGTCGGGGCTGAAGATCGGCGAATTGCCACTCACGCTCACGCACCAAGTAGGCGATGCCATACAGCGCTACGCGGCGATAATCGCCGATGATGCGTCCACGGCCATACCCATCCGGCAGACCGGTCAGGATCCCCGATTTACGGCAGCGCAGCATCTCGGGTGAGTAGACGTCGAATACCCCCTGATTGTGCGTTTTCCGCAGATCGCTGAATAGGTATTCGAAGGCGGGATCCATCTCCCGACCATAAGCCTGGAACGCGCTGCGGATCATGTTGATCCCCCCGAAAGGGTGCAGTGCACGCTTGAGCGGTTGATCGGTCTGTAGACCAACGATGGTCTCCAGATCGCGCGTGATATAACCCGGAGCATGTGCCGTAATGGTGGTCGCGATATTGCTATCAAAATCGACCGGCGCATGGGTCGCATTCTCGACGCGGATCCCCGCCATCACCTTTTGCCATAATGCCGTCGTCGCTGACGTCGCCGGGGCCAAGAATGACTCGTCACCGTAATAAGGCGTATAGTTATTTTGAATGAAATCACGAACATTAATTTCGTTTTTCCACTCCGTACCGGCAAAACCGCGCCACGCATCGCTATCGATGCGCACTTCACTCTTCATATTCATGGAAAGACTCTCTTTAACCGACAAGCCAGTAACTAGGCATAGTGCGTAGCAGCCTGCATCGCCCCAAGACGTAAGGCATCGAGGGCGATCATCTTCTCTTCATTGGTCGGGATTACGGCGCAAGGCACGGCGGAGTCGTCACTCGACACCACGCGATTACCGGCGCTGGCGGACAGATTGTTGTGTGCCTCATTGACTCGGACGCCGAAAACCGCCAGGTGCTCCATCACCAAGCGCCGGACTAGCGCCGAGTTTTCACCGATACCCCCGGTAAAAATGATGCCATCGAGGCGATGTAGCGAAGCGGCATGTGCACCGATATGACGAGCGACGCGATGCACAAAGGTGCGGATCGCCAAGTAGGCGCGGCGATGGCCCGCCTGCGCCGCCTGCTCCAGCTCTCGGAGATCCGAAGATAAGCCGGAAATCCCCAGCAACCCCGACTCCGTATTGACCATCTGCGCGAGATCGGCGAGAGACTGCCCCGTCTGCTCGGCAATCCAGGCGAGAGCCCCGAAGTCAACGTCACCGCTACGCGTCCCCATCACTAACCCCTCCAGCGGCGTCATCCCCATAGAGGTGTCTACGCTACGCCCGTTACGCACCGCACACACGGAGGCTCCATTACCGAGATGGGCGATCACCAACCCCGAATCCGTTTCAGGGAGGCCCAATAACCCGAGGGCTTGATGTGCCACGTAGCGATGTGAGGTGCCATGAAACCCATAACGCCGGACGCCATACTCTTCGGCATAGCGGTAAGGCAGCGCATACAGCCACGCCTCTGGCTCCAGGGTCTGGTGAAAGCTGGTATCGAACACCGCAACTTGCGTCACACCTGGAAACAGGTGTCTAGCGGACTCTATGCCGCTCAGATTGGCGTAGTTATGCAGCGGAGCCAAGGGGGCGATCTGGCGGATCTGCGCCATCACGCTCTCATCGATGATCACCGACTGCTTAAAGAGGTTGCCGCCATGCGCGACCCGATGACCGATTAAAGAGACGCTATCGCTTAAATTACGCTTCTCCAACTCGGCAACAATGGCCGCCAAGGCCGGCTCATAGCCCTGTTGTGTCAGCTTAACGACCTCGCCGCCATTAACCGAGAGACGAGCATTTCCCCCGTTAATCCCCTCAGCTATCCCCGCGAGTAATAGCTCACAGCTCGTCGCATCGAGCACCGAAAACTTAATCGACGACGAGCCACTGTTAATCACCAGAACCACAGGAAACTCATGCATTGAATAACTCCCGCTATGTCGTTTGAAGAGCATTACAGCAACTGATAGACAATGTTCAGGATGGTGAGCAGGCCGATAATCGTGACGAAGTAGTTATCTACGTGGCCCTTATATTTCGACAGGGCTGGCACACGCCATACGGCATACATCGGTAGCAGACACAATAATGAGGCGATGATCGGCGCCCCCATCGCACCGATAAGATCCAGGATATTGGGGTTGATATAGGCGATGAACCACGTCGATCCCATGATGATCACCATGCTAAGCATGTTAAGTTTCTTCATCGGTACCTGGGCCTTATTACCGTGATAGCGGAACTTGATGATCAGACCGTTTAACCCCTCCAAGGTCCCCAGATAATGTCCAAAGAAGGATTTAAAAATAGCGACCAGCGCAATGATTGACGCGGCATACTCCAAAACGGTGGCATAGGTCGATTTCCCATCGCCCAACGAACTGAAGTGGTTAGCCAGATAAGAGAGGATCGGAATATTCTGTTGCTTGGCCTGTGCCATATCCTGAGGAGAAAGGGTAAACAGGCAACTGAAGGCAAAGAACATGACAACCACGACCATCAACACACTCGCGCGGGAGATAATCTGCGCGCACTTACGTTCGGTGAAGTCGCGGCCAAACTCGGTCTCATACTCCTCACGCTTCGAGACGACAAACGAGGAGACGATCGGTGAAAAGTTAAAGGAAAAGACCATGATGGCAATCCCTAACCAGACCGTCACCAGAATACCCTGGCCCCCCCACAGACTCAGGCTCTGCATATCGAAGCGGGTAAGCACATCGGAGGTCCAATAGGGGATCAGCGATAACGAAATAAGCACCAGGCTGGCGATGAAGGGAAAGACTAAATAGCTCATCACCTTAACCATCAGATCCTTACCGAAGTAGATAAAGAAAGCCATCAGCATCAGGATCAGTAATGCCACGAGACCTCGGTTAATCGCCGGCATATGGAGTTGATGCTCCCAGAAGGCGATAAAGGTATTGGTGATCGTCACCCCGTAAATCCATAGCAAGGGACAGATGGCAAAGAAATAAAGGAAGGTGATCACCACCCCGCCGGTAGGGCCAAAATGCTGATCGACGGTATCGGTAATATTATCCGATACGCCGCGTCCAGAGAGGCATAGGCGCGCCAACGCACGGTGACATAAAAAGGCGATGGGGAAAGCCAAGATCAACATAAAGATGATCGGTAATAAGCCGCCAATACCGGCGCTGATGGGGAAAAATAGTACCCCGGCACCGATAGCCGTACCGAATAACCCTAAAACCCAGCGTGTATCTGTTTTGCGCCAAGTCGTTGACTCAGCTTGACTCACGACGACACTGTCAGTGTTACTCATCGTTAATTCCTCTCAAAAGGATCAGGCATCCACCAGGCCGGTGATGTGGGAAACACGGGAGAGATCGATATTGCCGCCAGAGATCAGGCTGACGCTTTTCTTACCTTTGATATAGTGATCGAGTTTACCGCTCAGTAAGGCGGCAGAGGCCAACGCGCCAGCGCCCTCGGTAATCACCTTGTTACGCTGGATCAGCGCAACCATGCTGTTACGGATCTCCTCCTCACTCACCAACACCATGTCATCAACCAGTTCGCTAACGATGGTAAAGGGTAGGTTTCCGGGGCGAGAGACATCGCAACCATCGGCCAATGTGCCATTAGTCCGGTGCGACGTAATATCACCCGCGTAGTAAGAGGCCGCCATGCCGTGCACATTCTCTGACTGCACACCGATCACTCGAATGGTCGGGTTCACCGATTTAACCGCCAAAGCAATCCCGGCGATCAACCCCCCACCACCGACCGGGACAATCACGTTATCGACGTCGTAGAGATCCTCTAAAATCTCCAAACCAATCGTGCCTTGCCCGGCGATGACCAGCGCATCGTCATAGGGAGGAATAAATATCCGCCCCTCCATCTCGACGATCTCGCTCACCTTAGCGATGGTGTCGTTGAAGTTATTGCCGTGTAGCACGACCTCGGCAGAATAGTCACTGGTTGCGGCGACCTTCGATTTCGGCGCACAGGTCGGCATCACGACCTTGCCGTCAATACCGAGCATGGCGCAAGAGAGTGACACCCCCTGAGCATGGTTACCCGCCGAACACGCCACCACACCCTTTCGTCTCTCCTGCTCCGTTAGCGAGCAGAGTTTATTGAATGCGCCACGAATCTTAAATGACCCCGTACGTTGCATATTTTCAAACTTCAGAAATATCTCTCCCTGGCAGCGCTCGCTTAAATAGTTCGAGCGTGGCATGCCAGTTTTATATATCTTCCCCTGCAGACGATTTTTTGCCGCTTGAATATCGTCAATACTGACCGGAAGATCATAGGTAATATGCATGGTATCCTCACTAAGAGTAAATATATATTCAAAATTAACGACAATACTAAACTTACGGCTGACACTGGCCGCAAGCTATCCTGTAAAAGTTAATCGGCAATACTCGCCAAAGGTTTAAATTGTGCGCAATGACTCGGTGAATATTGCTTGGCCAGTTCGACCAGTAACGAAGCGGAGCGTTTAATTCGGTAGTTTTTCGACCAAATGGCAGCGTAATGCGCGATGGGTAAGCTATCTTCAATCGCCAGAGTGGTAAATTGATTGGAACCAAATGGTGAAGTCATATCGCAGGGGATCACGGTTAAGAAATTAGCATTCAATACCAAGTTATAAATGGTTACCACCGAGTCGGTTTTAATGATATTGGCGCTACTGACATGATGTTTTTGCAGGGTCATCAACAACTGCTTGTAATAACCCATATCCGTCTGTGGCAATACCCATTGCTCATCTTTTAAGGCATCGAGCGTGGTCGGTGAATGCGCACTGCGCGACTTATTGGCAACGACGACAAACTCCGATTCAAATAATGACTCGACATGTAAGTCTTGTAACTGCATATCATCACTCAAGGTGCCGATGGCGAAGTCTAAACGACCATCACGAATCGCCGGGAGAAAGGTGCAGAGTTGTGCCTCAAACATCGATACCTGCGCGCTCGGAAACACATCCTTAAAGATTTTAATCATGCTAGATAAGAAGGTGAAACCGATTAGAGAGGGAAAACCAAAAGCCACATCGACCACACTACTACAACTCAATCCATTGATCTCACTGACCATGTTTTTCATTTCACGGGTAATCGATTCGGCGTAGGAGAGCAGTACCTGCCCCGCGCTAGTTAGCGTTACGCCAGTATTTTTCCGCGTGATAATTTCAATGCCAAAGTACTCTTCCATTTCACTGATGGTTTTACTCACGGCTGGCTGTGAAATCCCCAAGCGCTTAGCCGCAGCACCGATTGAGCCACAACGAATCACCTCTTGGAAGACAACCAACTGCTGTGTTTTGGGCAGAATAAACGTATTCATGTTCATCGTACTTATTCCCTCAATCGGTGTAGTCAGACTCTACTAAATATAGATATTAGGGAGATGTGTTACTGCTCACAAATTATATCCAGCACGATTTGATACAAATATTTATCTCTTATAAATCAATTAAGTAAATAAAAAATAAAACACATTTATATGACACCAATCAAGAAAATAAAGGGGAATAACCTATGGTTATGGCAATAAATTTAATGCATGGCGACAAGCATAAACTTTTAACGCGTTGAGCATAGGATTCTCTTATTTAAGAAAAATGAATGGTGGATAAGAAAAAATAATATAGCACTTCTCGCGTTGCATTTTATCGCCACGAGGTAGGCCGCCCTCCTCCGGCAATCAGAGCAATGTCGACCCCGGCCCCCCTAGCGCATAGCTTAACCAAGTTTTATGCCAATAAAACCCACATAAATGCATACAAAAAATCATGTTTTCACATAAAAACAGATACTTTAACTGCGAACGAGGGAAAATCAGCAATTTGCTGTTTAATTGAACACGCCTATAACGGCCTTCCATCCCGACGACACAGGCCTCGACCAGGTAACGACCGCCGCTTCGTCAGCACCCCGACATCGAATATATTTTTATGATTTATAGCGAATTCCTGACTTCAGGACTACCCTTGCTGGGGGAGGAACCCTAACATCGAACGAAGCGACACCATACTCTGACGTTATTGGCTACCTTTCGGTTGTTCACCTCAATCGATAAACAAAGTAATTAATGGATTTAAATAGTGGTAAGGGCCTATCGAGACTTAAGAATCAATTGGCCATCCCTATTTCTGAAATTGAGTCTAGGCGCAATACAAATTTCAGTAGGCGGGTATAATGGCTACTGATTTATAGAAGGCAGTGCTCCATCACACAGTGCATTATTCGTAGTAATAGCCTGAGCGGTACTCCATAAATTTACTGAAGGTGCGAGAAATGGGAAACAAGAACGAATTTTCTGGCGGTAAATGCCCGGTCATGCATGGTGGCATGACGTCTTCGAGCATGTCTAAAAAAGACTGGTGGCCGAATGCCCTGAATCTGGATATCTTGCATCAGCATGATACCAAAACCAACCCGATGGGGAAGGACTTCAACTACCGAGAAGAGCTGAAGAAGCTGGATGTTGAAGCGCTGAAAAATGATGTGCGTGCACTGATGACCGATAGCCAACCTTGGTGGCCGGCTGACTGGGGTCACTATGGCGGCCTGATGGTACGTATGGCTTGGCACTCCGCCGGCTCTTATCGTACCGCCGATGGTCGTGGCGGTGCTGGCACCGGTAACCAACGTTTCGCTCCGCTCAACTCCTGGCCGGATAACGTTAACCTGGATAAAGCACGTCGTCTGCTGTGGCCGATCAAGAAAAAATACGGTAACAAAATCAGCTGGGCGGATCTGATCATTCTGGCTGGTACCATGGCTTATGAGTCCATGGGTCTGAAAACCTTCGGTTTCGCCTTTGGTCGTGAAGATATCTGGCACCCGGAAATCGATACCTATTGGGGTTCAGAGAAAGAGTGGCTGGCACCGAGCGGTAGCGAAGGCAGCCGTTACTCCGGCGAACGCGATCTGGAAAACCCGCTGGCCGCCGTTATGATGGGCCTGATCTACGTCAACCCGGAAGGGGTTGATGGTAATCCGGATCCGCAAAAAACCGCCAACGACGTGCGCGTGACCTTCGCCCGTATGGCGATGAATGATGAAGAAACGGTGGCACTGACTGCCGGTGGCCATACCGTCGGTAAATGCCACGGTAATGGTAGTGCCGCTAACTTGGGCGAAGCGCCAGAAGGTGCCGATCTGCAAGAGCAGGGCCTGGGTTGGATGAACCACACCTCACGCGGCATTGGCCGTGACACGGTAAGCAGCGGGATCGAAGGCGCCTGGACCTCTAACCCGACTCAGTGGGATAACGGCTACTTCGATATGCTGTTCGGTCATGAGTGGACCCTGACGAAGAGCCCGGCGGGTGCCTGGCAGTGGGTTCCGATCGATATCAAAGAAGAAGACATGCCGGCCGACGTTGAAGATCCGTCACGTCGTACCATCCCGATCATGACCGATGCGGATATGGCGATGAAAGTCGACCCGGCCTACCGTCAGATCGCCGAGCGTTTCCGCCAGGATCCGGCTTACTTCTCCGAAGTCTTCGCCCGTGCCTGGTTCAAACTGACCCACCGTGATCTGGGGCCGAAATCCCGTTATTTTGGTCCGGACGTACCGCAAGAAGACCTGATCTGGCAAGATCCGGTACCGGCTGGCCGCACGGATTACGATGTTGCCGCAGTGAAAGCCAAGATCGCAGCCAGTGGCCTGAGCATCGCCGACATGGTGAGCACCGCTTGGGATAGCGCCCGTACCTTCCGTGGTTCCGACAAACGCGGCGGCGCTAACGGCGCTCGTATTCGCCTGGCACCGCAGAAAGATTGGGAAGGCAACGAACCGGCTCGTCTGGCTAAGGTACTGAGCGTACTAGAGCCGATCGCCGCCGAATTCAACATTAGCGTCGCCGATGTGATCGTGCTGGCCGGTAATGTTGGTATTGAGCAGGCAGCGAAAGCGGCCGGTGTCGCGGTAGACGTTCCGTTTGCCCCGGGTCGTGGCGATGCATGCCAAGAGATGACCGATGAAGAATCGTTCGAAGTTCTAGAGCCGCTGTCCGATGGCTTCCGCAACTGGCTGAAGAAAGACTATGTCGTCAGCGCCGAAGAGATGTTGCTGGATCGCGCTCAACTGCTGGGCCTGACCGCCTGTGAAATGACGGTCTTGGTTGGCGGGATGCGCGTACTGGGTGCCAACTATGCCGGTAGCCAAGACGGCGTCTTCACTGACCGTGTCGGCGTCCTGAGCAACGACTTCTTCGTTAACCTGACGGATATGGCCTACACCTGGAAGCCGACCGGTAGCAATCTGTATGAAATCTGCAATCGTGCTGACGGTACCAAGAAATGGACTGCTAGCCGTGTAGACTTGGTCTTCGGTTCCAACTCTATCCTGCGTGCCTATGCCGAGGTTTACGCACAGGACGACAATAAAGAGAAGTTTGTCCGTGACTTTATCGCCGCCTGGAACAAGGTTATGAACGCTGATCGCTACGATCTGCGCTAAGTTAGGGCAACCACGTTTAACCTTATCCGGTTAATCTGATCCAAGCGGGCAGCAACGCTGCCCGCTTACTTTTTCCTCGTCGTACTGAGTCTTACTGCGCACACAAACGTTCCCTTCTCGCTCTACCCGCCGCTCGCTGGCCTCTTCCGCACGCCTCACCCATAACACGCGATAACATGAAGATTCAGCCTTCTCATGTGGCGATCTTGGCTCCCTAGATGCGCCGAGCGATCACCGGCCCCTCGCACTACGTCACTCTCCCCATACCCAGCCGATTCGCCCGCTAACCGGCATAAGACGCGTTGACATCGCCGCGCGAGTCCAGCCTATATCGCACGCCGCCGTCTCCCGACCAGATAAAAAAATACGCCGGCAACCGCATGGCGCCAGCGTCTGTTATTTCCGCTCCGTCCAACAACGCGAGGCTTACATTCCCTCGTTCATCTTATCCTTGCTCATGCCATCGTGGGACATCGCATCCTGTTTCTTCATCGGAGCCTTGCCCATGCCATCGTGGGACATCGCGTCCTGCTTCTTCATCGGAGCCTTACTCATGCCATCGTGGGACATGGGCGCCTTTTTCTTCATCTTATCCTGACTCATCCCCTCGTGAGACATGGCACGCTCCTGCTTCATGCCATCGTGCCCCATTGCATCCTTCGCCATGCTATCTGCCGCATACGCGGCAGAGAAAGCCATCAGCAAGGAGCCAGCCAATACGGTTGCGAGTATTTTTTTCATGTTTACTTCCTTTAGTGATTTCTCGGTGAATAGGAGTAGCGAGCCGATCAACTACCGCCAAACCAGTTGTAGCCCTGATCTTCCCAATAACCGCCGGGAAAGCGGTTCGTAACGTCGATGGCAACAATCTGTTTTGGATTTTTGTAACCCAGCTTGGTCGGAATACGTAATTTCAACGGATAGCCATACTCCGGGGGTAATATCTGACCATCCCAGCTCAACGCCAGGATCGTCTGCGGGTGTAATGCGGAGGCCATATCGATACTGGTGTAGTAGTCATCGGCACAGCGAAAACTGACATATTGCGCGCGCCTGTCGGCGCCGATCAGTTGTAGAAAGTCGCGCAGCCGTACGCCTCCCCAACGGCCGATGGCGCTCCAGCCCTCGACGCAGATATGGCGAGTAATCTGTTCGTACTGCGTCAGACGATACAGTGCCGGTAAACGCCAACTGCGCTTATCACCCACCAACCCATGAATGGTTAGTTGGTAATCGTCAGCGACAATCTGGGGAATCGCCTCTGCTGTGTAAAAGGCATTAAAGGGAAAGGGGCGCGTTATTTCGGCTTGCGTATACTCAGGCGCTAAACGCTGACCGTTAAAGAGCCAGCCCTGCACGCGATCGTTGAAGCGCGACATCCGACTCAATACATTCTCGACATCAGGGTTATCACTGAGATCACAGCCCGTGAGCATGGCGATTCCCCCCAAGGTCAATCCCTGCCGTAAGAAGCGGCGGCGGGTCGATCCAGACAAACGCGCCGCGACTAGGCGCTGGGCGTCCTGGATGAGTAGTCGGGCATCACTCGCCGACAAATCGATAGACTGCTTATTCATCGTTACTCCTCAGCGACCCCGGATCATCGCAACCAATGTCTTCGGCACCAGTGCCACCATCAGTAGATGCAACACAAGAAAAACACAGAGCACAGTCATGGCATAAAAATGGATATAACGCGCCACTTCATACCCACCGAATAAAGTTCGTAACAGCGGAAACTGTACCGACTTCCACAGCACCAAGCCGGAAAGCACCAGTATTAAGGCCGCCAAGATGGCGACGAGATAGGCACACTTCTGCACGGCGTTGTAATGGTAAGGGTCACGATGAGACAAGCGCCCACGTAAGGCCTCGACCATATCGTGGCCGATCTGCCGTAATGAGAGGGGCCAGAAACGCTGGCGCCAGCGAGCGGTCAACAGATTGAGGGCCAGATACACGGCCCCGTTTATCACCAGCAGCCACATCGCGGCGAAATGCCACTGTAAAGCGCCACCGAGCCATCCCCCCAAGGTATACGCGCGAGGAAAAGAGAAATTAAATAGCGGTGACGCATCGTAAATGCGCCACCCACTGAAGATCATCAAGACGATAGCGCAAGCATTAATCCAGTGACAGACACGTAGCCATAGCGGGTGAATCGGCCGCGAGCGAGTCTCTTTCATCTTGTTATTCCTATGGCATCGGGTGTTTTTCACTCTACGCCATCGCTGAGGAAAAAATCCTTAAACAAAACGTGATAACTTCTTGCATAAAGATTGCATACATCAATATTTGATAGCCGCGGATAACCCCACTTCAGCCGATCGCTCCCACGACTAACGTCGTTATTCCACCCGCCATACATTGCGCCTAGAGCGCTGGCAGAATCACGCAAAGATCGCCCTGCACTAGCAAAAAATGGCCGATAACAATACTGCTCTCACCCGGTTATTGGGCCTCAACATAGAGCAGAACCAAATCCACACAATAATTATATATTTATCGCCAAGTGCGATATTAATATCGTTCTCCAATGGACTATCATCCTCATAGCAATAGAGAATTTATTTTATGTTTTATCTAAATAAATTTTATCTACAGACTATGCATAAAAAGCTAAGTTTCACAACAAAATAATTGTTACCATCTTGTAAAGTGCTGATGTTGCACTGTGCTATGCAGCGCCTCAGTTGTTACTCAAGGAAATAAAAATGATGAAGGAGATCATTATAAGCTCAATGGTGAACTGGATAGAGGAGAATAGCGATAAAAATATCACAATTGATGATTTATCTATCGTGACTGGATACTCTAACCGCAGCCTGCATAACTTTTTTAAAGAAAAGTACAATATCACCCTGGGGAAATATATCCGGCAACGTCGACTCAGTCGCTCAGCGATGCTCTTGCGGCTCACCTCACAATCGATTACACACATTGCACTCAGTTCAGGATTCGATTCGGTGCAATCGTATAGTCGAGAGTTTAAAAAGGCTTTTGGCCTGAATCCACGAGACTACCGGCGTAACAAAACATGGTATCTCGCTAAGTTACAGCCTAAACTCCCTTTAGGTTCACATGAGAGTATTAGATTCGATATCTGCTGGCTTCCCTATAAACGACTCATTGGGCAGCAGAGTAACTATCAACTATCCACCAGTAAGTTACCTGCGATCATCAGCCCACAGAAAGGACTGCGGATCCTCAAGGCGATGCGACAATGGCGACAGGATATCTATTGCACATCATCCTTCGCGCCCTGCCATAAGAGAGATGACGCCATTGCCATATCCAGCTTTATTGGTATTCAAGGTGACAAAGTACCATCATCTGACGGTATGATGATATCCAGCTGTATCGAGCCAGGTAAATATATCAAGTTTGACTTTACTGGTAATTGGGAACAATACCAAGTCTTCTCTCTTCGCCTGTATATGGAAGTTTTAAGCAAACACGCTTTTGTTAGAAGAATTGGGCATGACATTGAACGCTTTAGCTATATTAACGAGTCGGACACGGATCAGACGGTGCAAAAAATAAAATTAGAGCACTATATCCCGATAGAGTAAAACAGAGGCCAGCACCAGGGCTATCTCTCATTAGCATTACTTACAATAATTAGAGTGAATTAATCGAGGTTATCATGCTTGATTTTATTGGCATTCCAAAATTTTATGCTGTTAGCTTGCGGCGACTCATCGAGGATCTCAGTCACGAGTGTCAGCGATCATTTAACATTACATTTATTGATAAAGATTTTGCCTATACCAGGTGCCTATGCATGCTCTCTGATGAAAGCACTATGCTGTATATTGGCAAAAAGTATCAGCATGATGAGAGTAGTAAATATATTTATTACAACGATCCATTAGATGATGTGAAAGGTAAAATCATTGCACAGTATAGCATTACACAGAATACGAGCATCTGTAAGTATTGCATCATGATGGAGTCGCTTAGTTCTATAGAGAAAAGACTACTGTGTTACATCAAGTCAGATTACAGCATCCACGCAATTGCTAAGCAATTCTCGCTAAATCGAAAGACAATTTACAGTATGAAAAGCAATATTTTTCAAAAATTAAAATTTAAAAATAAGATAGCGTATTACAACTGGATCAATCAGGTTAAGTTAGCGCCAAAAAAAATAGTCATACCAACATTAGCATCCCGGGCTCAGACATCAAGACGTGGTGGATAACCATAGGCCGATGCGCACGACGCCGCTGGCGCTCCTGTACCGATTGAGAGTACGCCTTTAGGCGGAGGGCATTCACTCGACACGCAATCACATGGCTTGAGCTCCGGCACGTTCAGCGAGCCCAACGGAAAGGCGACGCACACACAGAAAAATACCCAGTGATGATAAAAATGTAATCCTATCCTTCCCTTACCGCGGACGCTGCCCCGTAACGAGGCACCTTCAGCCAACCGACTCAGCACGCAATCATCGGATAAGTGGATTAATCAGATATCTAACCTATCAATACCGATGCTATTGTTACGGGTTCTCTACTGCTGCCGAAGGATCGCGCAATGAAGACTACAGCGAAGCTGTCGCTGATGATGTTTATGGAATGGTTTATTTGGGGGGCCTGGTTCGTCCCGCTATGGCTATGGCTACATAAAAATGGTTTTAGCGCCGGCGAGATCGGCTGGTCCTATGCCTGTACGGCGATTGCTGCCATCTTATCTCCGATCCTGATCGGCTCGCTGACCGATCGTTTCTTCTCGGCACAGAAGGTTCTGGCCGTGTTGATGTTGCTCGGCGCGCTTCTGATCTATCTGGCTGCACAGCAGACCCACTTTAGCGGCTTCTTTCCGCTATTACTGGCCTACTCGCTGACCTATATGCCTACCATCGCATTGACCAACAGCATCGCCTTCGCGAATGTCGCCGATGTTGAGCGTGACTTTCCACGCATCCGAGTCATGGGCACGCTCGGCTGGATCGGCTCCGGCCTCGTCTGCGGCTTCCTCCCGTCGTTATTGGGTTACGCCGATATCTCCGCTACCCATATCCCTTTGCTGATCACCGCCGCCAGCTCCGTCCTACTCGGCCTCTTCGCCCTCACTCTCCCCGATACGCCCCCACAACGCCGTGGCCGGCTGAACATGAAGGTCATGCTCGGCCTGGACGCCTTGGTACTGCTGCGCGATAAAAACTTCCTGGTCTTCTTTGTCTGCTCATTCCTCTTTGCAATGCCACTGGCGTTCTATTACATCTTTGCGAACGGCTATCTGACCGAAGTGGGCATGAGGAACGCGACGGGATGGATGACGCTCGGCCAATTTTCCGAAATCTTCTTCATGCTGGCCCTGCCCTTCTTCACCCGGCGTTTCGGCATCAAGCGGGTACTACTGTTAGGGTTACTCACCGCGGCCATGCGTTATGGTTTCTTCATCTATGGCGGCGTCGATCACTTATTCAGCTATGCGCTACTCTTCCTCGGCATCCTGCTACACGGTGTCAGCTATGATTTCTACTACGTCACGGCCTATATCTACGTCGACAAAAAGGCACCGGCGCATATGCGTACCGCCGCACAGGGACTGATTACGCTATGCTGCCAAGGATTTGGCAGTTTGCTCGGCTACCGCCTCGGCGGCGTCATGATGGAGAAAATGTTTGCCTACCCCGAGCCCATCAATGGCCTGACTTTTGATTGGACCGGTATGTGGACCTTTGGCGCCTTGATGATCCTCGTCATCGCCCTGCTGTTTATGCTGCTGTTCCGCGAATCGGATCAGGAGATTGTGGCGATTGAGGAGCCGCGGCCAGTGCAGGAAGAGGGGCGATAACCCTCTGCGAAAAGAGCGGCTGGCACACTCCCCGATGCGCCAGCCGATTGCTGAGATTAGGACTCAGTCCTTCTTCGTTGCGTTAGAAAAGAAAATATCGGACTGAATATCTTTGGTACGGATAGTAAAAAGCTGATTGGTCAGATCGTCCGTCAGTTTTTCGGCATCGGCCATAATCCGTAGGTTAAAGTCATTTAGCATCTTATCGGCGGCCGGTTTATTCGTTTTCGCCATTTGCAGATATTTCGCCTCAACCTCTTGTTGCTCCTTCGCAACCTTATCCTCCCACGCCTGGTACGCTTTCTTAACGATAGGGGCGAGCTTCGGATAATCCGTCATGGTCAGCGTCTGTAGCTTACGGTATTTCCAATAGATAGACTTATCATCCGCTTTATCCGTCCCTATCGAGTAATTCGCCGGATAGGCTTTCAATCCACTGTAATACGGCACAAATGCGGTCAGATCGGCCATCCCTAAGCCAACATAGGTCGTTTCGCCGATCTCTTTTGGCAGCCAGGGGCGAACCTGCATCACGTGTGACTCATAGGTACGGAATACACTCACCGGGCGCCAAGGCTCTTTGCCGTTCAATCCATTCGTGTAGGGGTCGTGTGCCGTGCCTTCATAGTGGCTACGCAACACCGCTTTCACCTCATTCAAGGTCATTTTATGTTCTGGCGTCATAAAGACGGGGAACTGGCGACCGTCAGCCACATCCTGTTTGACGGAAGGATTAAACATCTTCTGGATACTCCAAACGCGGGGATCGTTATAGTTACGATCACGCTCATCATCACGCGTATACACTTTAGAGAAGTTAAATTTCCCGTCGCGCTCCGGATTATAAAGCCCTTTTTCGCTAGCAAACGAAATAAGGGATTTGGAGGCCATCATGTCTGGATTTTTCGGGTCGTAATCCTGCAAGCGACCTTGGTTACCTGTAGCAAAATACTGGTTATTCGGTAGGCGTTGTGCCATCCACTGATGGCCGGTGCCGGTTTCCAGATACCAGATTTCGTTCTTGTCCACCACGGCCACACCAAATCCCTCTCCCGCGCCGGTGGTTTCGATAATATTCCCCAGTAAAGCGACGGCATCACGCGCCGTTTTCGACTGAGATAACAGAATATCGGGGATATCGTCTTCGGTGATGCCTTTATCTTTTACATAGGGGTCAAAGGCCAAGGCTTTTGGCGAGGCGAAAATAGACTCGGTGCCACTGACGCCAACCCCCAACTCGTTAAAACCGGTCGCGCCATGTAACTGCGTTTTCCAGTTGGGTACCGTGGTATAGCGCAAGGAGTTTTTGGGTAAAGGCCAGGTAAAATCATTCGCACCGTTATGTGCTTTGGTACTGTATACGCCGGTCTGATTCTGTTTCGCCGGATGAATCACGAAGTGTTGTGCTTTCAGCGCATCGCTGTCTGCACTCCGCGCAACCAACATGGAGCCATCTGCCGACGCCTCATTGCCCACCAACAACGTCGTACACGCAAAACCGGAAGACACCGTGGCCAAGCTAACTGAAAGTGCAATCAGACACTTTTTAAACGCAAACATTACGTATCCCTCATCATTACGCTATAAGACACCGGAAACACACCATTTCCTTAAATACGGAGACTGACGTCGTCCGCCAGAGAGATAAACGCCCCTGTCCACGTTTTCTCCAAATATCTGCTCACGCCTTAGCGTCTTTTAGATAGCATGCACTATCTATTTCGCTATTTTATTACGCAGCCAATACCGAGGTATGCAGGATGTTTCACGAACTGAAATTGAGAATAGCAATAGCTTATAGTGAGATTCAGTGACACTCTTCGCGAATTCAGATAATAAAAGTAAAGCGAGTTTATGGCTCACCCGCGGTAAAACATCACCAGGAAACACATACGATTAAAGAAGAACCTCCCAGCGTTTAATATAATGGTCACCTAGCAATATCAATTGATTAACCCCATATAACCCCAGCAGAGTCTGACGCCCCCCCGGTGATAGCGATATCCCAAGCCTCCTCACACATTTTTTCCTATTAACCTAGTAAGGAAATAAATTCCCGCATGGTTACATCTATGTAAATCATACTGCTATTAAGCGGCGTAAGTTAGGCGACTGTCCTACCATGCTGCCGCCTCCCTTATTTATTTTGGTGCATTGATAACCGATAGAGTTCACCACACCCAACGTTAACCATTGATTAATACTCGATTTACTTATCGTCTTATTCCGTAGAACATTTCATTCTTGAAAAGAATGAGTGACGAATTATCGCGCCACGCTGACAGCAGAAAAGAGTGGCGGCCGCGCTATAAGCAAAGCTTTTATTTGAATAACACGCATCAGATATCTTCAGGTAGCTGGGCTATAAATTAACTTATTTTAAATCCTGCTCACGGACCTTCACCAGTACCCCCCCCAGTAACGCCAGATCGACCAGCACCGCCAGTGCGTAAGCGAAACCGCCTCTTCCCACCTCGGCGTAGTGATGGGTTAGCAGGGTCGCCAGGGTGATAACAACGATGCTGACGAGCGTCACCGCATGCGCCATCATCCCCTGCGCCTTTTTTTCTACGTCATTATTTCGCCAAGCGATACCCAGCCCTAATCCCGCCATCACGACCCCAGGCACGAACTCCAGCCAGTCGCATGCACCATTCCAAGCGATTAATAACAACAGCCAACCCGCCGCCGACAGCAAAAAGGCATAACGCGCTATCGCAAGGCAGTAACGCGCTGGCCAGGGTTGCCAACGAGTGAGGAGATGACCCGCGATAAAGGCAGCCATCAATGCAAGAAGCAATACCAGACAACCGACAACGCCCAATACGGCAGATACATCCAATAACAAGGCTCCCGCGGCGATGACGCTACTCAGCGCGATAATCTGCGTGCGCCGATCAGCACCCGTTGTCGCCCTCGCGGTATGTGGATTCAGGCAAATACTCATTTTCGCTCCAGATATTCTCATACACTGATGAATTAAATTCAGTGTTAACATAACTCGCCGGTAGCCTACCTCCAATATAATCAGCCAGACAAACGCATAGATTTCAGCCATAGATGAGAAAAACTCAGCCATGAAAAAAAACCGCCTCCCGCCGCTAGGGGCGCTGCGCGCCTTTCACGCCGTTGCCCACTGCCACAGCTTTAAACGCGCGGCTGACCTGTTGGGCGTCAGCGCGACGGCGGTGAGTCATCAGATCAGGCTCCTGGAGTCGGTGCTGGAGTGCCGGGTCTGTGAGCGCAGCGCCCAGGGCGTAACGCTTACTGCCAGCGGCGAAATCCTTTTTGCCGGAACTCAGCGTGCGTTTAGTGCACTGGAAGATGCCACCGAGCAAATTGTCCATTCTCAGCCGTCGCCATCGCTGACCGTCACCACCACCTCCAATTTTTTAACGCATTGGCTGGTACCACGCTTGGCGGAATTTAAAGCGGAGCTTCCCGCCATCGATCTGCGACTGCATACCAGCATCGAGCGTGTGGACCTCAAGCAGCGCGGCGTGGATGTCGCCATTCGCTATCGTGAAACGCCGGAGTGCGATCTGCATTGCACCTTGCTGTACGAAGACCGTTTTATCGTCGTCGCCAGCCCGACACTGGCCATTACCCGGATCGAGGATTTACGTAATGTAACCCTATTCCATGTCGAACATCGCCACGTGCCGGCCGATTCGCCGAGCTGGGAAAACTGGCAGCGCCGCTACGGGCCAGCGCAGCTGAATATTGACTCAGGATTAACCTTCAGCGACGAGACGCACGCGCTACAGGCGGCGGTTGCGGGCCAGGGCGTGGTCATTGCCAGCGAGTTGCTGGCGCGGGATCTCCTGCAGCGCGGGGTATTGTCGGCACCCTTCACGATGTCGCTACCCGGCGCAAACTACTATCTGGTCACGACGCAACAGATGGCGCAGCGCGCCGATATCGCGGCACTGCGTGACTGGCTGCTGCGGCATATGGCGTTTTTCTAAGGAGATATCCGGGGTGTGTGGTCATGGCACCCGTGGGCGATGCTGAGCTTCCGCTTTGCCACGGGGCGATCCCTATTGCTGGATGAGGCGAGATCTGATGCTGCCACTCCGCAAACGTTCGATGTATTCAATAACGCAGGTCGCCAGTTCAAGGCGACCCTGTCGCTTTAAAATAGATAAATAAAATATAACGGTACAATCTAAAAAATATTACTAATACATCCCAACCCTGCTTATCTCACTTTCTCTGAAAATTCAGCCTGACGACATAGCAAATATGGCGTCCGCTGGCGAAGGATGTAACAGTATAAATAATATTCTTTGAGATAATTGTCTTATATTATCGCATCCTAACCATGCACCGATGGATTACGGCAGCGCGCCGAGGCGATGGCATTAACCCATAAACAATTAATATATTTAAGTGAGAGCTTATGGCAGATCAACGGAATCATCGGGGGTGGATGGGCGGCATCGGAGCGATGGCCCTGGCCGTGGGATTAAGTGGTACGGCGGCGTGGGGTGCGGAGCTCTCGAGTGGAGATACCTCCCTGCTCTCTGGCTTCGCCGTACCCGGCGGTAGCGGCACCATCAATGTTACCGGCCATCTGATTAACAGCAGCTGCGCCATATCGGTCGACAAAAACAGCGATGAGTTTACCCTCAGCCAGGCTCAGGTAAGGACCGCCAGCTTTAATGACGTGTTAGTCACACTCCCCTTTACCTTTACGGTATCACAATGTGCCGATACACCGCTTTTATTTAAACTAAGGGTACAACCGCATGGTCAGAATTTTGTTTATAGTTTTGGCGGTGAGAATATATTACAGTACCGTTTAATCTTGTTTGCTAAAACCATCAATAGTGAGCAATGGCGAAGTGTCACTAGAGAGGTCGTCAAGTCGCTCAACATAAACACGAATGGGGGTGTTGCCATACCTAATTATGACAACCAGAGAGAAGGCCTATTGTTTACCCCTGCCTCAGAGAGCGAACAATTTACCATCAATATGGTAATCACTCGATCGCCATTAGACTATACGCCCACGACTGATGCAGAGAATCTCAGTACGACCTTTACTTATGAATTCGTCTATAACTAGCGAGCGTCACCCTCTCACGCGCAACGGCGCGCGTATCGTGTAACTATAGGGTAGGAGCGTCTAGCGGGGTGGGAGCAGTCCAACATCACCTCGGCAAAGTCCAGATCTATGGCTGCAATTGATGGTCTGTAAATCCACCACAACATATTTAGTTGGGCAAACAGGAGACGACTACCTATGAATAAATCAGATTTTGGCTAAACAGCCCTGCAGGCGATTGCTGTTGTCAGGCAAGAAAAAATGCGGCTGCCAGGATGACAGCAGCCGCAGAAGTTAAGAGTAGTCCATAGGTACAATGTGAGTCGTACCGCGCAAGCCGTAACAAAACAATTCAAATGATTGCAATAACATTAATTCACAAGAGTCACTAAATATCCTTTCTTTTGAGGAAAACAGCGCCAGCTGGCGCTGTTTTCGATAGGGGGATTAGAAGGTGTAACGGAAGTTAGCGTTTATTGCATGGTCTATATTATATTTACCAAATGCAGAGCGCTCTAACGTCAGCCCAAAACGGGTATTGTCTTTGACCTCCGCATTCATCCCCAGGTTGTACAACATTCGGCTGTCTTTTTTACCGGTAAAACGTTTTTCGCCAGAGGCATCACGTAATGCCGTTTCACCATTAGCGATCAGATCGAATTGCCAGTCGATTCCTGCTCGCGCCGTGACACGCCATCCCTCACCGCTCAAGGTTTTACCTAATGCGACCCCGGTGCGTCCGATCAGCGGGTTGTAAGTCTTATTACGCATTGAGACATCCATACCGTTATCGCTCCATTTCAGTGTCGTACCCGAGACCGAGCCATATACAAGTTCAGCCTGAGGTTCGATATACAGGCTTTCAGTGAGTGCGTAACGGTATCCCCCCTCCACGCCGGCATACCATGAGTGTGTACCATAGCTCCGCTTGCCAAGATTGGCGAACTGGGCATTATAGTCATTATCATGGTGAACATATTTGCCGATCACATCCAGATAAGCACCTGAGTCAAACAGCATCGATGCATATAAGCCGCCCCCGAGTGAGTGGGTGTTTCCGGTGTAAGCCTGCCCGCTAGCGCTGCTATTTGTGTAACTCATCAGTATCCCGGTGAATAGATCACCCTTAGCGAGACGATGCTTTTTATCAAAGCCCGTTTGAAGATGGGTATACCGATCGGAGTAGCCGACGTCACCGGTGCCGGCGCCGTTCATGAGACGCACCCACAGACCATCCGCCCCCTGCGTATCGCGTAGTTCACCCATACGCTTATTCAGGTTGTTCACCTCGGTCATAAAGTTTTTATACCCTATCGCCATAAAACTGTTGGCTGAGGTGGCCGAGCCTTTATCGGGAGCTGAGCGATAGCCATCGAGTATCCACTGTACCTGACCGTCCTTTTCTTCACTGCGGATCGTGGGTGTTACCAAGCTGAAACCAATCACTCGATTAGCCGCTTTAAACAGCGCGTGATCGGTACCGGCGGGAGCTGTGACCAAGGGAATATTCAGTGGCGTGTCCACTGACGGTTGCCGCAAGAAATTCACGAGCAGCGTGTTATCTCGCCCTTCCGCCCGTTTGTTGATGACGAGCTTATCGCTATCTTGCAAATCGGTTTTCAGTGCAAAAGCCGACTGATTAGCCTGTAACGTGTCGGTCGTGAGTGTGCTAAATGCCTTGCCGGTAAAGCCAGCGAGCGAGCGCTGCATATGCAGTGCCCCCATATGGGAATGGCCTGATATTTGCCAGAGCGTATCGCTCATGCTCATCTGTCCTTGCGGAAGCGTGACCTGGCCAGCATAGACATTACGGAAATTATTAAACAGGCTGTACATCATGCGATCCGCCTGACTTAGCTTGTCGCTCAACGTAATCTCATCGTCTCCACCAATAGTGATACGAGAGGCGCCCTCACCTTGAATGTCACCGCTGACGAAGGTATAGGGGGAGAATTTCAGCGCCGCATCACCACGTAACCGGAAGCCTTGGCCATAGTCTGCGGAATAAAAGTTGGGGCTGACTTGGCCGGATTGATCCGTATTTGGTGTGCCTGCAAGCGTTAATCTGGCTCCCTGATCAACGCTGATTGTTGCATCGCTCCACCATCCACCGTTGGCGGTCAGGCTAGCCCCCGGTTGCAGTGTGAGCGGGGTCTTACTGAAGTTGCTGTAGCCTGTCAGTTGTGCCTGCGTGGATTTCACCGTCACCTGACTGTTCTGCCCTTGGATGTCGCCGTTGAAGATCTCATTGATGGTCAGGGTGGATTGATCCTGTAGTGTGACACTTCCTTGGTAGCGACTCATATCGGCTGAATCTGTGGCGATGGAAGCCCCTCTTTGTGGGGTTACCTTTTTCCCGGTACCATCATTCAGGTCGATATATAGGTCTGGCGATCCTAGCCTTACCGTGGAGCGCGTGGCCTTAATGTCACCATTAAAGACGGCATTTCTGGCCAGCTCGAAGGTAGTGTTATTCAGTTGCAGTGAGTTAAGCCGGAAGGTTCGGGTTTCCCAGTCAGATTGATCGAAAGAGGTGGGTTGCGTCCGAACGGAGTTATCGCCCTGGTTCTTAAGCGTATCTGCAATACCCTTACTGTTGAAGGCATGGATAACGGGATGCCCCTGAAGGGTCAATCGCCCATTTGTGTGACGCCATTCGCCAGCGGGGGTATCGATGTTGCCGTCGAAGATAAGACCGCCATCGCTGTGGCTGGTATCGGTTTGTAGATTAATGTTCCCGGCAATATTGCCGTGATAAATCCGATCATCGATAGGACGACGTGATTTTACTAACTCAATCGCGTTCTCTTTATCATGGCCAACAAACTCCCAATCGTTGTTAGTGGTTTGATTGGTTGGGAAGTATCCATATCCTTTTTTCTTTTGGATGAAATAATCTACCGTATGTGAGTAGGGGTTATTGTAGATATATAATAATCCGGCTGCACCGCCAGAGCGTTTATTCGCATCCCATTCATTAATCGGAACATGGGTGTCCGTGTAGGGCGTCAGGCTAACCGTTGCTGCCTGCTTGCTACTATTAACGATGCTTGCACCATTATCGGCGGCGTTGAGGATACGAAAAGCAATATCGTTGCCATTGATATCGAGCCGTCCGCCACGGAAACCCCAACTGATCTTGTCGGGATTAATCTGATGGCTATCGCTAAGTACGACGGTAGGACGGCCACTCGCCAGGTTGATAGTGCTAAAGGCTTGCACCTGCCCATTCTCGTCGGGACGTTGGGCTAAGATCACCGTACCATCGCCAACCTTGAGTCCTCCCGGATTAACCCCATGCCCGGCAACACGCAAAACACCCTCACCAATCTTATGCAAGTTATCCCCTGATACGCCATTTACCTGCCAGGTGACTTCAGCGTTTTTGGCGATATTCAGGCCAGCTCCTGTCCAGGTCGCGTCATTTTCTGAGGAAACCGTGTAGTTGCCATTAAAAGTCAGCGCCCCGGCCCCCTGGTTAACCGAGTTTTCTAGTACGATGTGGCCAGCGTTACCTTGCAAGGTCAGGTTTTTGCCAGCATTAAGATCGTTGCCCTTTTGACCATGCATGATGTAACTCGCCTCGCCCTGGGCTAATGTCCCGGTTCCCTCTTCGGCATTGAATTTCCACCGTAAGGGGGAGATCCCTTGCTTGAACGTAATAGCCCCATCCTGATCATCTTGCATTACTTTGTCGGTAAAGTCGGTTTGGATCACCGCCCAGTTCGTTCCGCCTGAACTACCGGAGCTGAGTGTTCCCACCAGAACCCAGGCTTGCCGAGTTGTATCGTATGCGTAGAGAGGGGAGCCGCTATCACCACTAAGGCCACTTGAGGAGAGTGGGCCTTGTTCTGGGTTAAATGTATCTGTAGTGCGGCTGCTGATCATTTTACCGTTGTTATAAGACCAAGGAGACCCTACGGTGCCACCGGTTAAATAACCATATGCCCCGCTAATCCAGACCGTTTTCCCTGCCCTATCTTTGATCTGCTGTGAGCCTGAGCCTACCCGATAGAATACCGGAAAGCGTTCTTTGTCAGCATAAATGTTAGTTACCGTACCGGCATCCGTAACTAATGCAGGCGCAACCTCTGTCACCAGTTTGTTGAGCCGAGGCGCGTGAAAGTCTAACGAGGGATGGTTATTTCGAGTAACAAGATTGTAATTGTTTTGCCCGTTGCCAAAGCTCACACTTTGGTAGCCGCCGTTATGTTTAACGCTGACGATATATTGCGGTGATATCAATGCTGCAATACCAGACTGAAAGTTAGCACTGCTAAAATCCGGCATAGGGGCCTTATCCAGATATCCTACGATCGCGCCTTTTTTATCGTAAATCGTTATGTTAGTTGCATTCGCGGCGAACTTTCCCTTGTTTTCTGCAAAGTCCCGGAAGGTTTGATAAGCAATATCCTCTCTCACAACTGACGCCTGAGCAAAGCTAATTGTTCCCATCGTTATTGTTGCGAGGATTATCGCTAAGGCTGTGCGACTCATGCGTGAAGACTTCTTAACACGAGTCGCAAACTCGGGTACAGGAATCAGTGCATCCTGTTTTGCACTGTACTTCAGAGCATATATTTTATTCATAGAATATCCTTACACACTTTATTCGTATAATTATGCAATGGTGACCAGAGTGTCATTACTGACACTAAAAAATTAAACACAAGCATAAAGATTTGCAAGCAAATCATATTACCTATCATGATGACTGAGATGTAATAGATATCTTTCATCAATTCATGATGCAGTGATTATTGTGATATTTATCACTGCAATCTCGAGTTTTTAACTAAAAATTTTAGTGTTCATCACACATTATTCGTATTTAGATCGAAGCTCAGAAATCAAGAAGGAACGGGATAATGATTACTATTATGCTTCCAGTTTGATAACGGTATCGTTTTCGTTTGAGCTAGACAAAGACACTGAATTGGCTGGTCCGAATATAGCACTGATATGAGTGCCTCTGATCGACAGGTACTCACGATAGAGCATTTGATTTTGAAGGTAAGAACGGTTACTCGCGAAGCGCGGCTCCACCAGGGGGCTAGCATGGTCAAGCTAAGAGGGTACTTGAGATGATAATATCATATCTATCAAATAGATGAGCATCCCCCTCTATACAATAAAAAGCCCGCATCAGCGGGCTTCGTTATATCACTTCTTCCCCTCATAGCCATCAAAGTAAACTTTTGAAATCGTGTCAGTAAATAGTTTAGCTTCTTTCGCTGGGATAGGATCATTGTCAGCATACTCTCTACCAGCGAATAGGCTGGTTTTCTTTAATGAGTTTAGAAACTCTACGCTTTGATAGTATTTAATTCGCTGCTTAGCCTCTTCTGGCGATATACCGGCTGCCTTATCCTTTGCTCCCATATCCCAAAATTGTTGGAAAAAGGGAATTAACATTTTTGTTGTATCTGTTTTATGAACATAAAAGTTTGGATCGAAACCATCATCAGAGGTATATACATAATGCCGAGTGTGACGTTCTACACTACTCTGGTGTGGTGTACAGGCGGTGAGTGTTATGGTTGAGAGTAATAACGTGAGGTACAGGGAGCGTGCATGTCCTTTCATTGACGGGGATCTCCAGAGGCTATGTTCTTAGTAACAGTGTTGAGATCTCTCTATAATAGCGCTTGTTAATCAGTTTTCAATATGATACACATTACCGTATATGTCTTGTTTATCATTCTTATGAATTTAATATTTTGATGTATATTTAAGCTGGAGTATTAATCTTTATTTTAAATTGATAACGTGAGCCGCATCACAAATAGATGAATTTATTTGCTATTGTGTAAACCATTAGCAAGTGGATACGTCATTAAATGTGTTGGAGTAACAAGCATATAACATAGATGTATCGTTGGTTTTTTACTTTCCCTTTTATGGATTGAAGACAAGAGCTATCCTACAACAATATGCAGAAGAAAAGCATATTTCATTTTAACCAAAATTAACATGGCGCTGGCAATGAGAACATTACTCTTTTTTTCATTCATGCTAATAGTATCGGGTTGTGTGCAAAAAACACCTGAGCCTTCAACGACAAATTGTTTACCATCAAATACTGTTACCGTTCATTATTATCACAACACTAAACCTAATATGAACCAGTCCGAGTATATCGGACAAATAAAGAATATTATTTCATCTAAGATGTATGGTGTATCAGCGTATAAAGGACAACGATGCAGGTTAAGGCTTAATGCACGAAATAAAATAGCCACAGTAGAACGCGGTGATTTAACGTTATGCATGGCCTTATTGTACACTATTTCATCCGCTGCATTCCCCACTGTACCAGACGGTATTCAGGAAAAAGATTCTAACGAGCTGAAGAACATTCCAATAGACGTTAATCTTTGATGCCGTGATAGAGACTCAAATTGACGATGGTACATCCAATTAGTAGAACATGTATTTTTCGATAAAGGCTCCGATAACCTTTTCATGAAGTTCTACAGAACGTGAGAAGCAGATACTTCTACGGGCCAGTCTTTTGATTCGGGTTCTCAGCGTCAGGTTGTTACGCTCAATGCGTTGGGTGAATATTTTTCCAGCCAGATGCTTATCCTTCGGCACCTCCCGGCCATAGCTGCCCCACTCGTCGCTGGTTATCATGCCGATGTTGAATGGCGTGAGCAGTGCCAGTAGCTCCCGACAGGTTTCATCGGTCCGGGGACAAAAAGTATAGGCCAGTACACCGCCCGTTTTGATGTTGTACGCGTACCAGAGCCAGTGCTGCCGGGCTTTGCTACCAACAAAGCGCCATTGCTCATCGAGTTCGCAGATAAGCGCCACATCAGCATGGGCGACGGGTGAAGACGTTATTCGCTTCGGCGCGAGTTTTTTAAAGCCCGGATGACGGTGTTAATGCCAATTTTCAATGTCCTGGCGGTATCGCGAACGCCGGTACCGTTGAAGGCCATTTTGGTATTCTGCTCTTTAACGCCCGGCTTACGGGCTTCATAAGCGTAAGTGAGCTGAAACACGCGGTGGCAGTCACGGCATCGAAATCTGTCATAGCCTTTAGGGTTCTGACCATGGCGGTAAACCTGAGCAGACTGACAACGGGGGCAATGAACGGGAAAGCTGGCCATGAGAGAACCTCAAAAGCCCCGCATTATACATCCGATTCAACCAATTAGAGGCATCACCGGTACCCGTTTTAATTTTGGATTACAATGGCAAAAGGTGGATGGCGGCAGATAAACAAAATAGTTAATTCTGCGAAAAAAAAGGAAAAATGGAAGATTGGGGATGATGCTGGATGAAATAATGGTGCGATAATAGGAACAAAACAATCACTTAACAAACTGTTTTATAACGTAAAAATAAAAACAATGAATACAAGTGCCCCCTGTAATGCCCCCAACATTAACATCCATAACCTTACCACCACCACAATCAGCAACATCATGGTCACTGATTATGTGCAGTGGTTTGGCTTTTTGTTTCATGCTGGTAAAACTATCTATGAGCCCTATTAGCATAAGAATCAAGGAAAACATGAACTCATGAAGAAAAACCAGCATCTCTTAAATCGGTTTCAATATCCTTAACCTGCCGAGATATTCTTTTCTTAAATTGATAGTCAATCTCTCTCGATGTCAAATTCTCGATATTTTTAGAAAAATAATACTCTAAAACATATGTTTTTTCTTCTTCAGAGTAACTATCAAAGTTTGGAACGTATTTAGTTTCACGTCTATTATGCTTTATTTGGAAGAATGCTCTCACGAAAGATTTAACTTTCAACTCTACGTTAAATCGAATACATAAGTTATCCACAAATGCATCGAGTTCATGAAGCAATCTTTCGTTATTTATTTCTGAGAAAAAGCACATCCACCCTTTTGATTTACCCTGAAAAATACAACCTGTAATTCTTAGATTAACTCGCCACTCTAAGAACTCTAATCTTTTTAATTTTGAATACTTGTAACCTGAAAATATAGAGAGAAGTGACTCGCGAAGTTTTTCTACAGACCCGCTTCTTGGGCTAACCACTCCACAATTAAAATCATACCCCAGATAGCCGAAGGCATCTTTTGAGATTACTCCTTTTGACGATTTTTCTGGATTAGCGTTAGGGTCATAGACTTTAAGTCCTAACCCTTCAAAATCCGAAACAACCTCTTTAATTACCTCATCAACCTCTTTTGATTTTATGAAAATCAGCACATCATCTACGTACCTATAATATTTGAAATAATTTTCATCTTTATATTTATTATCTAATGTATGTAAATAGATTGATGCTAATATGCTTGATATAGATAGTCCTTGGGGTATGCCGTTTACATTCGGGACATCGCTCTTTGAAGGCTTTATAACTGTTGGTGATTTGATGGCGCTAGATATTAATGTCAGTACTCTATTATCATCTATCCTATGACAAAGTTGCTCAATTAATTTATCATGTTGCACAGAAGGGAAAAAGTTAGCAACGTCGAGCTTTAAAAAGTAGTTATACTCCCCCGATTCAATATCTGCCTTAACTGATTTTATGACATCTTGGGGAAGCTTAAAACGCAACTCATTATCATACGTACTTTTCAAATAATCACAAATTGCACGTAATGCAATTTTATCTCTGATTGTTGGGATAGATATTTCCCTTGGTGGCTTACCTCTCCCCTTACTTATTAATTTTAATTTGTACTTTGTAAACACATAGGATTTTGAGTTAAATTTCCTATTAATTATAGACAATTGTTCATCGATTATACCCAGGAGGATTTTATGCGACATATTATCAATGCCGGTTGAAGCCGATAATATCACGTGATTATCATATATATCCCGGAGATAGTTAATCGAGATATATTTATCGAAACCCTTATGCTCGTCCATATTTAAACCTGAGAATAGTGTCTGATAAATGCAACGATTATGAATGGAAGAAGTATTAGTACTAAAACTGACACACACCATCCATTATTGCTCATACGTATAGAGTTTTTTTGTTCCTCCGTAGGGTGCTTGCTTAATTTACTCTTATCAGATGCGCTTTCATACTCGCCATCAATAGCCCTGTAATAATCAATTTCCTTGTGATTTTCAGATATTGAAAGTATTGAATGAAACTCTTTTTTTAAACTATCAATATCAGAAGAGCTACCAATTGCCCCATATATTAACCCAAGTTGCTCATAGCACTGTTTCATCAACATTGCTCTCTCTTTAAATCGCATGTTATTAACATACAACGTCAAAAGCAAAACTAAAACAGACAAAGCAACCATTATTGCTGTTTCCGTTAAGCTAGCAACCTTTACAACAAGAGTAATTATTGAATATGCCACAAGAAAAAATGAATACCACAGCAATAATGATTGTGAGATAGTATCCATTCTAAGCAAGCGCTTTTCTGCCTTAATTCTTGCTTTCTTTGTCCACCAAATTTGATTCGAGAAATCACTCACGAGGATTCGCCCTTAATTGAAGTAAGGAGGCGTCAAAAATAGTAGTAATAGTAACGCCTGCGCTAGCAGACTGGAAAAACCAGAGGCAAAGCCTCCCAAAATTAGTTGCACCCATCACTGGATGATCGCCTAAGCGATACGCCTCACTAACATTTTACACGTATAGCATTGTTAAACAAATCAAAAATGAAACCGACCAAAATCGCACTACACCGCACCCGCCTGCGGTTTTTAGATCGCAAAAATTTTTCAGTTGGGATTTTTTACAAATGATAGCGCCAGACCCCGCCACAACTGGGGATTTACAGCGAGCAGAGAACTGAAAAGAGTGAAAAGAATTTCAGCTTTTTTCAGTTTAGCTTTACTCCAACATCGTAACCACTTGAATTAATCTATTGATAGTAAAGGGATATAAAATTTTAGGTGAGATTTTTCATGATAACTGACGGCACACTTAAAACTTAACAAACTGATTCTTATAGACATTTTTTCTTAAGACGCTGAAATTTAATGAACCGAAACCGGGAAAATTTTAGTTACTCCCGGCGAATCGTTCAGTGACTCTCTTTGGCTGCCAACAGGAGTTCTAATGCTTTTTGTCGCTCGTCCGGTGGCAGGGCATCCATTAGCTCTTTAATCCGTCCCTGGCCGCGCAAAGCGCTGGGACTAATCGTATGTGAGAAGGAAACGTTCATCACAAACGTGTGCCCACACTCTACATTTGAGCAATAACAGTACACATCTGATAATTTGGGGTGCTTTCGGTTTGTTTTCCTCACCGTTGCCGCAGACATACACTCCGGGCAGTAAATTTTCATCACTCGCATAGCTAAACCTCTGTTGCCTGCCAGAAGAAGGGATTTTGGTTCCCTCCCTCTTGTTCTGAACGTGTAACACTGGTAACACGTGTAACATCGTTGATTTAATTGAAATTAATCTGTTACCAGTGAGCCAAATAAAGAGGTAACGCGTGGTAACACACTGATTTTTGTTACCACTGTTACCAGTGGATATTTCTGACTGGTAACAGTGGCAAGCCTCGTCATTACTGCCTGTTACCTCTGTTACCAGTGTTACCTCATAAAAATAAGACTCACGCGATAACTATTCGGGATCGACGCTACCCAGTACTTGCGTATTAAACTAGTAAACGCGCTTAAGCCCTATTTCTGGCAGGCGAACGCTGTTTTGCGTTCTCCCGTCTTCCCCGGCTTTCAGCCAGCCCGCCTCAACACACAATCTGGCTACCTTTCGCGAATCGAACCCTTTACAAATTTCTTTCCAGCCAGATGGCAATACGTAGAAGGTCACAGTGGATTCTGTCACGTTGTCGCCCTTGTCCACTTTCCTGAACCCCATCATCGACAGTGGACGGTTCTTGTCGTCGTGCCAGTCAGCAAAGCGGCTGAGCTGGTTATGTAGTGGCACACTGAATTTGGCCACCTGCGTTGAGGTGCTATGCTCACCTCAAAATTTTACAGGTGAACTAATGAGCAAAGTATTTACTGCTGAATTTAAACTTGAAGCGGCAAAGCTGGTCCTCGACCAGCACTACACCCTCAGCGAAGCGGCTAAGGCGATGAACGTCAGTCTTTCTGCCATCAACCGTTGGGTAAAATCGTTACGTATGGAGCGCCAGGGGAAAATGCCACCGGGGTTACCTTTAACTCCAGAACTGGCTGAGCTCAGGGAAATGAGAAAACGTATACAGCGCCTTGAAATGGAAAACGAAATCCTAAAAAAGGCTACAGCGCTCTTGATGTCGGACTCTCTCAACAGTTCTCGGTAATAGACAGTCTGAGGGCGCACTACCCGGTAGCCTCATTGTGCCGACTGTTCGGTGTTCACCGAAGCAGCTACCGTTATACACGTAAAAGCAGCACTGAGCCTGATGCTGACCGTGCCGTTAAACATAGTCTGGTCAGTGAAGTCTGGAACGCCAGTGGGGGCTCCGCCGGTGCCAGAAGCATCGCCACGATGGTCACTACAAAGGGTGTAAAACTCGGCCGATGGCTGGCCGGGCGGCTGATGAAGGAACTGGGTATCACCAGTTGCCAGATACCGGGGCATAAATACAAACGAGGGGGCAATGAGCATGTTGAAATCCCGAATCTTCTTGCCCGGCAGTTTACCGCCACAGAGCCAGATCAGGCCTGGTGTGGCGATGTGACCTACATCTGGACGGGCAAACGATGGGCTTATCTGGCCGTAGTGCTGGATCTGTTCGCCCGCAAACCGGTGGGCTGGTCGCTATCGTATTCACCAGACTCAGACCTCACCATAAAAGCACTTCAGATGGCATGGGAGTTACGAGGACGGCCATCAGACGTGATGTTCCACAGTGATCAAGGGAGCCATTATAGCAGCAGTAAATACCGGCAGATGCTGTGGCGCTACCGGATCACACAGAGCATGAGTCGGCGGGGAAACTGCTGGGATAACAGTCCGATGGAGCGGTTCTTCCGAAGTCTGAAGAGTGAATGGGTACCGACAACGGGCTACGAAAGCTTCGGTGAAGCACGGTCATCCATAGTCCGGTATATCACGGGGTACTACAGTGCTCTCAGGCCTCACTGGTATAACGGCGGCTTAACCCCAAATGAATCAGAGCGACTGTTCCACGAACAGTCAGGTCGTGTGGCCAAAATTAGTTGACCACTACAACCACCTCCATCAGACAGCTTGTAGCTCTTCTCTTTTCCTTTCGCGGCTTCAACCTTTCGGGCATTCAGCATCATTGGGGGCACATTTCCTAGACCGAACAGAACATGCCCCTGATTGTGCCCCCAAAGGCATGTTGATTTCAATAGATAGAGGTTGACGTCAAATGACTGAAAACAACGTAAAACCTATGTTTTAAAAGGATTTTATTGATGTGAGTTGACTTGAGAAAACTGGGGGATGGTGCCGATAATAGGAGTCGAACCTACGACCTTCGCATTACGAATTCTAAGAACCACCTTGTAACACAACCAATTACAGCACTATGCCGCGCTCACACCGTCCCAAGTGCAAAAAGTTAGCAATCCATAGAACCGCAGATCAACAGATGGTAGTCCCAGATCTGTCCCACCTGCACACACCGATGACACGGCGGCCGCAGTCCCTTGCGACCAAGTAACTACCGTGATCAGTACCCCGCCCACTTGCGAACCGGCGTTGTGACAGTAACGGCTACTCCAGGCGGCTGGAGAGAGTAATCATCTGGTACAAGTAGGTTTACATGCCATCCAGGAAGATCTGGAGCTTGTGAGATCACATTACCTTGCTCACCCAGAGTTACATCGCCATGTATCACACCAATTACGTCAATGTATGCTGACTCACTATACATCACGCCATTTTCATCTAACTTGAATCCGTTATTGGTAAGGATTAACTCAGCTTGCTCTTTATTATCGAACCTTAAATATAACGTTTTCATTGTATCGCCTTCATCTGCTCATCGGTTAGCGCCTTATGCCATATTCTGACATTACGGATGTGTCCCGTCTGAAAAGATATAGCTATTCCCTTTATATCATACGTCCTTTGTAGCTTACGTAGTTCTCCATTAAGCATAACTACAGACTCGTCGCCACGAACACTTAAGACAATAGTGTTACTCTGCTTTATCTTATCTTTTGAAAATCCATGACGAGCGCCAGACCACAACGTTACAGATTTATCTGGTTCAATCGTAGCTCTTAACTGCTCTTTAGTTGGCTGGAATTTATCAACTGATATAGAAAAAATTGACGGTGTTGATGAATTGTTTGTCTTTATTATGTCGCTATTAAATGCGATCGTAATATCCTTGTTAACGCCGGGAATATTTGGCGACTTTTCAATATAACAAATATCTCCAGATTTTGTGATCTGCGAGCCATACGTTGCGACGTATGAAGTCATTGAGTCGCCTTCTTCTAGTTGCACTCCCCATATTTGAATGTGCTGAGATCGAGTATTTGAATATAATCGAAGTACATTATCACCTTCATAAAATGATTGAGTAAAAAAATATCGATTCCATCCAGAATTCGGCGGAATCTTTAAAATATCGCCATACACATTCCCGCTACCAATCCTAATTAAAAACCGATATTCATCATTAGTAATATTCCTTGCCCAAAAACTAAGTGTGTACTTAGCCCCAACCTTAAGAGATGCGATATATCTATTTATCCCATCTCCTACAAAAAATGCGTCTAATGCCTCATTTGTACCGTCTGGCGCAGAGACATAAGAATATTCATTCCCTGTAGGGTTTGGTGTTGACCATGCATTTAGATTACCCTTAAAGCTACTATGCTCTACAAGATTATTACTCTGCCCCTCGACTAACAAACCATCAGTTTCAAATCTTGGCTCATTAACACTTGCTGTTTTTATGTTATTAGCCTTATTAATATAGCTTGCCGTACTAGCGCGAGTAAATGTTACCATCTTGGCAACAACAATATCTCCTACCTTTACCTCGTCTCCATATCCGGTAAGCATCTGCAATGAATCATTAAGCGGGATCCACACATCAGGAAGCGGCACTGATGCCATACTGATAGCATCCGTCACGGTTGAGAGACCAGTGATCTGGCTGGCGCGATCTGCCGATGCAGCTGCGGAACGCGCGCTAGCCTCTGCCGCTAGCTTACTCTTTTCAACCTCCGCTACCTGCGAGGCTACCTTGTCCACCATGGCCTCAAAGTGCTTGATGGCATCAGGACGTAGGTCATCGTCCTGCGGCAAGCCAAGGAAGTAGTTTAGCGTTCCATTGGGCGAGTCTTTGTATATCTGAATATCCCCGACATACTCAGGGGGAAAGCCATCTACACCTAGCGTTACCTTATACTTACCAGGCTCAACGGACATGGAGTAATCTCCCGCCGCACTGGGTGTCTGTGAGGCCGTTGTATGTGCGATTACCGTTGTGCTCGTCGAGATAGATTTTAGCGTGATTTTGCAGTTCTTGATCGGCTCGCCGATGCCATTAATTAGCTTTCCGCTAATAGTAGCCATTTATAAACCTCACGATTTAAGTGATAAGTTAATCAACTTATTTGAATACCAGCGGTTGATTTTTTCATGATAAGAACAAGAAGATCGCTAATTTTTGTCCTTGGCTTATAGTTATTGATTGCTCGTGACGATACAATAAACTCCAGTTTTATTGGTCCTTTGCCAGCCGGCATGTCAATTACAGATGTAAAAATACCTGGCGTTTTATCAGCTTCATAATTAAATACAACTGAACCATTACGTTTCACTGTCAACTTACACCAAGCATAATAACTACCATCTATGGATTCAGCACCACTAAATAAAATTGATGGGATAACAATCTGCCGATCAAAAGCTTGGTCATCGTCTACTCTTACAGTTAACGTCCCCGCCGGGTATCCATCCCAAAGAGGAAAGGCCTTGCCGACAGATTTAACGATATCACCCTCTATCTGGTTAGCAGACAGCTTCCCATTGATCCGGCAGTTTTCCTCTATAGTCACATTAGACATAGCCCCAGAGGTCGCGCTGATTTTTCCTGAGATATCAGCGTTTCTTACAGTGAGCTTTCCTTCTGGCGTCACAGAGAACGTGGGCGGATTTCCTGACGATGTAATCGATGCCGCGTATAGACGCTTCAGCAATACATCATTCATGATGAGCTGGTTACCATAGCCGACGAGCATTGGCGTAGTGTTGCCGTTTGCCGGATCGATAAACTCAATGCGGTTTGCGGCCACCAGGAATTGGCTTAGCTTACCCTCCGGGGTGTCCTCCATGCTGAGGCCAAGACCTGCGACATAATGCTTGCCGTCTTTGGTCTGCTCAATCTTAACCCCCCACATCGCGTTCCACTTGTTGTTTGCATCCGTCCACTCTTTCTCAAACTGTGTCAGGCGGCTGGCGTTGTCCGTTGTCAGGTCAACTTTTTCGAGTAGCTCTTTCCCCAAGTAGCTCTCAGTTATCTTTCCTTTAAAAAAGTCGAGATAGCCATTCGCGTCGTTGCTTACCTGGCCAACGGCTTCCACAAAGTTAGACTTGCCTACCTGGTTAACGCTGCGCACATAGAAATAATAATCTGTGCCAAGCTTCATCAAGCGATCTTTCACCCAGTAACTTGAAATGCCAAGCTTAAGCGCAGTTGACTCGATCAATCGATAATCTGTAATACGTTTTTCAGAGAACCAAAACTCATACTGCACATCTTGCCTGTAATAACTCAGGCGTGGAGTAATCGTGATCTGGAAGTATCCCGGTGTTAGCTCAATAAATGCAGGTGCATCAGGAACTGAGATATTAAAATTAACCGAAGAGGGATCGCCTTTCTGTCCAAATTGGTTGATGGCCCTTACCGATAGCGTGTACGCCCCCTGCGGGAGTGAGGAGAGGCGATACTCCATATCACTGGTCACCTGCGAACCAACAACGCGATCTGCCCGATTCAGCTTTAACTCAAACCGCACCCCACTAACAACTCGCGGAGTATCCCAGCGCGCGATGGCTTGATACTGGCCATCATCAGGGGTAATTTCCACATCCAAATGCTCTACCGCTGGCGGGATAGAAGAGCTACCTGACCCCGGCTTAGGATCAAAGCTGGCCCCATTATCAACGACGTTTTCCTTTTCAGGAACATGCTGGATAGCCACGATGCTATATGTTCCGTCGCGATTATCCTTAATGGATACACAGCGATAGAGTCGCTGACGTAACGAAGGGAGTGATAGTGACCACACGCCAAGAGTTTTAATCCCTGATGGCAGGCTCTTTAGTACCAATACATCAGGCGCCAACTGACTCTCTACCTCTAAACGCAGAGGGCGGCCATCTGTACCAATAACACTCACGGTCACCTTGCCCGCGGGTAACGTTACACTCCGATCTAACGTGATACTACGACCAGCCTCATCGATATTCAGCAGGCGACCACCAATCTGGTTGGCGGCATAGTCATTATCAGCGACCTCGATCACATCACCCGGCAAGTGCTTCAGCCCGTCGGCACCAACCTTGAAAGACACCGTCTGCACTTCAAGTTTTTCTGTTGTCAGAATCCACAAACCATGTCGATATGCCTGGCCCCTGCTTGTGCAGCAAAACGCATCGATCTCTAGCTGATTTAATCCATTGGCCGCGATCGACAAATCATCTGATACATACTCAAAATCCTCTTTCCACCCGTTGTCAGGGTTAACCCAACGGACGAGAACCGCATTATGTCTGGATGATTTAGGGCTAAAGGTGTAGGAGAATTTGCCATCAACCACATTGGCATTGGTATAGGGCCAGACGCAATCGGCGGGGCGATCTTGGATGAAGGTAAGCAGTTGGCCGTTCCAGACGGGCATACAACGCATGATGGAGCAAAAATCACTAATCACCTCGTAGGCAGAGCGGCGCGTTGTGATATAGCCATTACAGCGCATACGCGGCTCTTTACCACCATAGCCATTGGGAACCAATGCATCCGCATACTGCCCTATCGTGTACAGCGCCCACTTATCAACGATGACCGATCCGATTTTTTTACCCAGGCCATAGCGGGGATGGGTTAGAACATCGTAAAGACACCAGGCAGGGTTATCCGTCCACCCCGGTTTAAATGATCCATCCCATATGCCGCTGTACGTTCTGGCCAACGGATCGTAATTCGATGGAATCTGAACTATACGGCCACGGATGTGGTAATTTCGGCTTGGGATCTCACTACCGTATTGTTCACTGTCAAATGTCAGCCCAACAACAGCCGTGTTAGGGTACTGCTGCTGTACATCAATGATCTCAGTGTAACTGGCCCACAGCGTTTTGTTTTGAAGCATGTCGCTATTGCTGTTTGGCGTGCTCCTGACCATGCGAATATCAAACGGGCGCGGAGGGAGATTATCGACGACTAAAGCGTTCAGGTACTGCGTCGTAGTCTTGCCAGAGATCGTTACCCTTCGCTCGGTAACCCATCGGCCACCCCGCATAATCTGGATCTGCAAATCAACGGATGTCCCGACACGATCACCATTATCCTGAGCCTGAACCAAGGACTGCACACCAAACGTAAAGCGCAGGCGGTCAATGTTTGTAGAGGTAATGGTACGGGTCAGCGGTGCGCCGTTTTTAATTTCGGCGTTTACCGGCACTTCCGTTCCCGACCCCTCAAACCCCTTCAGTGCCGGCTGCTCGTTCTCACCCGCTACCCATTGCAGGCTCATGCCATTCACGTTGCTATCGCCATTGCTATCGATAGCAGGCGTCATCTTCAGCAAGACGCTTTGTAGCCCATTTACAGGGCCTTCTATTGGGCCTTCCCCAATAGCATCAATGATGGAAACTTTCTGCTTTGATTTCAGGTTGTCGGGTTGCTCATAGGGCGTATGTTGTTCGCCACCACCTTTTCCCATGATCTATGCTCCAGAAACAAAAAAGCCACCCGAAGGTGGCTTATTGAATAGCGCGAAAATTATAACTTCTGACCAACCTTGCCGAGATCAACATCAGTATCGCCATTGCCATCCCACACACTGACAGACTGCGATATGACCCGAGAACCCGTCAGAATCTCACCGTAGGGGATAGGCATGACATTACCTTGTGATACAGCGTTATCCAGGTTAGAGAAGTAGCTGTTTCCCTTGCCGTTATCGGTCTGCGACGACTTTGGTGTCCTGGGCGTTGGCGTCAGCATCTGAGCAACACCCCCCAGCATCATCCCGATACCGGCAGCAGTAAGAGCAGAGCTAATCCCTGTCCAAGACGTCAATACACCGACAGTAGTCAGTACGGCGCCAGCGATGAACTGGAAGATCCCTCCTTTCGCTGCGCCCTCCATACGCGGAACGATATGCACAATCGCCCCGGGGGGCAGTGGCTCATGCAAGCGCTGCATCACTTTATCTGGTGCCACATCATGACCTGCAATACGTACCTGATACCACCCGTTGCGTAAGTGCTGGCGTAAACCGTTAACCTGCACTAGCAAGGCGTGGATCCCCTCAGCTGCCGTCATGACCTGTAATGGAATTCTGCGGCCAAATCGTTGTAGATCCCCGTGAAGGAGGAAGGTTGCCATGCCGTGTGTCGCCACAGACTGTGCATGCGTCGTTGCCATGATCCGGTTAACTCCTCTCGCTTGCTGAGTTGGTTAGGAAGGTGATGAAGGATAGTCTGCCCACCACAATAAATAGCAGCATGGTTGGCGACAGAGCAGCCATAACAGAACAGCATAATGTCACCTGGCTGGGGTGTACCTTTGACCTGCCTGAATCCTGTAGCAGCCATATTATCTAAGTAGAGGTTTTCCCCATGTCGCCACCAGTCATCCTTCCGGCTAAAGTCGGGCATAGCGATCCCAGCCAAGTGATAGGCGTCTTGGAATAAGGTGTAACAGTCCATCACCCCATGCGTAAACCGCCGCCCTAGCAACGGCGGAACGCAGCGGAATCTCTGGATTGAACCGTCACAGACCAACCACCAAGGCAAAGCACTTTGTACTTGGAGTAACCGATCTGCAGAGCTTAAATGCGGGGGACCATCCGGGTGGCTATGCACCAGCGCGATAACATCGCCTTTGGTCTGTGCCACCAAGAAATCCTCAGGGGTCATACGGAAATACTGTGTAGGCTCAATCGAGCTATTCTCAACAGGTAGGAAAATATCACCTCGTTGTGTGCGTACCACATAACCACACGCCTCTGCTGGCGCGCATCGGCTGGCATACGCGATCATCTCATCAACGATCATACCCTCCTCCAATAAAAAACCCGCCAACGCGGGTTTTGATAATCCAGAATGGGCAGCGATGGATGTTCTTAAAACAGGTTTTTTAAATCAACCCCATATACTGCAACCCAAGCTTCTCTAGGCCAAGACTTCACGGTTCCAAAACGCGGATCTTCAACCTCTCGTGGCGTTACTCCGTTTTCCCGGCACCACTTCCGAAGTGGTTGCCATTTGAACTTCTGGCCGATCTTTTTCTCAACCGGGATGATGGCGGCATATTTTTTACTCTCCCCTATACGCTCTGCCAGCTTGTTCTTAGCCCGTACTGCAGCAGACGCTGTTGTCATTGCCGTAATCTCTCGCTTCTCGGAGATCCAGCATTTCTCTTTGACAGCTTTATCACGTTGCTGCTCTAACCTACGATTCTCCTTAACCTTATTAAGAAGGTCCTCCAAGGCTTGTTCATAACTCAGAGGGAGGGCACTCACACCTTTGGGATGGAAATAAGAATCTTCCAGCTTCTCGAAGAACTCCCAGGCTTCATCGGTATCAACGATCTTCGACATCCGTGCAGCCCCCTTCTCAGTCCAAAGAGTGAGCGATCTGGCACGTTTACCAACAGAGTAACCATCATTTACTCTGTTCTTAAATTCCCTTAGTTCTAAACCAGTTAGAGTGAAGTAATGGGTGCCATTAATAAATCGAGCTTTATTGTTAGCCAGATTATTACGAATGTTAACTTCATCCGTACCGTACCCCCGAGCCAAAGTCTCTGTGGTTACCACTCGAACACCGGCCCATTCAATAACCTCTAGCTGAGAGCACTGGACATCGATCTTACTATTTGCTACATTGTCAATAGAAGTTTGCATAAAGTTCTCCGTTATGCGATTACTATGATGGCCGCCAGCTCCACACTGGCGGTTTTTCTTTACCCGAAATACTTAGTTAACCCTCCTTATCCTTTCCATATCCATTGGAATCCTACTGAATCCTGATGGTTCAAACCCCATGGTTCGACAGATCCCTGTAGCCATCGAGTTCATGTCGTTTCCCTTGCCGAAAAACTCAATCCCACCACCAAAAATATTGTCGCGGATCGTAACTGTTACGAGATAACGACTAGGAGGAGAAATCTCTGTTCGCTCTACACCTTCACGATCAAGGATATCCAATACCCAGCGACGAAACTTTTTAGCAACATTAGTACGAGCAAACATGGCAATCAGATGAGCGCCGCGCAGGGAGAAAACGCGCACCTTTTTGCGGTAATTCCCTGAGGTACTCACCTCGAGTACCTGAGTCATTCCGCTGGTAAACTCATCTGCATATTTGTTGTAGATCATCGTGACCGCACGGCTGTTTGAATACTCAAGCGCTTTTGCCAGATCGGAGGAGGTTAGCCATACACCAGTGATGTTTGATACTGGAACAAGTGCTTTGCCTTGGAAGTTCAGATCTGATCTTGCTACAATATCCATGTTGGTTTCCTTGCATACGGTTACTGACACAGAAACCCCGTTAGTGTTCACGCACTGCGGGGTTTCGCCGTTTCTAAGCTTCATTCACTCGCCTTCCCTTTACCCGATTCATCCTTTCTGTCAGTAATTTCAATAACTCACCATTAAGAGAGCGTGAGTTTTTTTCCGCTTGCTCCTCATACCACTTCCGCACATCTCTTGGCATGCGCAATGGATATGGCGTGATCCTTTCAGTCTTTTGATTCATTTTGACTCCTTGTTTTAGCTAAACAAAATGATAGAACATCACAATAATGGATCTAATGGACTCACTTGTCAATGTGCCAAAGCGTAAATACAATGTCTTTACATGAGTCAAATGGAGTCATTTAAATGTCACGAATTGCGCCATACCCCTTACGGATGGCTCCTGATACTAGGGAGTACCTAGAGAAAGAAGCAGAGAAGGCTAAGAGAAGCCTTCAGCAAGAAATTCTTTACAGGATTGATAAGTTTAGACAGCTAGAAAAACTTCTGGCCTCCTCTTCTTCTGACGGCGAGGACATGTACATGCAAGTGGCAAACGCTCTACGCATGGAAAGAGTCGCCGAGGAACGAGGAAAAGAAATTGATGGCTTAAAGGCCAAGCTCGACGACATGATGCGATCAGCAAATTTATCGGAAACAGACCGTTTTATGGCGATCGGAACCAATGCCGTAATCATGGAAAAAGCGATACAAAAAATAATCAAATCAATTCCAAGACAATACTTAGAAAGTGATTCTGACCCCAAAAAGCCCACGTGAGTGGGCTTACCGCGATAGCTTACTGATCGACAGGAATCCACCGAAGCGCCCCATGTTATTGCGCAGCTCACACGATTTACGGCACTTCCCACACTTATCCTTGAGCGGATCGCTAGTCGGTTTATCAAACTCATCGGCCACGGCCGCCCCTCGGTAACCACACTCATCAGAGCGATATACCCATGAGCAAACGTCCGCTAGCATTGTCCGGCCAGGGAACTGAGCGCCATCAGTCTCGGTCGGTATAGATAACGTGAACACGGCCCCATCACCGGTTAACTCCGACAGCTGCTGAACCTCGTAGCGAGATACAACCTCCTCGGTGGGATCGGCAGTAGGATTCCCCTGCACAAAGTTCTCTGCATCTAAAAAGCAGGAATAGACCTGTCGCCGCACTACCCTGGCGCCAGCCAGACCATCATAGTCCTCGGCGAGCCCAGTAATTAAGCCAAACAGGTTAGATAGCTTCATCGTTGGGCGGTTACCTGGCCCCTTACCATTGAACTCGAATCCATCGCCGCCGGCAGGGTACGGCTCATACTTACGCCCCTGCCAGATAATGGCCTCTCCATGCTCATTGACGCCATCATGAAAAAAGAAGCGCGTGCCGCCCAACGTGGTGAGATCGATCTCCCACAAATCGAGTTGCGGGTTTTGCGCAGACTCGCCCACCTGAAGCAGCGTACCACGAGGGATATCTTGCATATGGACTCCTTACGCCATCACCTGATCGAACTTGCAGGACACATCAACATAGTTGTTGTAAACCTGCTCGGACCATTCACGACAGACCACGCGGATCGGGACGTGCCGCTGTGGCGAACGCCACAAGAACGCCTTTACCGCGCCTTGACGCCGGAAGAACGCTTCGATTTCCCGAAACTCATCATGGCTAACGCGGAATACCGGAGAATAGCTCTCCAGGATATGGTTAATGCCAGATGGACGCCGTTGCTCGTAGCCATCGCCAAACTTAACCGTCGTAACGCTGGGTTTAATGGAAACGCCCATAGCTGGGCGTGGAGACCAGTGGAAAGTATCCATATTCATTTATCTCAATAGAAAAAACCCGCCGAGCGGCGGGTCAGTTTTTAACTATGGCTTAACTCTATATCCATCATCAGTGCAAATAGGGTATGAGATAGGATCGTCAGATAATCCGCCTTGCGCCCATACTATCTTCCCTAAATTATCCTTCCTTACATCCATGATGATTACTTGATTGCCAACATACCCACCATATGAATTTTTTGAATTAACCCAGGCACAATATGTCTCACCACCCTTATAATCCTGCCAAGTATATTTGGCGCTGTAAGGATCTTTCAGTCTAGAATTAACAACATCCATAATGACTTGTTTTTCTGATTGTGCTAATTCCCTTGCCATGACCGATGTCGAAGCTAGCGCCGACACACTACACAGGGCTAACAATATTAATTTTCTCATAACGTCTCCTATCTGTGTTGTGGCCGAATACTGGCACAATCCAGGCGAAAACGCTAAGACCGACTCCGTACGAACTGATCCAGATCGCCACCATCACGCATGGCATCTTGTAGTTGAGCCTCAACAGTACCGATCACAAACCGCTTAACCTCCGCAGTGAATGCCGGCTGCTGTACGTTTCCTAAATCACTCTGACTTTTATGCACAGATATAGGAACGGTCACATGCAGAGAAATCGGCGCTCTCGGTGCTGCCGTTGACGATGCTGGCGTTGGCACGGAGCCTCCGCCAACCAAACCACCTTCAGCATAACCTTTCCCATAAGTCAGCTGACTGAGGAAGCTCAACATCCCTGGTTGTTTTACCACCTCTTGTGGGACAACCCACTCACCACGGTGTACTACACCAGCAACATCATACTTACCGCCATCACCGGTATAACCGCCGCTCGACCACCCCATGAAATCCGTGCCAATTTTAACCAAATTGAACACAGCCATCTTGGTCATCATCGCAGCAATATCAGATAGGACCGACGTTGCGAATGAGCGGAAGTCCCCCTTCCCTTTCACGACAAAATTTGCAACCGCATCCCCCATGGAGTTCATCGTATTCATTGCCGCATCCTGAGCCAAACTAAAGGAGTTTCCAGCAACATCCTGCCAGTCTTTTATCCCCTTTTTCATGCCTTCATAGCCATCGGCTTCAATCATGACTTTTTTATCGTTACTAGCCTGAACTATGGCTATTTGCTCAAGCTCAGCAACTCGTAGTTGCTCGACTCGTTTTTGGTATTGTTTGGAACTCTTATTAGCATATAAATCATCCAGCTGTTCTCTTCGCTTTCGAAAGTCATCCTGAATTCGTTGCATTTCGATCATCTGGTCATACGCAGCTGGAGTCATGCTCATCTGCGCGATTTTATTATTATGCTCCTGCTGTAACTGGCGGGTTGATTCAGCGACATCACGCATCTGCTCTTGAGCTTTCAGCGCGATCTGGTGCTGCTGCGCGGCTTTCTCCAGACTGACATTGATCT
This sequence comes from Edwardsiella tarda ATCC 15947 = NBRC 105688, assembly GCF_003113495.2. Lineage (NCBI taxonomy): Bacteria > Pseudomonadati > Pseudomonadota > Gammaproteobacteria > Enterobacterales > Hafniaceae > Edwardsiella > Edwardsiella tarda. The sequence continues at coordinate 2,673,478 of NZ_CP084506.1, forward strand.
GCAGCTGGGCACGCAGTTGAGCCTCAGCATTCAGCAAACTCTTCTGACTAGCCGTCAGTATCCGCTTACTCTTCAGCTCTGCCATTTCCTGATTAAAGGCCAGCAGCTTTTTCTCCGCCGCCGTCAGATCTTCGGTCGTGGCATTCTGCTGACGCAGCACCACTTCCTGCTGCTTCAACTCAGCCAGCCGGCGGGTGGCCTCATCATCCTTGTAGGCCGGTGCCTTTTTCTGACGCTCGCTATACATCTTATCGACGCCTTTCAGCGCCTGCGCATACTCATCAGCCGTCATCTTTCCGGCTTTATAGCGCTCAGTGATAGCGTCGGTGATCTTGAGCGCCTCCGCCTTTTTGTCCGCCCCCGCTTTCATGACGGCGGCGATCTGGCTTTCGGTTCTCAGGGTTTCTAATGCCTGCTGTTGCTCATTCTTGAGCGTCCGCGTCCGCTCCTCTGCTGCTGCCTTATCATCGGCAGCAGATGACGATGCCGCCTTAATCTGCGGGATCTGAGCGGCCAATAGCCCAAACTCCCCCATTGCAACGTTGGCGCCGCGCCAGCCCAACGCTAGTCGCTGAAGCGACTCGGTCTGTTCGTCGGTCAGACGCTTCTGCTCTGCCAGATTACGCTTAGCCGCCTCGGCCGCTTCCTTTTGAGCGAGATCACCAGCCGCGACCTTCTCCCCGCGACGCTCCAGTGCAGCGATCTGCTGGATGATAGTTTCATTTAACACCACACCCTGCTGCGTCAACTGCTCCATGGCACGTAGCGGATCGTCGCGTAATGCACTCAACTGGCTAACCAACTCATCAGCGCTACCGCCGGCTTCGTCAATCTGCCTGGCCAAATCGGCAACCTCAGTCAACGCACTACCGGAAAACCCGGCAGATACGGCCGCCTGAACCCCCTTCACGGCACTCTCTGTTCCGCCAAGCTGGGTTGTTAATCGGCGAAGATCCGAGACCGTCATGACCGACTGCATGCCGCTTTTCATCAGCGCAGCATTAAACTTTTGCGTCTCCATTTCGGCAGAGCTATACGCCGAATACAGCATCGTGACCGCCGCCGAGGCCGCCATGATTCCGATACCAATAGGGCCGCCCAGCAAAGACATCGCCCCACGCAGCATACCAGCGCTACTGGCTGCCATTCGCTGACTAAAAGACAGCTCCTGATTGGCTGCAGATAACTGATCTGTTGCCGCTGCCAAGTTTTTCTTTGCCGTGGCTTCAGTGGCGTCCAACTCCACCATCTGTAAATTAGCCGCAACCAGCTTTTTCTTAGCGTTAGCCTCCGCAAGATTAGCCTCAGCGATCACCCGGGCATTTTGCTCGTGCTCCTTCTCATACGTGAGCAGGATTCCATATTCCTTGTTTACCTGAGCCTGGTTCGCCAAATACTCATCCAGCGCGAAAGCCTGCTCACGCTGAGCATTGGCCGCGTCGATCGTTTTACGCGCGATATCCGCCTGAGCCTGTGCTTGTTCCCGGGTTGCCTTTATCCCACTAAGGACCCCCTGCGCATGCTCGGCCTGTGCAGTCATCGCCTCAAAAAACGCGACCTTTTGCTGCTGTAATCCACCGGTGCTTCGATCTATCGCAGTAGTCAGGCCAGTCCCCAACGCTGGGATTAATGCCGATGTTATGGTGCTGCCGGCTACCGTTCCGCCGGACACCACGTTAGCCAAAACATCACGCAGGCGATCAAACCCAACGATGTTCTCCTGGGTTCGACGAGACAGGAGCTGGAAATCAGCGTCTGCTTTTTTAGCCCCTGTCCCGATATCCTCAAATGCCCTCTTTGTTTTTTGGGCTTCAGATTGGGCCTTTCGGTTGAATTGCTGAGCACCTGAATCCGCTGAACGCATAGCGTCAGAGAACTGGGATTTAAAGCTGGCCGCATTCAGGTGCAATGCAACCGCCAGTGATGCGACATCACCCATAACCAATCACCCGCAAACATTGAGAAAAATCATCAGGATCGTACTCCGCTGCCGGATACGACGGGACGGCATCGACTGGTGGCACTGACTCTCTGAGAGCATCCTGCTTTAATCCCCTATACGCCTGCCAATGCAGCAAGAGGTCAGCAGGAAGATCCAGTAACTTTCTAGGGTCGCTCTCGCCAAGGCTGTCGGCCAGTTCAAACACATCCCACAGCCAGGGCGAGTCCATCAGTTTTTTTTCGCTTCCTCCAGCGTCCCATAGCTATGACGCTGTACGTCGGTCACGGCCTGCAAAATATCGGCCTGCGCCTGGCAATTGAGAATTTGCGTTGCCGTAGGGAGATCTTTCGGGCTGGGCTTACTGCCATCGGGGTTTACCAGCGCAGCGAGAAACAACTTGATCCCGATCTCAGCGAGCACCTGGGCGTTACCTTTCTCTGCATCGATACTACGGTTGTACTCCATCAACTCCATGGCCGTCAGGCGTCGGATAGTCACCTGCTGGCCAAATGCTTTGATCGTGACGGGAGAGTTATTAGGTTTTAACAAAAGCTCTTTGTAAGACATTGTTTTTCCTTACGCTGATTTGCGAGACCAGGAGACGCTGTTTTGCTTGGCGTAGACTTCAACCTGCAATACTTTGCCTTTCGGCGTATCGACTGACTGCATACTCCAGCCACTCAATGCCAACTCCTGAGTAGCAATGCGCTTATTGGGAAATTCGATGAACATCAATACAGTCTGCTTCGCCTCTGCAGCCGTAATAAATGCTTCCTGATTGATGTCATCAGGGGCATCCAGGAAAACGAAGGTCTTATCTTCAGCCTCACCCATGTCCTGCATAAACTTGGGCTCGGTATCGATCAGGCGAGTGACCTCAACATAGGTCCCCTTTTTCCCCGTCGTACCGATTGACATGGCATTTTGCAGTAGTTTCCCTGCAGCCATTAAGGTTCCCAAAGCCCCATACGATACGCGGGTTCCCGCAGGGAGCATGGCGAACTCTGACGGGCTACGAATTTCATCGGTCATAGCGATTTCTCTCTGTTAAAAATGCTGCAAGCGCAGCGGGTAGAATTAACGGCCTTCAAGGGCATAGCGCAGTTCGACAGCCAGTACTCGCAACACCTTTTGTCGGTTGTAATCGAGTGCCGGACGGATAAACGGCTTAGCCACCTGCTTACGAGTACCAAACTCCTGGGCCAATGCTTTCATATGGTGGGATTTACTGGGGCCTACTCTCAAAGTAACTACCGTGGCATAACGTTCATCGCGCATGCGGTTAGTGCTACGAATACGGATGCTGTCTCGCATATGCTCGCCATGATTCTCAGGATCAAATCCAGAATGCTGGCGCATATCCGTTTCAACGATGGCTAAAGCCTCACGCCCCGCATCTCGCAGTACTTTTACCCCGACTTTCTCCCCAACCTCAGTAAGTAGGCGATCGAAGTCCTTCCCTTGCGGGAATGTGATGGATATATCCATGGGTTACTCCGAGAAGGTGATCAGATAATCACGACGACGGCTATATACAATAGAGCCGTTGTTCGAGATCTCTTGTCCGTCCTGTAATCCGGCACGCTCAATAAACTGGACGTCGTACCCCTCCAGGGGGCTATGTACAATCCCTTGCCATACCGCCCAGACGTCACGGTCCATGGTGACTAACTGGGTAAACTGATCGACGACATAGAACGTTACTTGAAACCGCCCCTCGACCAGGCGGGTACGCACCAACCCAGTCTCTATGGCAGGGTCTGATATACGTTGGTAGGTAATCCCGGTCATCACATCAGGAGGCAAAAGCAATGGGTAAACAGCCATCCCCGTGATGCGCTCCAGTGAGGTTTTAATGGCTAATTCGATCATTGCGGGTACAGGCCTCCGCAGTAATAACCAGTCGATCCGGCTGCGTTCTGTCCATCGCTCTAACGGTGAACACCAGGTCGCCCAGTACGATTTGCCAATCCTGTTGCACATCAGTGCGCGGACGTAGCGTGAATTGATAGGTTTCTACAACTTGCGGCTGATCCAGTAGACGAATTTTTCTGTTAGAAATGGGCTCAGCCTTTGCCCATGCTTTACCGACAGCGACTACCTGATCCGGAAGAGGCTCTCCCAATGAGCCTCGCTGCTTCACGAGATATTGCAGAGCAATGCGTTTATTCAGCTCGCCAGCCCGTAATCCGCTCATACCCCATAGACCCGATACGGTTGCAGTAACGCCTCCACGGCAAACGGAACGCTCACTGCATTGCTGCCATCAGTGGTCACTGGCTCACGGTTAGCATACCAATGCGCGATAAGAAATAAGGCCGCCGTCTTGATGTCATCAGTCAACATGAGCCCATACTCACCGGCATCCGCAGCATTCTGATCGTTAACCTCACGCAGTTTGCAACCAGTAAAATTCTCAACATATCGAAGGGCGGCAACTGTATAGGTTTGTAGCAACACGTCATCATCGGAAAAATCAGGCTCTATCCGGCAATGCTGCTTTACCAGTGGCAGATCGAGCATATTCCCCCCTTATTTTTTACCCTTTTTTGTCGTGGAGGTTGGCTCCGGTTGCTCCGGTTGCTCCGGTTGCTCCGGTTGCTCCGGTTGCTCCGGTTGCTCCGGTTGCTCCGGTTGCTCCGGTTGCTCCGGTTGCTCCGGTTGCTCCGCAGGAAGATTATCATCGAAACAGCCGGCATAGCCCTTTGCAAGAAGCTCGCGGCCTCGCTGCTCGTTAACATCAAATACTTCACCCTCAACAACAACCGAACCACCAACAAAAATCGGCCTCAATGCAGTTAATTTCATGACGCACTCCAGAAAAAAGCGGCCATATGGCCGCTTGTCGTTGATGGATTAATGGCTACCTGATGGGACTACCGGCGCAGTAAACGCGCCATAGATAAACGCTTCAGGACGTTTGACCGCTAGCGCTAAACGCTCTTCACAACGGATTGAGATCATATTCTTTTCGAAGTCGTCCGCGTTTTCTGTAGAGATCACCACGTTGGCATCTTCGCGATCAAACAACTGAGCAGCGGCATTGAAAGCACCAGTCAGGAACTTGCCCTTAAAGGCCGCAGTCTCCGTTGCTACAACCGGTAGCCCCCACAGAGTAGGACCTGTGAGCGCCGATGGATTTGCCAGGATGTAGCGGCCCAACGTATCCTTGGTCAGCTCAATCTTCGCCCAGTCGATAAAATGCAGTACATGGCCAGAGGCTGGGAAACGCGCTAATTGCGCCTGAAGCATCGCCAAGCGCAGATCGTCGATTCCGTTCTGCTGATCTACGTTAAATTCCGCCTTATAGGCGGTGGCTTGAGGGACGATGCCATGCAGATGAACCCCGGTACCATCACCGAACAGAATCTCCTGCTCTTCGACATACTTCAGGCCGTAGCGCATTTCCGCATCAACAGTAGACTGCAGCTGTGCAAAATCATCCAAAATCTGCTTGGATGCTTTGAACATGTGGGCAATCGTCGTTACTGGCGTGATCTTGGTAGCAAACTGAATATCGCTATAGGGTTTTACCGTCCCCTCTGCCACGACTTTCGCCGCATTGGTAAAACCGGTCTGCTGTACCCAAAAAATAGCCGGAGCCCCAGTGCGACCCGGCGCAATGAGATCACGAATAAACAAACGCTGCTTGGGAGCAGTATCAATACCAGGAAGGCGCTGGGGCTCAACCACACCTTCAGGCACATTGGATGAGAGAAGCGCCGCGCTAACCGGAATGCTAATGCGCTTTCCACCCTCTACACTGGACGAAAACGCCTTCAGTGCTTCACTACCAATAACGACTTGCCCAACGGATTCAACTACGCCCTTTGCATTGGCCAGCGGCATTTGAGCCACATGCTGCTCCAGCTCACCCAATGATGCTTTCAGCGTTTTTTCCGCATCACGCAAGGCGTTAAGCTCGACGGCCATTTTATCGACCGTCTCTTTCGTCTGGGCTGAGAGTTGCCCCGTTTTCTTCGCCTCGTTGAGCGCCTCTTCGGCCTTAGCGTTAAACTTGCTGGTCGCATCCTCAATAGATGCAGTGACTTTTTTCAGGATTTCATTAACTTCTGACATAATTTCTCCAGATTATTGGCACGCCGAAACCATGCCGCTTAATGCAGCATCCAGTTTGGCTAGTGTTTCAGGGTTAATTTCAGCGGTAGCGCTCGGCGTACCATCAGAGGTGGCAACAGCGCCAGGCGTGTTACCAGAGAGTGCTTTTAATAGGCGACGCCGCTCTGAACGGGGAGTATTGGATTTTGCCAATAGCGCATCCAACTTTCTCAGCGCCGCAGATGGACTTTCATCATCTTGGCTTACTTGATCGCTCGACAACACGCTATCAGCAAGCCCTTTCTCAACAGCATCACTACCATTGATATAGGTCTCGTTATCCATCATCTCTGCGATAATGTCGTGAGATAGGCCGCTGCGAGCGGCATAAATATCCTGCATAGCACTATCGAATGGCTCCATATCCCGAGCCACTTTCTCCAGGTCATGCCGGTTACCCATCGCGACAACCCAGCAGTTATGGATCATCAGGAACGCACCGCGCCCGATCTGGATATCATCACCTGCCATAGCAATAATTGACGCCGCAGATGCAGCGATGCCCAAGACCTTAACGGTAACTTTCCCTTCGTATTCACGCAGCTGGTTATAAATAGCCAGTCCTTCAAACATGTCGCCGCCGGGTGAGTTGATGTTGACCGTAACATCATCCCCATTCAGCGAACGCAATATGGCGCCAATACGCTTTGCCGTGACACCATCACCCCAATAGTCTTGACCAATGACGTCAAAAATAGAGATGGTATTGTCATCAGCTTGCGCGGCACGAATGCCGCTATTCCAGTGATCCAGCGCATGAGGCATCACCTCGCATGAAACACGCGCGCAAGGTCGCCCCGCCGGCGCTGCCGGAAGGCTTTTTTTTGTCATTGACGGATTACTCCTGATCGACTGAGTGACTACTTAATGAACTGGAAGACTGAGAGGGTGAATCACTTCTTTCTGGGAATAACCACCCAGCCATTGCTGCGCGAGCGCGCTCACTGGATGACGCTGTTTCATTCCCCAGTTGATCCAATGGGGTCAGGTTAAGTTGCACAGTATAAATATCACCACCATCAATAGGTGGCAGGTTTTCTAAGCGCCGAACATCATTACGACTCATCCACCCGTTTTGTAACGCGGTGGTGTAATAGGCGGAGCGCCCAGCACTATCGGCCCGCAAAAAGCCCTCTACGGAGAACTCTGCAAAATAATCATCATCAGTATCTAATAGACAACGGGCGATCTCCTGCTCGATGTTCACCAACAGTGGGCGCAGCGTATTTGTTAAGAAGATGAGGTTCATCCCCTCAACGCTAGATGCCCAACTGCTCTGTTTTGTTGTATGCCCCACCATCATGGGAGGCACCCTAAACCAACGACAGATCTCTTCAATGCTGAATGAGCGACTTTCCAATAGCTGGGCTGCTTCAGGGTTCATAGTCACATTCTGATAAGAGAGATCATTCTCTAGTATCATCAACTTGCCAGCATTTTTTGAGCCAACAAAGGCATTCATATTTTTACGAAGCCGCTCACGCTGCTCTCTCGTAAGCGCCATTTTTGATGATAGAAAACCGGTGCTCTGCAACCCGTTTTCAAATATTTTGGCTGCAGCCTCATCAACGGCCATCGCCGCGCCAATGACATCACGCCCTGCCATCATGGGCATCATTCCACAGATGCCATCCAAGCCAAAACCTCGAATATGCATCATGTGATCAGGCTGGATGGTGCGTGTCACACCATTATCGGTATAGGTGTACTGCAAAGACCCGGAATCAGACCGCTTTACCACCATGTTCTGAGGTAACAGCGGGATCAGGGCCACCAACTTTTTACCGATCATTCGCTTCTCAATGAAAGCATTTCCCCGCAGGCAAATACTGGCAACCAGCATCAGCATAAAACGGGATGGCGTCATTTCGAGATTTGGCCGACGACAAAGCACCTGATAAGCCGGATGCGCCAGCGCCAATGCTTTTGACCCGTCAGGTTGGCGCCGGTACACCTTCAGTGGAAGTGTTGATATCGACTCACTGAGCAGTCTGACACAAGCCCATACAGCAGAAAGCTGAACCGCCTTATCGACCGTCACCGTTTTCCCGCTACTACTCACGCCCATCCAATCCTGAAGAAAGGTGCCGTTTGTCAGGCTTACCGGGACACCAAGCCAATTTAAAAGGGCGCTTTTAATGCGCCCTGGTTGTGTGCTCTTTCCCATCAGATACCCACCATAATCGGATCATCAAAGAAACCATCAATGTCTCCCTCTTCTTCCTGTACGCCATCAGCAGCCCCAACCGACATGGCCATCGCCACTACACCATCGATGCGGCCATTGCTACGGCGCTTACTGAACACTCGGTTACCGCTTTTATCTTCCTCGATCACCGTATTAGCCGCGTTCCAGCGTAGGCATGGGTTATAAACGATGATGATTTTCTTCTCGGTGATAAGCTGCTCCAGCAGCTCTATAGAATGGGGCATCCATAGCCCTGACTCAGTCGATTTACCAAACCCCTGACCGTGTGGCGTCAGTGGTATCGTCACCCCCTCATCATCCAGCTCAGGGATCAAGTAGTCGATGTGATAGCGGTCAAATGCAATGCTCTTAATATCGAACATCGGAGATAGCTCTGCGATCCGCTTAGCAACAAAGCCATAATCGATCGCCGAACCTTTTGGTGCATGCAGATAGCCATCGCGTAGCCAGGCGTCATAAGGAACCCGATCTACACGCGCACGATCAAATAACGTGTCACCCGGCGTCCAGAACTCAACCAGTGCCGTATTAACCCTCGGGAAGTACAAGGATAGCGCTGTCAGATCTCGCTTGCCGGACAGGTCTAAGCCGCCGTAACAGCTCTCCCCACGCAACGATTCAAGGGAGACTTCCTGCTCACAAGCCATCCAAACATCGCCACTGATCCACGGGTTTTCAGCATCAACCCACTGACAGAAGTTAAGGCGCCGTACCAGGCTTTCCTTCGCAGGCATTCCCCGGGCATCCTCGACCTGCTCACGCAGGTAGTCGGGGCGGAATGTGTAGCCCATTGAGGGATTGGCCTTACCCCAGCAGGACTCATCCTTAAACGGGTCATCACCATCATCCAGAGAGCAAATAAACGCAAAAAAAGCGTCGTTACTCGCCTGCCCTGCAGCAATCTTTTGGCCGTACTGATGATAGTCGTAACACACGCTGGTCTTATCATGGCCACTGTTGGTGATCATGAAGATCAGCGCCTGCCGCCGACCTTTCGTTCCGGCGCGCATCATCTCTACGGCTCGGTTGTCTTTATGTTCATGGATTTCATCAATCAGCGCACAATGTGGGCGGGGGCCTGACTGGCCATCATCCGAACTAATTGGCCGGAAAAAGGAGCCTGCCTGTAAGTAAGCCAGGTTCCACTCTTTCCCAGCGCCACCCGATTTATCGATGCGTTGAGATAGAGCGGGAGACTGATCAACCATTGCAACCGCATCACGGAACAAGATCATGGCCTGATCTTTCTTCGTCGCTGCGGCATAGACCTCTGCGCGAGGCTCTCTATCGGCAACCAGGCAATATAACCCCACCCCTGCGGCAAGTGGTGATTTTCCCGATCCCTTACCAGACTCTACATACGCCGTTCGAAATCGGCGAGATCCGTCTGCACGCTTCCAGCCAAACAGGGAGCCCACCACGAAGCACTGCCAGGGCAATAGAATAAATGGCGCCCCCTCATGCTCGCCGCCATTGAGCTTCAGCACCTTGGCATAAAAATCAATGACGCGCTTTACGGCATCCGTATCCCACACCAACCCTCGGGATGGCCCCTCTTCGAGATCGCGCAAATGACGCTTACAGGCATTACGAATATCAGGCCCCGCGATCACCTTTCCATCGGTCACATCGCGAGCGTACTGGGTCGCAGGATCAACCGAAGAACTGGTTGAGCGGGTCCTCTTCTTTCTCTCCACCATCAACATGTACCTTAGAGCGAGCAGCAGGTGTCAGCCCAAACTCAACCAAATAGCTCTTAAATCGACGATCAGCATCTGCCAGCATGGCTACAGCCGGATTCGCTTTAATGAGAAAGTCGCCCATCTGGGTTTTTGTGGTATATGTGCGCCCCTCGATCGCGATAGTGTCACGCAACTGCAAAATATCTGCGTAGATATCACAGAGACGCTCAAGCGCCAGCGTATCGGCGACGGTAAGAATCCCCATACCATCCAGCAAGAGAGTTAGTTTCCCCCACGCCACTTTTCCCCAGTCGGTCAAATGCGCCGGAGGGCTCGGTATTTCTCGTGCCGGAGTGGGCTCTTTATCATTGAGTTTTCGCTTGCCCGGATTACCGGTCACCACTTTGAGGTGGGTCGGTTTCGGGCGTCGTCCTGCCATCGGAACCTCCCGGAAAAAAACTTTTCATTTCGCGGTTGTGCACGGAAAGGAGAAGCGGCGGTCATTTAGCGTGAGAGGGGTGAACTTTCACCCCGCCCCTCCCCAGTGCTTGTTGGCGCCAAATGGTATGCCATCTTCACTACAACCAACCGCTCGCCCCCGCTTCTCCATCCGCTGCTTTGTAGAGTCGTGATGCTGCTTACACAACCCCTGCCAATTCTTCTGATCCCAAAACAGCTTTTGGGATTTTGAGATTCGCTGACCATCTCCTGACATCAACGCCTCTTTAAGACGATGAGGTTCGATGTGATCGACCACCGTGGCCGCCTCCAATCGCCCTTGCTGGTGACACATCACACACAGCGGATTAGCCCGGAGGAACGCAATCCTTGCCCTATCCCATTTACTTCCGTAGATACGTGGCTCTTTCATGTATGTACCACCAGGATTGATTACTGTTGCGGGCGATTCTTCAGTTGGTTCATCTGCTCACGAATAGCGATGTTCATGCGCCCTGCATTGGTCTTCGGGCAGTACTTCGTACAGTGGGCAAGCGAGCCACAGTACCCACAGCGTCGTACAGTATTAAAATTAGATAACAAATGTTTCATATTTAGACCCATTCAACGAATATAAAGCACAATATGACTCTATATTTATTATTGAGAAATAATGCATAGACTATCATTAAGCTAATATGTTATAAAAATTCTATACAATTATTACTTGGAGTTATTACATTGGAAGATTACCAACTATGGTTTTTATTATCATTAATAGTCATGTGCGTATCAATGCTACCTATATTAATATGGAGGGCTCGCCATACAGAAAACCTAGGGCTATTCAAAGTAATAAGAAAAGCATCTGGTAAAAACACGCTGCATATAAACATTTCAAAATGCCCTACTGGAGATATGGCTTCAGCATGTATTTTCATCGAACTGAGAAAAACTCTTAGAGAACTAAGAAGTAAAGGATATAAGCACGTTCACTTCGAAACACACATGATCCACGAGGAAAAAATAAATAGTTTTTTACATTATATAAAATCAGAAGGATTTATTTGCGAGCACATATCATTTAGAAAAACTTTATCATCTCACTCTATCCCACTTAAAGTAGGTATGTTTCTTTGCCATGGTAAGAAAATAAAAACACATCCTATTTCAGCCAAGATCAGTATAAAGCTATTAGATGAATATTAGATGCTGAGCTATTTTGTCTCAACACGCCGGATCCCCGCTTTGTCCGCATTGCACTGCCCTAGGGCAGATAACAGGCGCGTATTGAGATCCAGGCTGCCCCCCCAGGTCAGCGGATCAGGTACTACCGGCACTGGCGTGTCGGCAGTTAACTCAGTGCTCAGCGGTACTGCTGGCGCCGGAACGTACACTGTCCGCGTACTGCCGCAGCCGCTGAGCACCGACAGTAGGCACAAGCCGACTAGTGCAAGCATCGCCCGCAATAGCCACCGCGATATCTCGCGCGGCTCTCTGTGACTCCAGTGCGATCTGGTGCTTTGCATTTCGATTAGCCTCCACCGCCTGATTCATGATGTTGAGCGTCAGCATCACGTTGTCTGTAATCGCCTGGGCTTCCCCGGCATCACGCTGCGACCATTTAGCCTGCCACGCTCGATCAGCCTCATCCTTTCCATCTGTATGGCCAGCGGCGTACCGCCAGGACGACAGCCCCCAATACGACAAAGCCACCAACGCGATTAGCGCCAGTGGCTTCCATAACCGTTCACCAACCATGTAATCCCACCCTTGATAGTGATGACCGATGCGATTTTCTTCGCATCATTCAAGGCCTGAACACTGCCACCGCTATTTTTGTAGTGGTGTTAAACAAAAGCCGTCACGAACCCAGGCGCCGCGCCATCCAGCGCTGAGATAGCCGGGTTAACTCAACCTTCCGCTGCGGGTAATCCATCCCCATATCCAGCAGGGTGATATTGGTACTCTCTAGATAAGACAGATGCTCTAACTGCTCGGCATTCATCGAATCGCGAGGATCCCCCACTACTCCATTCATGCCTGCCCATTGCTTCGCAGTAAGGCCACCCAGGACGATGCGGGAGATCATGTTACTTTCATTGCTGTAGTGGTGAGACTGTGTCACCTTGCCCTGTTCCGCCCTTACCGACTCCAACGCAGAACACATCGGCTTAAACAGGTTTGCCACTCCGATGCGAGCCTTTAACTTGCGACGATAACGCGCTGCGACTTCTGGTGCGGTGAGCTGTAACGCCTCTTCACACTGGATGAAGTAACGACGAATGGCGCGGCCTTGCTCATTACGCTCGACCATTGCGAGTTCTTTAGCCATCCCCAAAGAAAGGCAATAGTCTTTGCTACGGCGATCTCCGCCACGCTTAGTTACCCAACCGACCCCAAACCGATCATTTTCTGACCTTTGATTCCCCCAAACGGGGGAATCAAAAATCTCGTAATCAACGCCCTGTTCAAAACAGTAATCCTTAATTCGATTAGAAAGCCACGTAGAGTAATCACGCCCTACTCCCAATGCCTTATGCAAGGCCTTTGCACTCACTACACTGGTTTCACGCTCACCGATCCGGCCACTAACAACAGGAACAATGTCAGCGAACTCATTAACGACATGATGATTACTGGATGCGTCGGTATAAGAAGAATCTACAGATGTGTTCATATCGGCTTTACCTTTTAGTGATGAACCTTGTTCGCACAGGAAGACGGCCCCAAGAAGGCTCCGACAGCCAGCCGGTTCCTCAAGGCTCATCCTGAAAGGTTCTTGGTGATATGCGTTGCGACACGCAGATATGACAAAAGCCCCGGTATAAACCGAGGCTTTACGATGTTAAGTGTGTATTTGCAGGATTTTGTTTTATCCGCTCGGCGGAGCGATTCAGACTTTTTAGATGATAATGCTACAAAGCAACGATGCCAGCGAATATCAATCAGTCCCACCCATCATGACCACTGACCGCTACAGCCGCCGCCATCAGAAAACATAGCGCCTTATATTGGACGTAAAAAAACCGCCACAAGGGCGGTTAGCATTACTAAGATGCCACTTTAATCTTCCACTCCATCTGGGTTTACAGGTTTTGTAATTTCCCTCAGGCGAACAACAGGGCTACCGTGACCATCACTAACAGATGTTCGGATTGTTTTGTCGCTCCTAGGCGTGAAGGTTACTTCAACATCAAATCCCATCGCTGCATGCTCGTCACACAAATAAGCATTGGTATTGTGAGCCCAAATTGCTGACAAATTATCCAGCTCACGTCTCAGACGTACACCAATAATCTTATCAGCGTGTCGCCCACAACCGTCGATAATACATGTTCCTGACATCAGTATTTCCTTCTATGGTTAACCATGGAAGAAACTACCACAAAGAGGGCGGCTATTCAGCCTTTTTACTATAACTGATTACTCCACCTAGTTTTTCTCGCTTCAGGCCGAGTCTTTCTTTTGCAACAAGGCAGTACTCCTCCAGCAATTCAAAACCCACCGCCTTTCTAGCAAGACGCTCCGCTACCAGAAGAGTTGTCCCAGAACCTGCAAACGGATCCAAAACAACATCCCCTTCAACAGTGAATAAACGAATAAACCACTCGGGAAGAGACTCAGGGAATGCCGCACTATGGCTTTTATTACCACATTCAGTAGCCATATGGAGCACGTTTGTTGGATAAGCCATATCTCTGCCTTTCCAGTTAGATATGTTTTTACCGAAGCCGCTTCCAACACGAGATTCATTACGGGTTACATCTCTGGCGCTCAGTTTTTTTAGTCGTTCATTTTTCCAGTCTCCCATAGGCACCATTACAGCGTCCTGATACATCGAGAATTTTTTACTTTTGGTGAAATGAAGACAGCGCTCCCATGAATCTCTGAACCGGTTTGGCCATTTTCCAGGGAATGAATTCTTTTTGTGCCAGATGTACTCTTCTGTCCACAGCCAGCCAAGCTCTCGCATTTTAAGAATAAGTTCTAAAACATATGTATGTCTTTCACCATTCACGGCCTTTTCTTTGATATTAAGAACAAAGGATCCGGATGGCTTAAGAACCCGCAGCAGTTGCTCAGCTATAGGTGAAAACCAATCAACATACTGGTCAGGAGAAATGCCACCATAGGTTCCCTTTCTCTGGTCTGCATACGGCGGCGATGTGACAATCAGGTTGACTGATGAGTCTTCCATCATCGACAACATATCGAGGCAGTCTCCCTGATAGAGATTCACATCATCAGTGTGTATATTGGTCGTCGTTTTTCTAAGCATCCCTGAACACCTCAAAGCTAAAGTACCAAAAGAATAGCAGGCAATTCTCATGCGGTCCATCACTTTATTTACTGGGCAGTGAGTATTCAGATGGCAAATATCTCACTGATCAATTCCCCAACACGCCAACGCAGCCTCTTCATCCCGGCGCGTCACCTGTCCCAGACAGTTGTTTGCACGAATACGGCAATCACGACCGCGATCGTAAATCCACCGCCGAATCTCCCTACACGCTCCACGACGGTCGCCAGCATTAAGTTTGCGGTAGAATGTCGAAGAGAAACATTTGCCTGGGCCGATGTTGTAGGGGCAGAATGAGGCGATACCGACCTTCTGTGGCTCAGTCAGTGGAACATGCACATTGCGTGCAACCCACGCCAGCGCCTTATCGCGTTCTATGGCGTTGTACTTCTGGCACTGCTGCTCCGTTAATCTCATCCCCTTAGCAACTGGTCGGCCATCAATGCGAGTCACTCCTCGGCATATTGACCAGACGCCGCCGCCATCCTGATAGGCCGTCAGGCGATTTCCCTCTTTCTCATTCAAAAACTGATCCATTAACCTGGGAGCGGCAGCGCCACCCGCTATCAGTGCCAGCATGGCCGCACTTAACGCCACTTTGGGCTTGCAGGTCATCGGCTCAATCCTCCCACATGCGATCTACTTCTTCCGGCGTCACTAGCTCATCCGCGCGGCTACGTCGGTAGTCAATCCACTGCCTCAGCAACCGCTCTCGGCGACAACGGAAAATAAACCCCGTGATGTAACCCAACACCGAGAAAAAGATCCCAATGATGATGCCGATTACCATCCACTCAGATGGCGAGAAGAAATTGATAACAGATGACAAAAAAGACATGGTCCCACCCGCCAATAGGGTGTTATCTGCCGTACGTAGATACATGCGCATGATCTCCACCTCTACCTACGAGGCAGGGGCAATAAAAAAGCCGCAAACGCGGCTATTGGTTGTTCACTAAACGTAAAACCAGTATCGACAACTCATCGCTTCCTCTCTCAAAAGCTCATCTATACTCAACTACAGATAAGTCTTTGAGGCAGCAGATGTAAGCCATCACTTATGCTCTAGGAGGAGACATGGATTACGAAACAAAAACAGAGCTAGAACACATAAAAGTAACAATGGCGGTCAGAGAGCAAGCTGTGAGCCTAATACTTCATAGCCTCTTGCAAACGTTAGAGCGTATTGATCCGTCAGGGGGGCTTGCAAGAGGGCTAAAAAACGACATTAATAGCTCACTATCGAGGCTCCATCATAACAATGACTTAGTAGCTTTCATTAACAGGCTAATGGACTATCCCGAGGGGAAATCATTAAGTGACCTAAATCATCAATCAAGAAAATTTCTTGATTAAGCTGAATATTATGAAAAAACTATAGATCGCACACTCGGACAACACTGAGCAATAATTAATTGCTCGCCAGATGAAAAGAGCAGCGCCACGCGTGGCCACTCATGAAAAAGTAAGATGTGAGTAATGGCTGGCTATTGTGTGGCGCTGATAGGTAGCCCCCTGCACCATCTCAGGACGTCGATCTCATCGAGTATCAGTGTATGGCGGGCGGGAATGAAAAAGCCACGCACAAGATGAGGCATGACTAGATAATTGCAGCGACCATTCAAAATCAGAAACAAATAACTGGCTTTCCCCAAGCAACAGGATTCCCTATTTTCCTTACCTGCCCCGGCCGATGTAAAAACAGCCAATAAAAAGATTACACTAGAAATAATTAATATGCTATTAGTACATCAATGCTCATTATGTAACATAAGCTATGATACCTTTGATAAAAATAATGCGCTTATGCATTTAACAAAGAAATATCTTTAATAAAAACCATATCATTAAAAATGTGATATATATCGCATCCAATACACTTCTAAAATAAAAATGCTGAGGCACACACCAAATAAATAATCATATCCATAATGCGGTAAGTGCCACAGCAAAATAACGCAAAGGAAACCACCAGGGATTTTACAACACGTTTCACTACAATTAATAACTAGCACGGAAGTATCAACAAATCAAATATCTCGTACTAGATTGAGATATTGGCCTAGTTTATACAAAAAACCCGCTCATAGGCGGGTTAATCAAATTCGTTACGCTTTTACTGCCTGCTGAGCCAGCGCAGCTTCGCTAAGCGTATATCAAAATACTAACTTTCTCGGTAAAAATGTCAACTATCTTTTTTTAGTACATCGCGTAGCGGCTTAAACAGCGCGAACTCTGCAGCCGACAACCACGAGTTAACCCTGTTTTGATACGTTCTGAGACAGACACTAGGGTCTTTCTCATGGCGCTCAACAGCGATCTGATAGCAACTCTTCCGATGGCAATAATGCTCTTTGACTACGTTCAACTGCCCCGCACCTAGCACCCTGGCAATCACGCGATCAATCATCATACCCTCGTCATCGCTTAGGAATAACAGGCTGCTAGCAGCGCGATTGCCTTTGATACAGTCGAAAATAACCTGCAACTCTTCACTCGTTATTCCTGAGCGTGCCATCTCCTGCTTGGCTCTTTGCAATGCTGCTTTTGAGATCGTTGGATCACAGATCAGCTTTGACAGAATTCCGGCGGCTCCCTGGTTACGTCTTACTAGCGCCCAGCGTCCCCACATGCGTAAACGTCCCTGCAACCATAGCCGATCCAGAGTACGCAGCTTCAAATCACTACCGTCGGCCTTAGCCATACAATCAGGATAAAACATCAGCTATCTCCACACATTAAGCTGTAAAAATTGCGCCAATACCTAGCGCACGGTTTAGGAATTGCACTAGCAGCTTCACCTGGCTGCCGTGCTGCCGCTCCCAGGCGCTTACGTCCCGGTGCAGCTCGTCGTGACACCGCCGGCATAGCGGGATCACGAACAAATCATGCGTCTTAGTTCCTATGCCGCCCAACCCCAATCCCGAATTGATGATGTGATGTGGATCATCGGCAGGGTTTCCGCACCCGCAACACGGCTGTGTCTTCACCCAGCGTGTGTACTTCTCACTCTCCCAGCGCTGGAGTTTGGGGCGCAGCATAAAGCCTGCTGTCGGCGCTTCATCTGCCTCCAGCTTGATTACCGGCTTCATTCTCTCCTGGGGGATTGCAACCTCTGCGACTTCTACCGCAGCGGCCAGCACGCCCTGAGCCGTTGGCTGATCCGGTACGATTGTCGATTCGCTCATCACGCCAGTGATCTCCTCCGGCTCAATACCGGTGATCCGACGCGCAATACCACCGGGGATCAGGTCAGCGACACCGACTATCAGCGCCCACCAACACAGCTCCGGCTCAGTCAACTGATGCCCTTCTGGCAACTTTAACCCACGACGGGCAGCCTCTATCACCCACTCAGCGCGGTTTCTCTCGCATAGCTCTGTAAAAATCTTCCCATTAGTCCCGCGCATAGCGTTGTCGCAGGCCCAACACAGCTTAGCGCCGCCATGCTCATTCATCGCATTCGTCAGCTCTGTACTATGGTAACCATCGCGCACATCTTTCCACTGGCAGTAGTGGAATGACTCTAGATAATCTGAAAATTGCATGTACAGGCTGGCAGCGTGCCGCACGCGCTCATGAGCAAAAAAAGGGCGCCATATCTGATCGGCGGCTAACAACTGATCTGATACCAACTCACCGGCAGGGAAGCTATGAAACGCCACAGGTACATCAGATAACATTACCCGCTGCCCATCACTGAAGCGGCGTGTCAAACGTCCTGTTTTCAGTAGCACAACACCAGCATTTCTCTGAGGAAATACGGTAAATAACATACGCATCAGCTCCCCCCTACGATGCGAATTCCTCGCGCTGTACCGTGAATCAGCTCTATCACACCGTGGCGGCAAAGCGCCTTAATATGCTCTTCAGCAGCATTTGGCGAGCGATAGCCCATGCCATCGGCGATTTCAACGCGGGTTGGAGGGAATCCAGTTTTAACTATGAATTCTCGAATAAACACCAGAACGGCCTTCTGCTTCTCCGTCATCCCTCTCATGCCACCTCCCTCCGCTCAAACCTCCCCAGCTTCGGGTGATACCAATATTTGCTGCGCATTGCCCGTGTAGCCTCATGGATAACAACGTCAACAGCACGAAAAAAATCTGTCTCATCGGCAACGGTCGCATTCGTCACAATGCCACTAGGGGTCATGAACGGGACTTTTTTACTGTGGACGCCAAATGCTTTAATCAGATCGCGCGTCTTCTGCTCGGATAGCCCACTTTCAGCTGACAAGTTGCGGATAGTCTGCCAGCCTGGCGGAATAGCACCGGCGGCGATCTCTTTCACTTGCTGATCAACTAGAGCAACCTGTTGCTGTACCTCCTCAACCTGACGCTCGATACGTGCGGATTCCATAGCTACTTGCGCAATCATTTCTAGTTGGCTCGTCGGCCTCGCTGATAGCTCCAGCTCTTGCCATCGCCTGATGATTGCCATCCTGTATTGAGCGCTATACCCCGCGACGAGGCAGATTGATTGGGCCTTATCCAGTAGGAGCATCGGATATGTTCTCCCCTGCCCGTCTTGGTAATCTCCCCTAATTTGGGGAGATTGGAGCTCAGCCAGCAAATTACGGGCATCGCGTAAAACATGGTCATGACGTTTACCAGTCAACTCCGCAATTTCCCTGGTGGACATCATTATCACGCCATTATTAGTAGGCGAAATCGGATACATCGGCACCTCCACACTGTATGAGTAACCGCCCCTCGGCATGGTCTGGCGGCTCATTTATTTTACTGGATCTCCATACAGCTTTCAGAAAAAAATGGCATAAAATATGAATTTAATCCATTGATTAATATGGCATATTGATTGAATCGCATTGATCGGCGTTCGCTATTATGTCGGCATCCTTTTTGGCATTGCAGTAAACGGTTGAATCACGATCTCAACACATTCCCCTTTCACAACTTCACCGAACTCAGCCGTCAGCCGCTTAATCTGGCTGTCGTCATGCCAGATGCCGAGCTTTGTCATAGAGTCCAGTGGAGCCTTGAAGAAGTTATCCAGATCACGGCGGGCGCGGGTCGGCGGGAACAGAACGACATGAACAGATAGATCACCGTCCATCGGTGTCGGATAGCGGCGCAGCTGCTCCAGTACACGAGCGCGACATTCGGTGTGGAATGCCCGCCCTTTGGCACTAACCAGATGGCGACCAGAAAGCGGCCCCCGCGAGGGCGCGCGCCAATATGTGTTAACGCTAGGTGGGAATGGGAGGTACAGCCTCATGCAACCTCCATGTGATAGCCGGGGATTAGCTCACAACTTTTCTCGCACTCGTTACCCCAACTATCCCAACCATCGACCTGACCCCGAGCGAATAACTCAATGCGAGGGACATCACCAAGCAGCTGCACCAGCAACTCTCGGAACTCGGGCGGCTTCGCGCTATGTTTCCCACGCGGGAATGTCTGATGCTGGCAAATACTGGCATCGAGACGTAACGGTAATTTCCCTCTCACAGCGAATAGGCAATCTTCAGAGTTAGCCCTGGTCATATGTCCCATGCCGATCGCACTAGTTCCTGTTCGTCGGTTGGTTTTGTGCCAGGTAAACCCCTTCATCGTCATCAGACGGAACCCCCACGCCTCAACGACGCGAAGAGCCTCTAACGGCTGTGTTGGCACCCACCACATAGCTAACAGGCAGTTATCACCAGCCATATCCCATACCGGCAATCTGCAGATCTCTTGTGCGCTCATAGTCTCATACTTATGCGAGGCACCACGTTTACCACTGGAAGCCTTATCACGATATGACCAGGGCGGATCGGCGTAGATAATTTGATACTTCACAGAACGCCCCCTACGCAGTTGTCATAATCCATACGAGGATCACCACTGATACGCTGAGTGCCGCGTACACGGAGTGATAGCTCATTACGACGAGCCACAACATCGTTGATCTGGTATGCATCAGCATATACCGCCGCTTTTGCCAGCTCCGTTAATGCCCGTCGATTCAATCCACGCCCAGCCAGCTCCTCTGCTCGCTTGCAATGCAAGGCGGCCATTCTTGAATTTTCCCTGCTCATGCCACCCCCCTGCTTGTGTTCACGCGTATCTGGTGCCTGATACTAGCCAGCGCGGCCAGCCCAATTGACTTGTAATACTCCGGGTTACCGGCTAGCTCTGCGGCTGTTTTTGGCCGACGGTTATCGGCAATGCGGGCGACTGGATTGGGGATAGTCTTACCTTTCGCGATATCACGCGCCCAGACGGCGAGCTTAGATTTGATGGACTTCATCACCTCAACGTCGGTGTAGTTGTACTGCTGCATCAGGCGACGCACATCCAACACGATCCAGTACATAACCGGATGCGGCCAGGGGTATGTCTCCGGGGACTGATAGCGACCGCGCTCTGCGGCATACCGCTTGAACTCATCAAAAATATCCGACGCCGCTGGCAACCCAACCGCTGAAACCATCCCATCACGGCACCAGGCAATAAACTTGCCGCAGCTCGGCCAGAAGTCGGTCTCTTGCTGGCGCGCAATACGCATACCGGCACGGACCTGCTCGACTGTCGTGATCCCGTTCTCGGCAAATGCCAAGATCCACTGGCGTTTAGTCGCCGCTTCGGCGGATGGGTCAGCCATCACCGTATGCCTGGCTGCCGGGAAGATCTGAACCAGGTTGTCGAACAGCACATCAACCAGCTGCTGGGCGTCGGCGTTTACTACTCGGCGTTGGCTAACATCACCACTGGCCATAGTCGCCAGCGCGCCACCATCGCGATTTTTGATTACCGTGGCTAAATCTTTCATAGCGTACTCTCCCAACCTTCCGGGCTATTCCAGTGTGGTCCAGTAGACGCGCCGAACGGCGATGCACTCCCGCGATTCCAGGAGTTACCGCAACGCGACGGGCGGCCAGCATTGGACCAGTTAGTCGCCTTCACTACGCGCTCATCGAATTTTGATGCTCTGAAAATCGTGGTCGGGCAGAGGTACTCACGCATTTCAGGATCTGCCCCCCACATCTCGGACAGGTAGTCCATGACCAGTAGGCAGTCTTCAACGGTGAACCCTTCACGTAGGCGGGCGGCAACTTGCTTAGCAGCGCTGGTCCCTTTGCGAAAACCAAGTGGCTTTGGTTTGCCCAGCTTGTCGGCCAGGGTGGCGATGTTTTGGTTCAGGTGGTCAATCAGGATTGATACCTGTTCGGCCATCCCCTCCCCCTTGGGGGCTAGGGGGGTAGATCCTTTATCTTTTAGGTTCCTGATAGATTCCGGATCCCGTTTTTGGGGGTCTTTCCCTCCAAAATTGGGTGTCTTTCCCACGCCAACACTACCGTTTTCGGGTTCCTTTCCATCTTGAACACACCCGTTTTCGGTAACGTTACCGTTTTTGGGTGTCTTTGCTTTTTTAACAGTACCGTTTTTGGGTGCCTTTAAAGACTCCCGTTTTTGGGTGTGTTTAGAATCCTCATAGCTCTCAGACACTCCTACCAGGCGATAGACGATAACCTGCCGGGTGGCGCCACGGCGTTCTCCGGTATCCTCAATCAGCCCCAGCTCAACCAGGTGCTTCAGGCTTGACTGCACGGTCTTTACGTTCAACTCGGTGGCATCAGCCAAGGCAGCAATAGACGGGTACGCACAAAGATCAGCACCGCACATGTCAGCCAGCCAGGTTAGAACAGCCTTGGAGGATGAGCGCCCTGTCTTGATGGGCTTGGCCCATCTCATTGCGTCAATGCTCACGCTAACCTCCGAAAACGGGCGTTAAACACGATCAGGGCAGCGCTAACCGTCCAGTCATACCCCAAACGACGGTAAGCTACTTTCTGCCCGTCAGCGCATGTAGAGATAACCCGCACGACGTTACCCAGGCCATCCTGGTAGTGATGGCCAACTCGCGGAAACTTAGCCATGGTTAATCCTCCCGTTCCCGTAAAACTCACACCACGCCGCATCAACAGCTGCACGGCCGACTACCAATCCTCGGCGAGGTTGGTTGTTGCCGCGCTTATTTGACGCCGCTACGATTTGCTCATAGCTCAGGCGGCCACCGACGATCCGGCACCGAAATTGCGTTGATGGCCTGTTTTGGCTTAAAATGTTCATGCGTTTAATCTCCACACAGAGTGTTATGCGCAACCGGCGCACTGGGACGGCATTCCCGGTGCGCCACCCATACCGCTGAGTCATCAGCAATCGCAGCCCCATTCAGAGCCATGAACGCGAAGAAGCCATACGCGTGATTGCGCATCTTCTTCCAGAACAACGTCGTCAACTCCTGCTTCTCATCACTACAGATCACCCCATCAGCGACAGCCTCTACCTTTGCTTTGGCCAACTCGCCATCGGCAACCATTTCCCGCATGGAATGCTCGTAAAGCTCAACGTTGTCGATCTGCTCCAATACAGGGATATCAACCAGCAACTTTCCCAGGCGGGCAGCGTGGTACTCAGCAAGCAGTGACGTCCCGGATAAATCCTCCATCTGCTCCAGCTCAATAAGCGTGAAGAAGCGGCTAGCGCACTTCTGATCCAGGTGATTGCGGAACGCGTCATAGGTCATGCCAAGCTGTGCGGCCATCGCCTTCTGGCCTCCTGGATACGCCTTGCACATCTCTTTGATCGTTGCCTTGATGTCTACCATCTCTTCTTCCTCTTGGTTGTTTCGAGTTAATGTTTTTCTGACTACTCTTAACCTTGAAGATCAGGGTTTGCTGCGCTCAACAACCAGTCAGGAGTAAACGCGCCATTAGATGCTGATGACAATTTCTTGGCGTAACTGGTTTTCCCTGTGTATTCGGTGCGGGGTAGGGTTCCACGTACAGTCCACTTGTGAACAGCGACAACAGACAAACCACAGATTTTTGCAGCGGCGGTTTGCCCGCCAACTGCATCAACAGCAACTTTAATAGGATTCATACAATCACCTTAACCAAATTAACTTTGAGTTAAGATTATATATTAACTGACAGTTGTGTCAAACCTGACGATAATTAACACATGGTTAAAAAAGACGATATGAAAAAAGCGTTCAGCGACAGATTAAACGCTGCCTGTGTTGATGCAGGCGTGGCGGGGAGAGGTCTTGCTGGAAGAATAAAGGAATGCCTAAAAAAACAAGGCATTAATGTAACGGAAGCTGCTATTTGGAAATGGCTAAATGCTGCCGCTATACCTGAAAAAACAAACATCATGGCTATCAGTAAGTGGCTAAATGTCCGCCCGGAATGGCTTGAGTATGGCGGCGGGGATGCCAAGGCTGACAATAGTAATGCTACATTATCATCCATCCCACCACAGAAAGAATGGGGTGATGTTGAGGCATGGGACAGCACTACCCCGCTGATGGATGACGAAGTCGAGATACCGTTTTATAAAAGCATCGAACTGGCTGCGGGCCACGGATGCACCACAAATATGGACTATAACGGATACAAGTTGCGGTTTTCTAAGGCAACATTAAGAAAAGCTGGCGCGCAACCAGAATGCGTGTTCGCGTTCTCTGTTCATGGTAACAGTATGGATCCCGTAATTCCCAATGGAAGCACGGTTACCGTTGATACAGCGAATAAGCGCATAGTCGATGGTGGTATCTACGCAATAGAACAAGATGAGTTGTTCAGGGTAAAACTGCTATACAGACAGCCTGGTCATAAAATTATCCTTAGAAGTTACAATAGGATAGATTACCATGATGAGGAAGTCTCTATTGATAGAGTCAAAATAATAGGCCGCGTCATTCACTATTCAGTGATGCTCCTATAGCCCACAACGCTTCAACCAAACCGGCCTCGAGCCGGTTTTTTTATGTTTAAAAACAATTCATTATAAAAAACAAACCTAAAATTAACCACTGGTTATTGACTAATCACAACCACTAGTTAATAATCAGTCACATGGAAAGTTAACTGATAGACAACGTGTTGAGATAGCGCCGAACCGGCGGCACCGTAGGGAAACCGAGCGCGGATATCCGGACTGATTACCATTGCCTTGTATCAGTTGGCGGCCCCTGCAGCATCAACACCAGGGCGCTTCTCGGGTCGCCGCCCTTTTTACAGCAGCATGAGTAGTTGGCCTTCGTGGGGCGTTGGCTGAGTGCTCATCCTGCTGTACTACGGGAAACCAACGGCCAGCTGGCGGTGCCGTCATAACACCGGCAGTGATCGATGTGACTTCCAACACAGGCGATCACCGGGGGACACACGATACGTGGTGGATGCATGCCGCCAATATGAATAAAGAGCATGGCGATATACAGGGAGTACATGTTCCAGCCGACTGTATATCTCGCAAATTGGCAGGACCACAATTTGACTCTGCGGCAACCGAGGTTGGTCGCGCCGGATCAGTAACCGGCACACACAGAGAAGGGTTCTGGCTAACCTTAACTTAAGTATGAAGTGAGTTATTCAGTCTATCCGGCTAGAACTCTTCTCTGTGTGAACCCCTTATATGCCAATCGTGTTGATTACCCGTAATCAACGCCGGGGACACTCGTACCTAAAAAATGTGTGGAGATAAATGCGTGAAAACCTTTAACGTGAAAAACGTACTGATATACCGCCTCACCAGAGACATTGACTTAGATGCAAAGGCCATCGAGGCCGCTCTTACTCCTATGGCTTTCACCCCATGCGCTAGCCAGGATATGTCTCGCTCTGGCTGGACAGCGCCGATCGCTACGGCTGACAGCCTAATTCATGCCGCTAATGGCTACCTCCTGATGCGCTACCGCCGTGAACAAAAAATACTCCCGGCTGAGGTGCTCCAAAAACACTTACGCGAACGCATCGCAAAGCTGGAGCAAGAGCAATGCCGCAAGCTGAAGAAGACCGAGAAAGACGCGCTGCGCGATGAGGTTCTGCACTCCCTGTTGCCGCGAGCATTTAGCCGGACGCATCAAAGCTGGCTGTGGATCGATACCGCCAAAAAGCTGGTTATGGTCGATGCAGCCAGCGCTAAAAAGGCAGAAGATATTCTCTCTCTGCTGCGCAAGAGCCTCGGCTCCCTGCCCGTTGTACCGCTCACCATGAAAACCCCTATCGAGCTCACCCTAACCCAATGGGTGCGCACCGGTAAGGCTCCCGCAGGATTTACCCTGGGTGATGAGGCAGAGCTAAAAGCCACCCTGGAAGACGGCGGGATCATCCGCACTAAACAGCAGGACGTCGATACCGACGAGATCACCGTACACATCGAAGCCGGCAAGATGGTTACCAAGCTGGCTATGGGCTGGAATGACCGCATCCAGTTCGTTCTGGATGATAACGGCACCATTAAGCGCCTGAAGTTCAGTGATGCCCTGCTCTACCAAAACGACGATATCGATCCAGAAGATGCAGCGCAGCGGTTTGACGCCGATTTCGTTCTGCTCTCCGGCGAGCTGTCAGTACTGATCGCTAATCTGGTTACCGCATTAGGTGATGAGGCAAAATGAGCAAACAAGTGGAAAAAATCGTAATGATGGACAGCGATGAAGCAGCCCACATTCAAACTGTAACCGGGTGGGTTGATCGTCATGGGCGCTTTTGGGGTAACGATGAGTACCAGGCGCGCTGGTGCGGGTCGACTCACAGAAAATGTGAAAATAAACCAGACGTCCACCCTGTACACAGTACACGTGGATACTGCGAAGAATGTCACCGCGAAGCTCGCCAAGCTAAGTTTTTAGCAATGGAGCGGGTGGCATGGTCTGGTGAACCACTGAATATCTTCGATAGTGATAAATACTTCTTCGATGCAGAGTCGCTGGCTGATTATTGCGTGGAAAACTCGCTACTACCCAGCGAGCTACAGCTAGTTATCTGTGAACCAAATTATCCGCCAGAGTTCGACATTGAACAGCATTGCGAAGAGATCATCCCTGAAGGCGGGGATTATTTCTCTCTCCCACAAACAGTTAGAGATGCTGCTGATGCTCTGAATAAGGCCATCAAAGAAAGCGAGCCAGTATCTTGGTCCGGCAGCGAGCGTTCCGCGATTGTATCTGATGATATTCTCACCGATGAGCAGGGCGGAGCGTGCAGCATGAGCCAGGTAGACAAACAGGCGCTACGTGAAGCGGCGTTAAACGCAAAAACAGCCGGCGAGGCTCAGGTTATGCCGTTCGATCAGCGGATCGATGCACTGAATGCGTTCACGAAGCTCCTTACCCCAGTTACGGCTATCGCGCTGCTGGATGAAAACGAGGCGCTGGTGCGCGCCAACTCGGCCCAGGACGATCACATCAACCAACAGCAAGACCGTATCGACCGACTTGAGAGAGGCGGCCATGAGGCCGCCAAGCAAATCAGTTCATGGCGCCTGATTGCCAAACAGAATATGGAGGAGCTAGCCAAGCTAAAGGAATTACTCCAGGCAGAGGAATTATTACCGGAAATAGAATGTGACATCTGTGGGTTTAAAAGCACAGATCCGGACGGGGCGCATCATTGCTGCGAGGATAACAGCAATGATTGATAAATATCGTTTGGATAATTTGCGCCTTGAGTCAGGTGAAAAAGGTGAACTAGCTAGATGGGTTATCCAGCTACAGATAGACCTGGATAACGAACGTCGAAATGTTGTTGCGTTGGAAGCCGCAGAGAAGCGCATTGCAGAACTGGAGGCGCGGGAAGTCACTGCTAGTTTTCCTGGTGGATTTAGTGTGGAAGAAGCACGCAGCCTGCAAGCTGATCTAGTCCGTAGTCATATCAGTAAGGCGCTAAGTGGCGAAAAAATGAATCAGGAAGTAAAGGCAGGCGATTTACGTTGGATTCATGGCGTCATCGTCAGTGCTGCCTGGTTTGTCAAAGCATCGATAGAGTCCGCTGCTGGCGCAAGTAAGGGGGAGTGAGGCATGAGTTGTTCAACAGTGGTTTCAGTATGGCCAGGCGAGAAGTCCGAGAAAATGGAAGAGCTACAGAACGCTTATGGAAGTGCCCCGGTCATCTGGAATGATATGGCTGCGCGCTATCTCGGTATGGCCAGAAACTCTTACACCTGGGAGATCGATAAACTCTGGCCTTTGCCTAAACGTATGGATATCCCCGAACATAATCGCGCTGTTCTGGCGATGACGTACGACAACATGATCGTCGTTCGAGAAGACTATTCCCGCGCGGCGCAATGCATTCGCCAGTATCTAATTGATTTCCCCGTGGACGAAAGATACGTCAATCACTGGCCTCGAATTGCTGAAATTTTCGAGAGCAATCCTGAATCACCAGCAATTGGTTTGTGGCTCACATCTGTTTGCGAAAACCCATTTGCTGGGGAATGGAATGAAGATGCTGATGAGTACGATCAGCCAGATTGGTCGAAATACTGGAATGTATTTGAATGGCTGGACGCTGGCACCAGTAAGGGGGAGTGATATGCCCACAAAGGCCGAACTTCAAGCGCGCGTTGCGGATCTGGAAAAAGATAACGCTGAGCTAAAGAGAATGCTGGCACGCGCAGAGCGCGAACTTAATAACCGCCTGTTGGATGACGAGCTACCACCAGAGGAAATTCCCTGCCGAGTTCAGAACCTAATGAAGTGCTATGGGATGCCTTGGGAGGTTTTCTGGTGCAGTAAGCATCGGCAGTGGATTAATGACTTTGACAGTAGCTTTCCCTATCACATGGAAGGCAATAAATGCCCCGGCTGTCGAGACGAGGAGTAACCCATGGCCACTATTACCAAAGAACGCCTACTCAAGATCAAGCGGTGGCGCGAGAAATTTGGCGCTGGAAGTAACGTCATGTTGCCAGCAGAAGAAGCGGAAGAGCTTGCCCGTATCGCGCTGGCGGCGCTGGAGGCTGAGCCGGTGGCATATTTGAACCGTTTTACCGGTCGTTCGTTTGAGTTAGAGCAGCAGCCAGGAGCAGATAAAGATCCGACCGTATACATTCCGCTCTACACCGCCCCTATCGCGCCGGTATTACCGGATGGTTACGTACTGGTTCCGATTGAGCCGACAATGGCGATGCTGGATGAGTTCGATTCAATTATCGACCACGG
This sequence comes from Edwardsiella tarda ATCC 15947 = NBRC 105688, assembly GCF_003113495.2. Taxonomy (NCBI): domain Bacteria; kingdom Pseudomonadati; phylum Pseudomonadota; class Gammaproteobacteria; order Enterobacterales; family Hafniaceae; genus Edwardsiella; species Edwardsiella tarda. Next base: position 2,702,133 of record NZ_CP084506.1, read on the forward strand.
TGCAGAAGACTCAAAGGATGCGTGGAGCAGGCTGATTGCATCAGCACCGAAGCAGGAGGCCAACAATGACTAAAGACGTCGTTATCGATACCGAAACCATGGACACCGAACCCAGCGCCCTACTGCTGTCTATCGGCGCCTTTGCTCTCGATGTCAGTGATCTGGATGCTACCCAGGCCGACATACTGAAAGTCGCTCGCGATGTCGATCTGCAAGACTTCTCCGTACTGGCCTTTTATACCCGGCTCGACGCCACAGATCAGCTGATGCTAGGCCGAACCGTCAGCATAAAGATCCAGGCGTGGTGGAAAGACCAGGCCGAGGATGCACACGAAGCCCTAACCGGCGATCGCGTAGCCCTCAGCGAAGCCCTGATCGGCCTCTCTCGCTGGCTGGATTATCACCCCGGCGCCAGAGTGTTCTTCCGTGGCCCAGACTTCGATGGCGCCATTCTAGAGAACGCCTACCGTATGTGCGGCCTAGAGTGCCCGTGGCGATATAACGGCAAGCGCGACGTAAGGACATACATCGATACCAAGCTCCCTACGCGCGGCCGCAATGGCTATTTAGAGGGGCATCAGCCGTGCTTCCATATGATTAAGCACCATGCGCTTCATGACGCAATGAACGACGCAGAGCAGATGGCTATCGCATATCGGGAGGAATGCTAATGGAACCCTTTGCTAAATACTCTGCCACCGATTTGATGATCATGCTTCAGGTTGTAATCATCTGGCTCTGGATGGCCATCAAATCGTGGCAATGGATTTCCGACATAGCCTTGCGTAAGGGCTGGCGGTGGTTGAATCGCAAGGACGAGAAGTCACTGGCTTTGGATTCATTTTGCAAGGCTTTCAACCTTGAGGCTATTCAGCCGGGGAACTCCATCGCAGTCAAAACCAAAGGTGACATGCTGATTCTCGTCAGCAGGACGAAGGAGACCAGCAATGGCTAACTCATTCAAGCAAATGATTAAAAATGGAACAATCAAGCGCCGTGACAGCGGGATGTTCATCAATATGGATGACATCCACATTAAAGAGGGTTTTAACAGGCGCATTGAGAATGAGCGCAAGCGCAGGGCAGACGAGAAGCTATTTCAGTTCCTGATGGCAGGAGGAACGGTGCCGCCTCTCGAAGTATACCCGCGTGATGAGGGCGGCGTATGGGTCGTCGAAGGTCACCGCCGTATGAGCGCTTACCTACGCATCCGTGACGCGGGAAAACCAATCAGCGTGATCGCCATCACCCCATTCATTGGGAACGACGTAAAACGGTCAGCACGCATCATTAATAGCAACAATGGCTCTGGCCAGCTCAAGCTGAATCAGTACGAGGAAAGCCTCGTAGTGAAAGATCTGGCCGCCTTAAATCTGAAGCCTGATGAGATCGCCGTCGAGATCAACAGAAGCCGAACTCACGTCGATAAGCTGCTGATCCTATGCTCAGCAAATCGCGATGTGCAGACTCTGGTCGAGTCTGGAGAAGTGGCTATGGACGTAGCCATTGATCGCATCAAAGAACACGGGGAGCGCGCCGGGGATGTGCTGCAAGAGGATGTGCAGCGGGCAAATGCTCAAGGTAGGAAAAAAGTCACGCGCAGCGTCACCGGTAGCCAATTTAGTGCGACAAAATCGCGCCGGCTGGTTGAGCTGTTAAGCGATGTCGAGATGGAAGAAGACGGACGCACACTGGTCCTGCGTGATGGGATCGGCGAGGAAGTGATGAAGATTATCAACGAATACATGAAGAAAGCGGAGGTATAGCCGTGGAGCAGTACTCGTTAACACTTAATGAAGCGTGCGAGTTCCTTGGCATATCTAGGCCCACTGCAACAGCGTGGATCAAATCCGGGAGGCTCATGGCCACCCGGAAAAACCCTGGAAAACGTCAATCACAGTATTTAACGACTCGACAGGCCTGTATTGCCGCCCTCAATTCACCGCTGCATACTGTAGCGGTGAGCGCGGCAGATGACATAGAGGAGAACAAATGTCCATCTTCCGCAGGGGTGAAACCTGGTACGCCAGTTTCACATTGCCAAACGGCAAAAGATTTAAGCAGTCTCTTGGGACAAAGGACAAAAGGCAGGCCACGGAACTCCATGACAAGCTGAAAGCTGAAACATGGCGTGTCAGTAAGCTGGGCGAATGCCCGGGGATGACGTTTGAAGAAGCCTGTGTGCGCTGGCTTGAAGAGAAGGCAAATAAAAAATCACTGGACGATGATAAAAGCCGCATCAGCTTCTGGCTGAAGCATTTTTCAGGGATGCAACTTAAAGACATTTCGGAGCGGCATATCTATGCCGCGATCCAAAAAATGACCAATAGGAGGCATGAGGAAAACTGGAGGTTGATGGCTGAGGCCGCGACGAAGCGAGGGAAGAAGCCACCGGCATACGTACCGAAGCTGGCTTCTACGGCAACAAAGGCGACACATTTGGCGTTTATCAAAGCCCTGCTGAGGACGGCGGAGCGTGACTGGAAAATGCTAGATAAGGCCCCGATCGTCAAAGTGCCACAGCCGAAGAACAAGCGCATTCGATGGCTTGAACCACACGAAGCAAAACGGCTGATAGATGAATGCCCGGAACCACTAAAATCAGTCGTTGAGTTTGCTCTAGCTACCGGGTTAAGGCGATCAAACATCATCAATCTTGAATGGAAACAGATTGATATGCAACGCCGTGTGGCATGGATAAATCCAGAGGATGCTAAGGCAGGCCGAGCAATTGGGGTGGCACTCAACGACACAGCCTGCCGGGTTTTAAAAAAACAAATTGGAAACCACCAACAGTGGGTATTTGTCTACAGACAGAGTAGCACACGACCTGATGGCACTAAATCACCAGTAGTCAGGAAGATGCGCTACGATGCCAATACCTCATGGCGGGCCGCACTAAAGCGAGCTGGCATTGAAGACTTCCGGTTTCATGATCTGAGGCACACGTGGGCAAGCTGGCTCGTACAGTCTGGTGTTCCACTGTCAGCACTACAGGAAATGGGCGGTTGGGAATCAATCGAAATGGTGAGACGGTATGCACACCTCGCACCAAATCATCTTACCGAGCACGCGCGGCAAATAGACTCGATTTTTGACGATGCTGTCCCAAATCTGTCTCACAGAAAAGTAGGTAGCTAAATGATGATGTGTAACTTGTTGATTTAGATGGTGCCGATAATAGGAGTCGAACCTACGACCTTCGCATTACGAATGCGCTGCTCTACCAACTGAGCTATATCGGCACTGAGGGAGTTGGGCGTGTTGCCCGAAGTGCGGGAGATACCATAGTGAAAAACCTAAGGAGCGTCAAGAGCTAGTAAAACGAATGGTCATTTCCTCGACAATACACCGTTCATGCTATGGGGCGAGATAGCGTCAACACCGTCACATTGCCCCACGCGATTTTGCTCTAGGCTGTCCCTGTTAGTCTCTACAACACGGCGACAAAGGAGCAAATGATGACACAGACAGGAACGACGAATCGGCGTCTCGTGTTACGCCAACGGCCCTGTGGCATGCCGACGGAGCAGGACATCCAGTTACAACAGACGGCCATCCCGCAACCCGCCCAGGGGCAGCTGTTGCTACGTACCCTCTACCTTTCTATCGACCCGTATATCCGAGGACGGATGAATGATGGCCCCTCCTATACTCCCGCCATGCAGCTGGGTGACGTGATGGTCGGTAGCACCCTCTCTCGGGTCGAGTGCTCACACCATCCCGACTATGAGGCTGGGGAGTGGGTGCTGGCGCAAAGTGGCTGGCAAGATTATGCCCTCTCCAATGGCGATGGCTTGCAGAAAGTCCCCGCAGGGATGGCACACCCCACCTGGCTACTCGGCGTGCTGGGGATGCCGGGATTCACCGGCTATATGGGGCTGACCGCCATCGGTGATCCACAGCCTGGTGAGACGGTGGTGGTCTCCGCCGCCAGCGGTGCGGTCGGCTCGGTCGTCGGCCAAGTGGCGCGTCTACGCGGTGCCCGAGCCATCGGGATCGCGGGGGGCGCGGAGAAGTGTCGCTACGTGTGCGATACCCTCGGCCTGGAGGCCTGCATCGATCACCGTATGCCCGACTTCCCCGCCCAACTACGGGCGGCCTGCCCGAACGGGATCGACGTCTATTATGAGAACGTCGGCGGGGCGGTCTTCGATGCGGTGCTACCGTTACTCAACACCCGGGCACGCGTGCCGCTCTGTGGCCTGATCAGCCAATACAATAGCGTGGCGAACGATAGCCTCGACGATCGCCTCCCGCTGCTGATGAGCACCATCTTGAGAAAACGGCTGTTGATCCGGGGTTTTATCATTGGCCAAGATTTCGGCCAGCATTATGCGGCCTTCTATCAACAGATGAGCCAGTGGTTGGCTCAAGGCCAGATCCACTATCGGGAGGATGTCGTCGAGGGGTTAGAGCAGGCCGTTACCGCGTTACAGGCGCTGCTCTCGGGCAAAAACTTCGGCAAGCTGTTAGTCAAGGTGGCCGATTGAGTCGAGCCCACCCGCTGACAGACTGAGGTTAATGCAACGGCTCCCCCATATAGGGAGCCGTTGCAACGCGATCAGGCACGCACCAGATCGTCACCGTAGCCGATCCACTTATAGGTGGTCAGCGCCTCTAGCCCCATTGGGCCACGCGCATGCAGCTTCTGCGTACTGACCGCCACCTCCGCCCCCAGGCCAAACTGGCCGCCATCGGTGAAACGGGTACTGGCGTTGACGTATACCGCCGCCGAATCCACGCTATTAACGAAACGCTCGGCGGCACGCATGTCACGCGTCAGGATGGCATCGGAGTGCTGTGTACCATGGATACGAATATGATCGATGGCTCCCTCCAGATCATCTACGACGACCACGCTGAGATCCAGCGACAGCCACTCGTCATCCAACGCCGCCGGATCTAACGGAACCACCGCCGCCGGGCCATCCTGGAGTAACGGTAGCGCGCGTGGGCAGGCATGCAGCGTGACGCCGGATAGCTGCATCTGGGCGCTGAGGCGCGGCATCAGCGTCGGTGCGATGGCGGCGTCGACCAGCAGCGTCTCCACGGTGTTACAGGTACTCGGGCGTTGCGTCTTGGCATTGGTGATGATCGTCAGCGCCGCCTCGATCGCCATACTCCGTTCGACATAGATATGGCAGACACCGATACCGCCGGTGATCACCGGGATGGTCGCCTGCTCACGGCACAGACGATGCAGGCCAGCCCCGCCACGCGGGATCAGCATGTCCACATAACGGTCCATACGCAGCAGCTCGTTGACCAGCGCCCGATCGGGACTCTCGATCACCTGCACCGCATCCTGGGGCAGATCCGCCAGGGCCAGCGCACGCCGGATCGCCGCCACCGTCGCCCGATTGGTGCGCCAGGTCTCTTTACCGCCGCGCAGGATCACCGCATTACCGGTCTTCAGGCACAGCGAGGCCACGTCGACAGTCACATTGGGCCGCGCCTCGTAGATCACCCCGACCACACCGAGCGGTACGCGGCGGCGCTGCAATTGCAAACCGCTGTCGAGCCGACGTCCATCGATGATCTCGCCGACCGGATCGTGCAAGCGGCACACCTGGCGGACATCATCGGCGATCGCCGCCAGACGCGCCTCGGTTAACAGCAGGCGATCCAGCATCGCGTCACTCAGCCCATCGGCGCGCGCCTGTGCCACATCCTCTTGGTTCGCCTCTAGGATCGCCGCGCTATCCTGTTGCAGACAGTCGGCGATCAGCGCCAAGGCTCGATTCTTCTCGGCGCTGCCCAACAGCGCCAACTGATAGGAGGCCCGTTTGGCGGCCTTCCCCATTTCTTCCAACATGATGGCTCCTTAACTGACGATCATGTCGTCACGGTGTACGGCGACCGGGCCATACTCATAACCGAGGATGGCGCTGATCTGCAACGAGTGATGCCCGGCGATCATGCGCAATGCGTCGCTGTTGTAACGGGAGACGCCATGCGCCAAATCGCGCCCATCCAAGCCACGGATGCGCACCACCTCGCCACGGGAAAAGTCACCGCTCACCTCGCGGATCCCCTTCGGTAGCAAGGAGCTGCCTCGGGTGACAATCGCCTCCAGCGCCCCATCATCCACCACGATTTCGCCGGCGGGCGGGGCACCGAAGATCCAACGCTTACGGTTTTCCAGCGGGGTCTGCTCGGCATGAAAACGGGTACCCACGGAGACGCCGTCGATCACATCCCCGATCACTCCCGGCCGACTACCGGCAGCGATCACCACCTCGATCCCCGCTCGGCAGGCGACATCGGCGGCCTGAAGCTTGGTGGTCATGCCACCGGTGCCCAAACCCGATACGCTATCGCCCGCGATGCCACGCAAGGTGTCGTCGATCGCGCTCACTTCACGGATCAACTCGGCGGTCGGGTTATGACGCGGATCGGCGGTAAACAACCCCGCCTGATCGGTCAGCAGCAGTAGTTTATTGGCGCCGGCCAAGATCGCCGCCAGCGCCGACAGATTATCGTTGTCGCCGACCTTAATCTCGGCGGTGGCGACGGCATCATTCTCATTGATCACCGGAATGATACGGTTATCCATCAATGCGTGCAGGGTGTCACGGGCGTTGAGGAAACGCTCGCGATCCTCCATATCGGCACGGGTCAGCAAGACCTGGCCAATGTGGATACCATAGATAGCAAACAGCTGTTGCCATAGCTGGATCAGGCTGCTCTGCCCCACCGCGGCCAGCAACTGCTTGGAGGCGATGGTGGCGGGCAAGTCTGGGTAACCCAAGTGCTCGCGCCCGGCGGCGATGGCCCCGGAGGTCACGATGACAATACGGTGTCCGGCGGCGTGCTGCTGGGCGCACTGACGGACCAGTTCTACGATATGGGCGCGGTTGAGGCGGCGGGAGCCACCGGTCAACACGCTAGTGCCCAGTTTTACCACCAGGGTTTGACTGCCACTCGTCATGTTCTATAACCGTTGTATTTTCACAGAAAAGGGGGGAACCGCGGTTCCCGGCACGCTGACCAGAGGGAGGCGGCCTGCAGCCATCACTCCCTCCCGCCTGCATTTTTATCAGGCATAGCGCATTATGCCAACAGGCGAAAGGGAAAGCATAGGCAAAACCGGGAAAAGGCCTCGCGTATGATCCAGGTCAGCGTTCGGCACGACTCAGACGCAGGGAGTCGTCATCGGCAGGATGCAGCGGCATCGAGAGGGAATCCAGCAAGCGTTGTAGATTGCCGTGGAAGGTGGTCAGCGTCTGCTGCAGGCGCGCATTCACCAGTTCATCCGCGATCGCCTGCGGTTGCCAGCAGCCGGCACGATCATACAACCCCAAGGCGTAACGATAATGAAAACGATCCTCGGTCACCTGCAGATCCAGCCACCAGCCCCAGAACTCGCGCTTTTCCGGATCGGGCTTCACGTTGACGCAGACGGCGAGACAATCGAAGAAGAAACGATCATCCGCGCACTGCTCGGCGCGGAGATATGGCCCCAGCGCCATGAATTTTTTGATCAAACGTCCTTTCGGGTAACCTTGAGGTAATGTCATCGGGCACGCTCCTTATTGCGGTTACCCTCTTTTAACAAAAAACGTAAATTAAGCAATGTAATTACGATGAGTGCTTATTTATCCATTCACAAATCTGACGTAGCGCACGATCGAATCCTTGGTACAGCGGCGAGGCGGCGACCGGTAACAAGGCGCCGTCACTCGACGAGTTAGCGATCAGTTGCGCCTCCTGCCTTGGGCTGAAGGGATCACGATCCCAGTAGGCCGCCAGCATGGGTGTCGGGCAGCGACGCCCAAGCAATCCCTGTGTTTTCAATGAATAACAGCGAAGCTCCGTCAGTAATGCGGCATCGGATACCGAGGCCATCCCTAATCGGCTGGCGAGTACGTCGATATACATCGGTGGCACGCGTTGATGCAGGTTGGCATCGCACAACAGATGGTGAACCACCGGCCCCAGACAGGCCACGGCGCGCAGGCGGCGCGGCTCCAGATAGGCCAACCGCACTGCGACATTGGCGCCGAAACGGAAGCCCAACGCCGAGATCCGTGTGCTATCGACCCAGGGGAGATCGACCATCTGTTGTAATACCGCCTGATGCAGGCGGCTGGAGTCTTGCGTCAGGGTGTAATGAGACGACAAGCCGACCGAAGGCATATCGATGGTCAACATCGCCATCCCTGCCGGGGCCAGGTAGTCACGGAACAGGCGATGACTATCGCTCTGCAACATATCCAAGCCGCCGCACAGTAATACCGTCGGATACGGCCCACCTTCGGCATCCGGCAGATGCAGGAAACCGGTGATCTGCTTACCATCGGGAATACGGAAAGTCAGTTCGCGCAACTCGAAGCTCTGCAAGCGCGCCGCCTCAGCATAGGCCCGATTCGCCAGTGCCTCGGCCTGCTCGGCCAGATCGTCGCCCTTCAGATGTGGATAGGCGGCGATGCTGTATAGGTTGGCGGCCTGTAACCACATATCGCCCGCGCGCGCCGCCACGCTCTCCTGCTGGGCACGCTGCTGCCAGGTCATCGCCTGATGGGACCACTCATAGATCCAGTTACCACTGCGATAGCCCACCACCGTATCCAGCAGTCGCTCGTCGCTACGCTCGGCGTCACTGGCGGCGATGCGCGCCAAGACCATCTCGACTTCCAGCGGGTCGGCGCCACGCCAGGCCCACATCACCCGATTGATGATGCGATACCAGTTTGCCTGCGAGCGGCCATCGAGGGCGTTATTGATGCCTGGGCCCCCCTCGCTGCTGGCGCGATTGACCAACGTGGAGGTCTCCCGATGTTTAAAACGCGGTTTAAATAGAGTCTCAGACAGATTTGCGCGGGTTTGATTGATTTCGCTCATAACGGAACGGCGGCCTCCCTATACTCCTTCGTCGCCTCGCGACACGGATCGTCCATATTCAGGATAGACGATACGACATAGCGGCTATCATGCCCGACAAGATGGGAGATTGGCAACGCAGGGATGGTGGGCTACTGAGCGGGAGAAACAACAACGCCCAGCAATACGCCGGGCGTTATCTAAGGGAGGGCGGAATTAACGGCCGCTCAGCGGCTCGATGAAGCTCACCGCCATATCCCACGGCTGCTCGATCCAGGTGTCCTGCGGGATGTCGACCACATAGTCGTCCACCAGCGGACGCCCGGCCGGTTTAGCGAAAATCGTGACGAAGTGAGCCTTGGGATACATGTCGCGAATCGCCTTCGCGGTGCCGCCGGTATCGACCAGATCGTCCACGACGATGAAGCCTTCGCCATCACCCTCGGCGCATTTCAACACCTTGAGCTCACGCTGGTTGTCGTGGTCATAGCTGGAGATGCAGACGGTATCGACATGGCGGATGCCCAGTTCACGCGCCAACAGCGCGGCTGGCACCAAACCGCCGCGGCTGACGGCGATGATCCCGGTCCAGCGTTCGGCAGGCAACAGGCGGGCAGCCAATTTACGCGCATGCATCTGCAGCACGTCCCAGGTCACAACGTATTTTTCGCTCATAAAACATATCCCAGCCAATGATAACAAAGTGTTAAATGGCTTATAAATTAGTCGGGGGGAAAAAAGGTTGCGCGAGATTATAGTGAGGAGCCACGATAAAAACCAGCACTATGACGCTAAACCGCCGCCGCGCTCGCGCTATTCCTCCCTTTATCCGCTCCCTTCGGGTGCTAATTAATGCCAAAGTCTGCCCCCCTGGCGCTATATGGTGGTATTCTCTGGCAATCGGGCTGTGCCGCGCACCTTATTCTGCGGCCAGCGGCGGTGCGTAAGCGGTTGCGGTTACGCCCGCGTTTGATTCGCCTGACACCCACTGGGCATGCGCCCTCACAGCACAACCGTTTATCAGGGGACTTACTATGTCTGAACTGTCTCAACTGTCGCCACAGCCGCTGTGGCAGATTTTTGCCAACATCTGCGCCATTCCGCACCCCTCCTATCATGAAGAGGCTCTGGCGGCACACATCATGGCCTGGGCGCAAGAGAAAGGGATCCATGCCGAGCGCGACGCCGTCGGCAATATTCTGCTGCGTAAACCGGCCAGCCGCGGCATGGAGAAGCGTATCCCCGTCGTGTTGCAGGCGCATCTGGACATGGTGCCGCAGAAGAACAACGACACCCAGCATGACTTCACCAAGGATCCGATCCAGGCATATATCGACGGCGATTGGGTCAAGGCTCGTGGCACCACACTCGGCTCCGATAATGGTATTGGCATGGCCTCCGCCTTGGCGGTACTGGCCGATGATAGCGTGATGCACGGCCCGTTAGAGGTGCTGCTGACCATGACCGAAGAGGTCGGGATGGATGGCGCCTTCGGTCTGCAGGCCGGTTGGTTACAGGGCGAGATCCTGATCAACACCGACTCCGAAGAAGAAGGCGAAGTCTACATGGGCTGCGCCGGCGGCATCGACGTCATCACCACCCTGGCCTTACAGCGTGAGACGCTACCGGCGGGGATGAGCGTGGTTCGCCTGAGCATCAAGGGATTGAAGGGCGGCCACTCCGGCGGCGATATCCACCTGGGGCTGGGCAACGCCAACAAACTGCTGGGCCGCTTCCTGGCCGGTCATGCCGACGAGCTGGGCCTGCGCGTCCTGGACATCAACGGCGGTACCCTACGTAACGCTATCCCGCGCGAAGCCTTCGCGACCCTGGCGCTGCCAGCGGCTAACCTCGATCGCCTGCAGACGCTAGCCCAGCATTTCCAAGCGATCATGCAGGGTGAACTGAGCGCCGTGGAGAAAAGCCCTCGCGTCACGATCGAGAATGTCGAGAGTGCCCAGCAACCGCTGGATGCGGCCAGCCAGGCACGTTTCATCGCTCTGCTCAACGGCACGCCGAACGGGGTGATCCGCATGAGCGACGAAGTGAAAGGCGTGGTCGAAACCTCCCTCAACCTCGGGGTCGTCAGCACGGCGGAGAATGAGGCACAGATCATCTGCCTGATCCGTTCACTCAACGAGAGTGGCAAAGACGCCGTCGTCAGCCAGCTGACCTCTCTGGGGATCTTGGCCGGTGCCCGCGTCGAGGCCAAAGGCAGCTACCCAGGGTGGGAGCCGGATGCCAACTCACCGGTGATGCACCTGGTGCGCGATACCTATCAGAAGCTGTTCGGCACCCTGCCGAATATCATGGTGATCCATGCCGGTCTGGAGTGTGGTCTGTTTAAGAAACCCTATCCGTTGATGGATATGGTCTCCATCGGGCCGACCATCACCGGGCCGCACTCACCGGATGAGCAGGTGAATATCCCGAGCGTCGGCCGTTACTGGCAGTTGCTGACCGCCCTGCTGAAAGCCATCCCGGAAAAAGCCTAACACCCGTTGGGCGGCAAAGCCGCCCCATCGCCAGCGGCGCCTTTAGCGCGCCCTGGCGGGCGCATTGCCCACGCCGTCATCTCATCGAGCTGGCGGCGTATCATTTTCTGGCTGTACCCAGTGTAAACGCGCGGTCGGGAAGCCGAGTCGCGCGGCCAAGTCGACATACGCCTGGCGCACCGCCAGCGGCATCGTAGGCGTGCGCGACAATAGCCACAGATAGTCACGATCCGGTCCACACACCAAGGCATAGCGGTACGCCGCATCCAAGGCGATCACGTTATAGCCACCATAGAATGGCCCGAAGAACGATACCTTTAATGCAGCCCGCGTCGGCGAGCCCGTAAAGTCAGCGCGTCCCTCGCTCTGGCGCCAACGCCCACGGCGCGCATCGTAGCCGCGATTGACCACCCGGACCGCACCATCACTGCGCAGGCTATAGTCGGCGCTCACCTGCGTTAAACCGCGTTCGAAACGGTTATCCAAACGGGCCACCTCATACCACCTCCCCAGATAACGCGCGAGGTCGAACCCCTGTAACGGCGCCACGCCGCGCGGCGGTGTGGGTGAACGACAGCCAGCCACCAGCAATGCCAGAGTGGCGACCGCCAATACAGGCCACGCTTTCATCGGCTCTCTCCTCCTCCCGCGAGTGATGATCTCAGTGTAGCCCGCTTTGCGGCAGTGCAAAAAAAGAGGCCGCAACCTTACGCGCTGCGGCCTCCTCTCAACCTCTGTCGCGACCGCTAACGTCGCACTGCCATACTCAGTAGAACAGGCCGATCAACGCCGTATGGAAGATAAAGCCGGCGCTCAGCGGCACCGAGGTACGCCGCACCACATCGAAGGGGGAGAGTTTGGCGCCGCTCGAGACGGCGATCACCACCCCCGACACCGGCGACAGCGCCCGCCCCATATGGGAGGCCTGCTGCATCGGCAGGATCATCGCCACCGCATTGGCCCCCATGCTGCTGGCGATCTGCGGGATCAACTCGACGAACGCCAGGAAGGGCGCATTACCCGACCCCATGATGATCGCCGCGGCAAAGGTCACCAGGGCGAAGACGATCGCCATGGCGAAGGGCGGCAACCCGACATGTTCAGCGAAGAGGATCACCTGATCGATGGCGCCGATCACCTTGATGCCGTGGGCAAAGACCCCCGCCGCGACCAACAGGCCAACCACGCCGGTGAAGGCTTGCCCCATGCCCTTCAAGAAATGGCTGAAACCGTCACATACCGCCTTAAAGTCACGCAGACGCAACCACTCAATCGCCATACACAGGGCCATGGCGATCATCACGATCGTGACGATGTTCAGGTTGATGCCGCTGACGAAGAGCTTGGAGGAGCCGACCGCCATCAGGATGGGCAGCATCGGCAACAGGGCATAAAAGGCCGGAGAGCGAGCGGGCGCATCGTCTTGCAGCTGGGTCGCCGCCTGCGGCAGCGTACCGGCGCGGCGATCACAATGGCGCTGCCAGAAGACATGGCAGATCCCCACCACCAGAACCGTCGCCAAGGCGGCGGGCCCCTGGTGATACAGCACATACTCCACCACATCCATCTCAACGGCCTTGGCACCACGAATGGCGTCGATCGCCGTTGGGGTATAGGCGACGCCGAGCGAGGTGGCGATCACCCCGGCCGCCGAGGCGGCGGAGAGCCCCAACCCCAGCATGATGGGGAACATGGTGCCCATCAGCAATACCGCCAGCCCGGTGGCCGAGGGAATGGCCAGTTGCAGCAAGCTCGCCAACAGGTAGGAGAAGAACAGCAGCGTATAGGGAGACTGGAGGCGGCGCAGAGGACGCGTCACCACCCGTACCACCGACTCATTGGCGCCGATATGATCCATATAGTGGGCAAAGCCCATCAGCGCCATGATCATCAAGCCCAGATCGGCGGCGCGAGTGCTAAACAGATCACGCACCACCTCGAAAGGATCGAGCGCGCCGATCCCCGTGGTGGCGACGCCCTTGGGCAACACATTGCCCCACCCCGCCAACTGCGTACAGAACATCAACAGCAGGCCAGCCACCAACAGCACCGGCTCGGCCTTATAGCCGCGTAGGATCAGGCGGGCCACCACCACGATCACCAGCAGCGCGATAATCACCTGGATCATGCCTGCTCCTCGGCGGTGAAGTGGGCATGCGTCTCGGCAATCACCGCCACCACCACCTCGCTAGCCGCCCGTAGCGATTTCACCGGCAGGTACTCATAGATGGAGTGGAAGTTATGCGCCCCGGTAAATAGATTGGGGCAGGGTAATCCTTTCTGTGACAAGACGGCGCCATCATAGCCGCCACGCATCGGTACCGGACGCGGCGTGATGCCGCAGCGCTGATAGGCACGTAACGCGATCTCGACCGGGAAAGCCGCCTCCCCTTGCAGGCTGTTGGCGACGTTGGCATAACGATCGGAGAGACGGGCATCGACACTCCCCCCGCCCCATAGCGCCGCACAGCTATCCGCTAGTTGGCGAATGAACGCCATCCGCTGGCGATAGCCTGCCTCGGTAAAATCGCGGATATCCAGCTTCAACACGGTGCGCGCACTATTGCCGGCTAACTGCTTCACCCAATAGTATCCTTCGCGACCCTCGGTATACTCCGGCGCCTCACCCGGCGGCAGCATGGCAATAAACTTGTGCGCCATCAGCAGCGAGTTCTTCAACTTACCCTTGGCGGACATCGGGTGCGCCGACGCGCCGGTGAACACCACCTCCACGTCGCCGGCATTCCAGTTTTCACACACCAGCTCACCAATACCACAACAATCCAGGGTGTAAGCAAAGTCGGCAGCGAACGACTCGGTATCGAAAGCCTTGGCGCCACGTAGCCCCTGCTCCTCATCCGGTACGAAGCCGATCTTGACCGGGCCGTGGGCAATCTGCGGATTAGCCTGCAAGAATTGCAAGGCGTTCATGATGGCGGCGATGGCCGCTTTGTCATCCGCCCCCAACAGGCTGGTGCCGTCGGTCACGATCAGCTCATCGCCGATGTAATCAGCCAGCTCGGGGAACTCGCTCTGACGCAGGTAGATCTGCCGCTCGGCGTTCAGGCACAGATCGCCGCCATGATAAGGCAGGACTTGGGCATGGGTATCGGCGCTCTGTTCGGCGCTGGTGTCCAAATGGGCGAAGAACGCCACCGTCGGCAACGACGCGGTACAGTTCGCCGGCAAGGTGGCGGTGACGATGGCGTTCTCCCTCACCACCACCTCCTCCAGACCGAGCGTACGCAACTCCTCCCCCAAGCGTTGCGCCAGACGCAATTGTCCCGGCGAGGAGGGCATGATGCCCTGCGCACCCTTGTCACGATCGGTGGTGGTATTAATTTGGGTGTAACTAATAAAACGATCAATAATATCCATTATTTATACTCCTTGAATGCCAACGCCGGGAATTATAAAAGTAATGGTCTCGTAAAAGTTTGAAGCGACAGCAAGAACGGTAAGAAAAACGCCAGTGGGGAGGCGGAGGGATAAGGGGGTGGGGACTCACGCGATAAGCCTGCAACTATCCGCAACGCGATAATGAGTTAACGAGATAGAGAGAAGTGTGCGCTAGAGCGGCTAGAGGATGTCCAGTGTGAGCTGTTTCTGCCGTTGCGGATCGGGCAGCATCACATGCAATCCCACCAGACGAACCCCGCGTCCGGCACGGCGCGTCTCCCAGACCTGGCGCGCCACCGCGAACAGATCGTCCCGATCGAGATAAGGGTAGGCGTGCTCCTGCGTCGTCAATTGAAAGTCGGCAAACTTGAGTTTGACCCCCTGCCGGGCAATGCGCAGATCCGGTTGGACGCGAGCCAAACGCCGCTCCAACTCGGGATACAGCTGCGCTAACAGTTGCTGGCAGGCCGCCCAATCACTGATGTCCTGCGCCAGGGTCTTTTCTACGCCAACCGATTTACGCTGCCGAGTGGGATTGACCTCGCGTTCATCCCGGGCGTGACTCCGCTCCCACAGTACACGGCCAAATTTACCGAAACGACGCAGCAAGGTGGCAAGATCGTAGGCGCGCACGTCGGCACAGCGGTGTAATCCCAGTTCGGCCAAGCGGGCCGCCGTCACCCTCCCCACGCCGGGGATCTTCGCCAACGGCAACGCCTGAACAAACGCATCGACCTGCTCGGGCGGAATCACATACTGGCCGTTGGGTTTATTGATATCCGAGGCGATCTTAGCCAGAAATTTCAGCGGCGCCACGCCGGCGGAGGCGGTCAAGTGTAACTCGTTGGCGATATCGGCGCGGATCTGCTGCGCGATACGCGTCGCCGAGCCCTGTAACAAGGGACAGTCACTGACATCGAGGTAGGCCTCATCCAGCGATAGCGGCTCGACCAAGGCGCTATAGCGGCGGAAAATCTGCTGGATCTCCCCCGACACAGCCTTATAAACCGCCATACGCCCCGGACGCAACGTCAGATGCGGACACAGCTTCAACGCCTGCGCCGTCGGCATCGCACTACGCACGCCATAGCGCCGCGCGGCATAGTTCGCGGTGCTAATGACCCCACGCCGCTCGCCGCTGCCGCCGATCGCCAACGGGACCTCGCGCAGCGCCGGAAAATCGCGCATCTCGACCGCGGCGAAGAAACAATCCATATCGATATGAATGATCTTACGCATCTGAGCGCCCCACCCTCAATCAATAACTGTATAAATATACAGCATTGTGTATTATTATTCAACCCGCCACGTTTTATCATCACGCTAATAAACTATAACCAAATAGATAGCTTCCCGCACGGTCGTAAATAATAATAAGAGTAAACTTTAATTATGATGTAATTTTAACCAAGAAATATTTATCGATGGGTAATTCACCATGCGGATATTATCAATCATGATAACCAACCATTTCACAATGTTTCATCCTTCTGCCACTCTGTGTCATTAGAAATTAGCAAACAAAATCGATTAAATAATCAGGCATAGCATTTGCATTCTCATCATCTAGCGCCATTATTGAGATTCCCATCACACAACCATCACGGCCTATCATTATTTGATTTGTAATATGAAACTATCGGCCTCGATTACAGCATAATCAGCTCTTTGTGATGGTTACACTATTTATTTTCAACTGACTTATTTTGTGGTGCTAGAATTAAACACGTTAGCTCGCCGGGTATGAATAATTAAGCAGATACCTCGCCAGCAGTTTTGTTAGCTGTTTAACTACAGCGAGGGGACAGCTTCCCCAAAATATAGAGTCACTATATGTAATATAGCTTTTAGTTACCTATCCGTGGTCGTTCTCCTTTTCCCAACGCAGCTAGCGCTGAGAGATGGGTTTGCGGCTTATCACACTTGTGATAAAGACCATATCAAGGACATCCAAATGAAAGCGAATAACGGTAATAGCAACAAACAGTGGGCCAAATATCGCGAAGAAATGTGCTCTGCATTTCCCTCTGCATTCAGTGACGATAATGATCCTTTATCCAAGTCTATAGCCAAAGCCATTGAACATCTGAATAAGCTGCGTCCTAACGATGGTGGCCCAGCTTATCTCGGCCAAAATCCGGCTTTGACTATTGATTTCGATAAAGTTAAAGATATTGAAATGGCGGATAAAATGAGCAGCAGCGATCAGGTCATCGCACAAACCAGCGCGCTGTTCGAAGGGCTCCCTAACTGGGGCCATCCGCTGACCATGTGTAACGTGATCCCGCAGGCCAACACCGCCTCTATTATCGCGGCTATCATGTCAGAGATTTTCTCCCCCAATATCTTAGAAGGGGAATATTCCTGGAACGTGCACCGCGCCGAACTGGAAAGTGCGGGGATGCTGGCCAACTTGGTCGGTTGGGATGCTAAACATTCAGGCTGTGTCTACACCTATGGGGGTTCAGGCTGCTGGACCTATCATGTAAAATACGCATTGACCCGTGTGTTGCCTAACTCCCGTCACAGCGGTATCCGTACCGATGCCAAAGTACTGTGCTCACAGCAGGCGCACTACACCATGCTAAACAGCACCGACTGGATGGGGTTGGGGATGGATAACATCATCCGCATCAAGACCGATCCCGACACCAACGCCATGGATCTGCAAGATTTGGAAGCGGTGCTGAAATCATTGCAAGCCAAGAAAATCCCAGTCGCCTCCGTGGTATGTACCATGGGGACCACCGATGCCAACGCCTTTGACCCGGTCGCCGGGGTACGTAAACTGCTGGATCAATATCCGAACGCCTCCCCTTACGGTAAGGCACTGTTGTACTGCGATGCCGTCACCAGTTGGTCATGGTTGGCCTTTAGAAAATATGACTTTGCCAAGAACCCGCTGCAATTCACCGAGGCACTGTTACCGTTCATCGAAGCCAACTGCCACGCGCTGGAAGCGATGAAGTATGCCGATGCCATTGGCTTCGACTTCCATAAAGCCGGCTTTACGCCTTACGCCAGCAGCTGCTTCACCTATCGTAACGCCGAAGAGTTCGAAAGCATTCTGAAACGTCCGGGCTCCGCTTACCTGCAACCGCGTTCTCCGTACAACCCCCTGGACTACACGCTGGAAGTCTCTCGTGCCGCAACCGGCGCCTTGGCTGGTTGGGCGACGATGAAGTACTTCGGCTATGAAGGCTTCCAAGCCATCATGGGCGGTATCCTGGAAAACCAATATTATTTGCGTAACCTACTGCATGAAAATGCGGATACCGTTTGTGTCAACCCGGATGATTACAGCCTGGTCACCCTGTTCCGTATTTATCCGGAAGGCGTCATGGCACATCAACAATATCAACATGAGCTGACTGATCCGGCTTATAAATCCCAATTAGTGGCCAATAACAAATTGACCATGGATGTGGGTAACAAACTGTATGAGTGGTTCCGTAGCGGTAAGAAAATTAACGGGCAATATACTCCGTACATGAGCTTCAGCACCGGCTTCCGCGTCACCGAATATAATCGTGACGCCAGTGACCCAGAGGCCATGGTATTCGCGCTGAAGGTTTACCCGATGAACGTTCATTTAACACATGAAATTATGCAGCATGTGATTGACTGTGTTACCGCTGCACGTAATGAGGTACTCGGCGCTAAATAATTAGCCACTATGCCGTAATTAAGATGTACCCATGCATAGGCCGGGTTAGCCCGGCCTTTATGCCTCTATATTTCGCATAGCTGACTTAGAGCCTATCCCAGTAGGCGTGTATTGTTGCAGCCAGTTTGGATACGGACAGCGCGGAACAACCGAAGCGTACACGCAATACGTGAGGATTATTCGCTTCGCTCCCCCTTCAGGCCGCCCTGAAGGGCATGCAAAACTTGGTTAAGTTTTGTGTGAGCACTGCCCAGGGCCAACATGGCAAATAAAATAGCCTAATGGGATAGGCTCTTATGAGATACGCCTAAAACACGTTATATCAAGGAGCAATTATGGCCTCCACATCGGACTCTACGGCGCAAGGGAAACCTTCCGCCAAGCTCAGCATTGTGACGCTGGCAATCATGAATATTACCACGGTGGTCAGTTTACGTGGTCTGCCGTCCGAAGCTGAATATGGTATCACCTCCGCCTTCTATTATTTATTCGCCGCCGTCTTCTTCTTAATTCCCGTTTCCTTGGTCGCCGCCGAATTAGCGACGGGTTGGCCACAAAAAGGGGGGGTATTCCGCTGGATTGGTCAGGCCTTCGGCCATCGCTGGGGGTTTGTCGCCATCTATCTCCAGTGGGTCGCTACCACGATCTGGTTCCCGACCGTACTGATTTTCGCCGCCGTCTCGCTGGCCTTTATCGGCCCTCATCCCGACGTCGACTCTCATTTGGCAGCGAATCGCTTGTACACCGTCGTGATTCTACTGCTCGTCTACTGGATCGCCACACTGGTCGCTCTACGCGGGATCCGCTCATCCGCCAAGCTGGCCACGCTGGGCGGTCTGATCGGGACCATCATCCCGGCCGGGATCTTGATGATCCTCACGCTGGTATATGTGATGACCGGCAACCCGGTTCATTTTGTCGCCCGTGCCGCCGACTTCTTCCCTGACTTGACCAACCTGAACAATCTGGTGTTAGCCTCCAGTATCTTCCTGTTCTTCGGTGGGATGGAGATCAACGCGGTCCACGTGGTTGAAGTCGATAACCCGTCACACAACTATCCGCTGGCCATCATCAGCGCCGCCGTCGCCACCGTCGTTATCTTTGTCTTCGGCACCCTGTGTATCGCCACCCTGATCCCGAAAGAACAGATCAACCTGGTACAAAGTCTACTCATCGCTTACAACGCGCTATTTGACCACTTCGGGTTGCACTGGCTGGGCGAGGTACTGGCCGCGATGCTGGCCTTCGGGGTGCTAGGTCAGATCACCGCCATCGTCGCGGGCCCGTCTACCGGTCTGCTGCAGGTTGGCCGCTCCGGCTATCTGCCGCCCTTTTTACAGAAGACCAACCGCCACGGCGTCCAGCAGCACATTCTGATCTTCCAGGGCATCGTGGTCAGCATCATCTCCGTTCTGCTGGTGGTGCTGCCCTCGGTGCAATCGGCCTACCAGATCCTGGGACAGCTCGCGACCATCCTCTATCTGCTGATGTACATAATGATGTTCGCCGCTGCCATCTATCTACGTTATAAAGAGCCGAATACGCCGCGTCCGTATCGCGTCCCTGGTGGACGGATCGGGATATGGATCATCGCTGGCGCCGGTTTCGTCGGCTCTCTCGTAGCCTTTTTCCTGAGCTTTATCCCTCCGGATCAGATCCCAGTCGGCAACCCGAGCAGCTACATCCTGATCCTGGTCGTCGGCTCCATCTGCTTCTTCATCATTCCGCTGATTATTTACGCCTGCCGTAAGCCCTCTTGGCAACCGGCTAATAGCGATCAGCAATAACCGCAAGCCCTGGGCCGCCTCGCGCGGCCCATTAGCGTGAGAACCTTATCATGACTTCGCAATCGAGCAGTAAATCTGCACTGGCGGCGGTCACGCTGGGAGCCGGCACCTTCGCCATGATGAACATCACCACCGTGGTCAGCCTGCGTGGCCTGGCGGCCGAAGCCGAGTATGGCCTGGCGGCGGTGTTCTTCTACCTGTTCGCCGCTCTATGCTTCCTGGTGCCGGTTTCGCTATGCGCCGCCGAACTCGCCACCGGCTGGCCCCAGAAGGGGGGCGTCTTCCGTTGGATTGGCCAAGCCTTTGGCGACCGCCTCGGCCTGCTTGCCATCTTTCTGCAGTGGCTGGCAACCACCATCTGCTTCCCGACCATGCTTATCTTCACCGCCGTCGCGCTGGCCTATGCCTTGCCCTTTCCCGGTGCCGACGCTCACCTCGCCTCCAATGCCCTGTATACCTTAGTCATCGTACTCCTCGTCTACTGGCTGGCGACCTGGATTAACCTGCATGGGGTGAAATCGGCCTCGCGCATCAGCGCCATCGCCGGGATGATCGGCACCCTGATCCCGGCCGCCATCCTCATCGGCTGCGGTATCGCCTACATCGCGTTAGGTAACCCGATCCACTTTACCCTCGGTTGGCATGCCCTGTTTCCCGATATCACCAATCTGCACAATCTGGTGCTCGCCGCCAGCGTCTTCCTGTTCTACTCGGGGATGGAGATCAACGCCGTCCACGTACGTGAACTGAAGAACGCGTCGCGCAACTATCCTTTGGCCATCGGGATCAGTGCGCTGATGACCGTGGTAGTGCTGGCCCTCGGTACCCTGACCATCAGCGCATTGATCCCGGCCGATCGCATCAACCTGGTGCAAAGCCTGTTAGTCGCCTATAACCTGTTATTTAGCTCGTTAGGGGTGCCTTGGCTCGGCCATGTGGTGGCGCTGATGGTCGCCGTCGGGGTATTAGGACAGGTGACAGTGATCGTCGCAGGCCCTTCACGCGGCCTGTTTGAGGTGGGACGAGAAGGGTATCTACCGACCTGGCTACAAGAGGCCAATCATAACGGAGTACAACGTAATATCCTGCTGTTACAAGGGGCCATCGTCACCCTGATGGCAATTATGCTGGTCTGCCTCCCCTCCGTGCAGGCCGCCTTTCAGATCCTCGGCCAACTGGCCGCCATTCTCTATCTGTTGATGTATATCCTGATGTTTGCTGCGGTGATCACCCTGCGCTATACCCAGCCCGAGACGCCTCGACCTTACCGCATCCCCGGTGGGCGCATCGGTGTCTGGCTGGTGGCAGGCGTCGGCCTCGCCGCCGCATTATTGGCCTTCGTATTGAGCTTTATTCCGCCGGATCAAATCCCGGTCGGCTCACCGGCGCTCTATGTCCTGCTCCTGTTGGCGGGGACGGTTGGCTTCGTCGCGCTGCCGCTGCTGTTACATGCCTACAGCCAGCGTCATACGGCGCAGCATCCACAGCCGCATGGCGGCGTCTAACGAGATAGCGCATCACCGGCCTGGCGCGTCAGCTCCAGGCCGGTGTCAGCCTCGGCTATCGGGCCTCCCGCTTACGGTTGCACGGCGGCCAGATAGTGGGCGAATGCCGTCGAGGTGCGCTCCTCGAAGCCATGTTCACCCTTAACGATCATATACACCGGGATATTCATCCGGTTAGCCAGCGCCAAGGCGCGATCGGGCCCCATGACGAACAACCCAGTGGAGAGTCCGTCGGCGGTCATACAGGTCGGCGCCAACACGGTAATCGAGGCGAGACGGTGCGTGACCGGGCGGCCAGTCTGCGGATCGATCTCGTGCGAGAAGCGTTGCCCATCCTGCTCAAAATAGTTGCGATAATCGCCGGAGGTCGCCACCGCCATCGCGCCCGGCTCGATGATCGCCTGTACCCGCTGCTGCGCGCCGGTAGAGGGTTTTTCGATCGCGATACGCCAAGGGCTCTTCTCGCCATTATGCCCCAGGGTTCGGACCTCACCACCGATATCGACCATATAGTTATCGATGTGCAACGACTGCAGATAGTCGGCCACCACATCGACGCCATACCCCTTGGCGATTGCCGAAAGATCGACATACAACTCAGGAATATCCTTGACCAGCGCATTGCCTTGTAGCGATAAGTGCTGGATCCCCACCCAGGCACGTCGCTGCGCGATCTGCGAAGGCGACGGCTCACGATCGGGGCGCCCCTCCGGACCGAAGCCCCACAGGTTCACCAGTGGCCCGACGGTCACGTCTAACGCACCATCGGTCAATTTATTGATACGCAGTGCCTCGTTCACCACCCGAGCGGTATCTGATGAGACGGGAAAGGGAGTGTTCACCCGCCGACTCTGGTTAAAGCGGCTCAGCTCTGAACCGGGGCGATAGGTGGACATCTGATCGTTTACCCGTTCGAGCAGGCGATCGATCTCCGCCTGAACCTGAGCCGCTGCCGGTGTCCCCTCAGCCGGTAGGTATTTGACCGCATAGTAGGTCCCCATGGTTTTGCCGGCGAGATCGACCTGCGTCGGGCCGCAGCCACTCAACAACAGGATCGTCGCCAGCAGCGTCAGAAGGCGGGCCAGGGTGCCCCGCCCAGAGAGAAGGAGTGTCATCATGCTTTATGCCTATTCTCGCGGAGCGATCCTGCTGGATGCCCCATCGCTTACGCTAAAGGCGCCTATTATGGAGGCCCGATCCTCCGCCGTCCAATCATGCCAAATAGTTATAAACCGACGCCATCATCCCCACCTTGCATAATAAAAAAGGGCCTCGTGTGCGCCGCCGGAAATTTCCGCTATAGCGGGCGAAAAAAACGCTCACTCTCGCCGGTGGCTCTGGATTACACTGTGCGCACTTTAGGGTGGGTCAATCGACATTATCCGAAAAACGTCGTGCTATTACTTCTTTGACAGGGTTCTACATGAGTAAGATAGTTACCTTGCTGGCGATATGCCTGGCATTGCCGTTGGCTGCGTGCAAATCGTCCGCCAGCGAGTCCGGTTCCGTGCCGCGTAGCGGCGTTAATAGCCTGCTAGGATCGCCGGTCTATATTCAAATCTTCAAGGAAGAGCGCCAACTGGAGCTGTACGCGAAAGTGCAGAATGGCTATCAGCTGGTGAAGCGCTTCCCCATCTGTAAGTTTTCCGGGGGACTCGGTCCGAAACGTACCGAAGGCGATTTTAAGAGCCCCGAAGGCTTCTACCAAATCGACGCCCGCCATCTCAAACCCGATAGCCGCTATTACCAGGCGATCAACATCGGCTACCCGAACCCCTACGATCAGGCGCACGGTTATTCCGGAAAATACCTGATGATCCATGGTGACTGCGTCTCGGTCGGCTGCTACGCCATGACCAACGCCGGGATCTCGGAGATCT
Source organism: Edwardsiella tarda ATCC 15947 = NBRC 105688 (assembly GCF_003113495.2). Lineage (NCBI taxonomy): Bacteria > Pseudomonadati > Pseudomonadota > Gammaproteobacteria > Enterobacterales > Hafniaceae > Edwardsiella > Edwardsiella tarda. The sequence goes on from NZ_CP084506.1 coordinate 2,725,692, forward strand.
ACCGTTACGTGCAGAGCGCCTTCCGCAACGGCCAGATGCTGGTAGACATCAATATCTACCCCTTCCATATGACCGAGCGGAATATGCAACGCCACCGGAACTCTAGCTATATTAACTTCTGGCGCGAATTACAGCCGGGTTATCAATACTTTGCTCAGCACGCACTGCCGCCACAGGTCAACGTGCAGGATGGCCGCTACGTGGTTAACGCCCCCCTGCCTGCTGGCAGCGCGCCCTCACGCCTGGCGTTCGCCCAGGCAGAATAGCGCAAACTCCCCCGGCGCAATGCGCTGCCAAGACTCATCGCAGGTCAGCGGCTGAGTCGCGATCACCGAGACGACGTCATCCGGCGTTGTCTCGGCCTGAAAATCGATCATCACATCCTCATCCACCAGCGTCGCCTGACCGAATGGGGCACGACGCGTGATCCAGTGAAGTTGCGTACTGCAGTAGGCCATCACATAGCGGCCATCAGAAAGCAGCATGTTGAAGACACCACGTTGGCGCAACGTATCGGCACACGCGGCGATAAAGCGAAACAGCGCCCGCTCGTCATGCGGGGGGTGAGGATAACGGGTATGCATCTGCTGCAGCAGCCAGCAAAAGGCATACTCACTATCGGTCTCCCCGATCGGCTGGTAGTTACCGGTCGCCAACGTCAGGTAGTCATCGAGCTGGCCGTTGTGGGCAAAGGTCCAGTTGCGCCCCCAGAGTTCACGGGTGAAGGGATGGGTATTCTCCAGGGTCACGCTACCGCGATTCGCCTGGCGGACGTGTGAGACTACCGCGCAAGACTTGATCGGGTACTCACGCACCAGGCGAGCGATCGGCGAGCTGTGACTGGGTAAGGGATCCTTAAAGGTGCGACAGCCCTTCCCTTCGTAGAAGGTGATCCCCCAGCCATCCTTATGCGGGCCGGTACGGCCACCGCGCAACGCCAGCGCGGTAAAGCTAAAGCAGATATCCGTCGGCACATTGGCGCTCATGCCCAGCAGCTCACACATTCCCGCTCCTCGCTCGTCTTGGGGCGAACACGACGCTCGCCCCAACGCCATCAGGCCGCCATCTCTTTTTCGATCAGTTGGATCATGATATGGATCGCCTTGATGTGGATCTCCTGGATGCGATCGGCGTAACCGAAATGCGGCACGCGGATCTCCACATCGGCGCTTCCCGCCATCTTGCCGCCATCTTTGCCGGTTAGGGTGATCACTTTCATCCCCTTGGCGCGCGCCGCCTCGATGGCTTTAATAATGTTGCCGGAGTTACCCGAGGTTGAGATCCCCAACAACACATCCCCTTCGCGCCCGACGGCTTCGACGTAACGCGAAAAGACATAGTCATAACCGAAGTCGTTGCTCACGCAGGAGAGATGGCTGGGATCGGAGATGGCGATCGCCGGATAGCCGGGACGGTTCTCACGATAACGCCCGGTGAGCTCTTCGGCGAAGTGCATCGCATCGCAATGCGAACCGCCGTTGCCGCACGAGAGCACCTTGCCACCGGCCTTAAACGAGGCGGCCAATAGCTGTGCCGCCTGTTGGATAGCCAGGATATTGGCCGGATCGGCCAGGAAATTATTCAGTGTCTGCGCCGCTTCGTTTAACTCGCTACGAATCAGATCTTGATACATGGGCACGCCTCATCAATGAGTTCAATCGGATTACTGATGCAGTGTAACGGATCGATCCCGAGAGGAGAAGCGAGGGCGCGTCCAACGATGGACACCTAAGGCGGCGCGTTTTTTTTCGTTTACCCGCCAATAGCGACAGAAAATAAGCCAATACGGGCCAACAATGCGCGCTAATGCCAAAAAACGAAAAACGGAAAAGAGAGGGACGGCGCGTCAAGCACGCGTCGTCCTCGATGACAGAGGATGGGGTTAGATCGCCTCTTCGTCCTGCTCACCGGTACGGATACGCACCACGCGGGCCACATCATAGACAAAGATCTTGCCGTCGCCGATCTTGCCCGTCTGCGCCGTCTGCATGATGGTTTCGACGCAGGTATCGACGATATCATCGGCCACCACGATCTCCAGCTTCACCTTGGGCAGAAAGTCGACCATATACTCCGCCCCACGATACAATTCGGTGTGCCCCTTCTGGCGGCCGAAGCCTTTCACCTCGGTCACCGTCATACCGGTGATACCCACCTCGGCCAACGCCTCACGCACGTCATCCAGTTTGAACGGCTTAATAATCGCATCAATCTTTTTCATCACTGCTCCTCTGTCACCAGTTTTTGCGGCCAAAGCCGGAGGTTATCGGATAACGGCGATCTTTGCCGAAGTTACGCGCCGTGATACGAGGCCCGACGGCGGCTTGACGGCGTTTGTATTCGTTGATGTCCACCAAACGGATCACCTTGCGCACCACCGCCTCGTCGAAGCCATCGGCCACCAGCTGTGCCACCGATTTATCCTGCTCGACGTAGCCTTGCAGGATGGCGTCCAACACATCATAGGGCGGCAAGCTATCCTGATCGACCTGATCCGGTGCCAGCTCGGCGGAAGGCGGACGATCGATCACTCGCTGAGGGATCACATAGCCCAGCGTGTTGCGGTAGCTGGCCAACTGGAATACCAGGGTCTTCGGCACATCCTTCAGCACATCGAACCCACCGGCCATATCGCCATACAGCGTGGCATAGCCAACCGCCATCTCACTCTTGTTACCGGTGGTCAACACCAGACGACGGCGCTTGTTGGAGATCGCCATCAATACCACGCCCCGGCAACGCGCCTGGAGGTTCTCTTCGGTGGTATCGCGTTCGGTGCCGGCGAAGAGCGGCGCCAACTGCCCCATGAAGGCATCGAACATCGGCTCGATGGAGAGGATATCGAACTCGACCCCCATGGTCTGTGCCTGCTCCTGCGCATCGGCCACGCTGATGTCGGCCGTATAACGGAACGGCATCATCAACGCCTGCACGCGCTCCTTGCCCAACGCATCCACCGCGATGGCCAGCGTGAGCGCGGAGTCGATGCCGCCTGACAGTCCCAGCACCGCGCCCTGAAAGCCGTTCTTGCCGACATAGTCGCGCACCGCCAGGACTAACGCCCGGTAGATCTGCGCCAACGCAGGCAGTTCGCTGGCCGGATCGCTCATCGGTTGCGGCCGAGTCTCCACCAGCTGCACCTGCGTCACCTGCTCGTCAAAGGCGGCGAGACGGTGGGTCAACTGCCCCTGCGCATCGAAGACCTTGGAGCAGCCATCGAACACCAACTCGTCCTGACCCCCGACCTGATTCAGGTAGAGCAGCGGCAACCCGGTGCGACGGCAATGATCCGCCAGCAGGGTATTACGCATGTAGGGTTTTTCGCGGTTATAGGGAGAGGCATTGATGGTCAACAAGATCTCGGCACCCGCGGCCGCGACCGCATCCACCGGTTCGTTGAACCAAACATCCTCACAGATCAGGAGCCCCAAACGGTAGCCCTTCAGGGTGACAACGCACGGCGTATCGCCGGCGCTAAAGTAACGCATCTCATCGAACACGCCGTAGTTAGGCAAGCGCTGCTTATAATAGCGCGCCTGTAGCTGCCCATCGGCGAATAGCGACAGCGCATTATACAGCGCCCCCTTCTCACGCCAGGGGTGGCCGACGATCACGGCGATCGACCCGGAGGCTTGGCGCAGACGCTCCAACTGGCTCTGGCAACGCTGATGGAAGTCATCGCGATACAGCAGATCTTCCGGCGGGTAGCCGCAGAGCGCCAGTTCAGAGAACATCACAATATCGGCACCCGCCTGCTGTTGCTGCGCCATGGCGGCCAACATACGCTCGGCATTGCCTTCGATGTCACCGACCAGCAGGTTCAGCTGGGCCAGTGCAATGGAGAGAGTTCGACTCATAAATACTCGCTGTCCAATACGCCGCAGGGCGCCGCACGCGGCATACCGCAGCCTGACTGATAAAAATCCGCAGGGAGTGTAAATCATTCCGACGACTTTGTTTAGCGCCCACGAATGCGCACCGAGCCAAAAACCTCCCGCTCAGAATGCGATCACCGCTCCCTTACTCCTTGAAATCATTTGGATCAAGCGCATGGCGCGACAACAACTTATAAAACTCGGTCCGGTTGCGTCCGGCCATGCGCGCCGCATGCGTGACGTTGCCCTTGGTGATCTGCAGCAGCTTACGCAGATAGTGCAACTCAAAGTGGTGACGCGCCTCGACGAAGGTCGGCAAGGCGCTATTCTCGCCCTGCAAGGCCTGTTCGACTAATGCCTCACTGATCACTGGCGCCGTGGTCAACGCCACGCACTGCTCGATCACGTTGACCAGTTGGCGCACGTTGCCCGGCCAGGCGGCAGTGACCAGGGCGCGCATCGCACCACTGGAAAAGCTGCGCACCTGCGGTTTGTGGCGTTCGGCGGCCTGACGCAGCAGGTGAACCGCCAGCAAGGGGATATCCTCCGGGCGCTGGTTGAGCGCGGGCAAACGTAGGGAGACCACATTGAGGCGGTAGAAAAGATCTTCACGAAACTCGCCCAACTCCATCGCCTTCGGCAGATTGCGGTGGGTGGCGGAGATGATACGCACATCGATAGCGATGTCATGATTACTGCCCAGCGGACGCACCTTGCGCTCTTGCAAGACACGCAACAGTTTCACCTGCAACGCCAACGGCATGTCGCCAATCTCGTCGAGAAACAGCGTCCCACCGGCGGCGGCCTGAAACAATCCTTCGCGGCTGCTTACGGCGCCGGTAAAGGCGCCCTTAGCATGGCCGAACAGTTCAGACTCCAGCAGTGGCTCCGGCAGGGCGCCACAGTTGATGGCGATGAAGGCTCGCCCGGCGCGAGGGCTGGCAC